>CAJONI010000033.1 GCA_905235995.1 uncultured Bacteroidales bacterium
ACATGGTCTCCTGCGGGGCCTTCATGCAGTCGAAATAGACGCCGGTCTGCTGGAAGGTCAGCGGCTGCGGCGTGTCGGCCTGCTGCACAGCGTTCTGTGAGGCCGTGCCTCGGCCCTCGATCAGCGCCTTGATCACCTCATTCTCGATGGTCTGCAGCGACGCGGTCTTGACGAAGGAGTCCATGTTCATCTGGACACCGTATTTCTTGTAGAGTTCCGTGCCCAGGCGCAGGGCCGAAAGGGAACTCAGCCCGTAGTAGATGAGCGGCTCGGTGAGGGAGAAGCCCTCGATGTGGACAGTGTCGCGGATCAGGTCGGCGATTTCCTGTTCGAGGATGTTGAACGGGACTTCGACCGCCTTGTGTTCCTGCTTCTGAGGCTGGGGCTTCGGCAGGGCCTTCACGTCCACTTTCTGGTTGACGTTGAGCGGAATCTTGTCGAGCTGCACCGTCACGGCCGGCACCATGTAGGGCGGCTTGCGCTCCAGGATGAAGGCGTTGAGCTCCGCCACGTCGACGGGCTGGTCCGACACCACGTAGGCGGCCAGGAACTTACCGGTGCCGGTGCCTTCCTCGTCGAAGGCCTGCACGGTGACGTCGGTGATGCCCGGATACTCCATGATCACGGTTTCTACTTCCTTGAGTTCGATGCGGAAACCGCGGACCTTTACCTGGGAGTCCTTGCGGCCGATGAATTCGACATCGCCGTCCTCGCGCCAGCGCACGATGTCTCCCGTACGGTATATGCGGCTGTAGGCGGCTTCCTTTTCATAGGGGTTGGGAATGAAAACCTCGGCTGTCTTTTCGGGCAGCCCCAGGTAGCCCGGTCCCACTTGCTGTCCGGCGACGAGCAGTTCGCCGGCTGCGCCGGCGGGCAGCAGCTGCCCGTTCTTAGTGGCGATATGAACGTGTATGCCCGTCGAGGGGCGTCCGATCGGAATGTTGGTTTCCTTTTTCTCCACGAGCTTGCTCACCACATAGCAGCAGCATTCGGTAGGGCCGTAGCAGTTGTAGAACCTGAAGTCCGGGGGCGTGATGCTGGCCAGCTTCTCACCGCCGGTAGACAGGACCTTGAGGCTCTTGCAGTGCGGGAACGTGAGGGCGAACTGGGTGGCCACCTGGGTGGTCATGAAGGCGTGGGTGATGCCGTTCTTCTCGAAGTATCCATTCAGGGCCACCAGGTCGAGCCGTATGTCTTCCGGAATTATATGGAGCGTGGCGCCGGCACACAGGGTCCTCCACATATCGCCCATGAAGGCGTCGAAGCCGAAACTGGCGTAGCCCGTCATGGCCGAGTCCGGACCGAGTCCGAACTGCAGGTTGGATTGGAGGCAGAAGGTCAGGAGGTTGGTGTGGGAGAGCATGCAGCCCTTGGGCTTTCCAGTGGTGCCGCTGGTGTAGAGCAGGATGATGCAGTCGTCCGCCTTGGGCGCACCCTTGCCCTTGCCTTTGGGCAGTCCGGCTATCTTGTCGGTGAGGAGGACGGGGCCCTTGTAGCCTTCCACGAGCTGCTCAAGCCCCGGATCGGCAATAAGAAGGCCGGCTTTCGAATCCTGCACCATATAGCCCAGACGTTCGGATGGATAGCTGGGGTCGAGTGGCTGGTAGGTGCAGCCGGCCTTGATGGCCGCCACGGGTGCGGTGACCATATGCTCGTTGCGCCCCAGGATGATCGACACCACTCCGCCGGGCTTCACGGTCTTGTTGATTTCGGAAGCCAGGTTGTCGGAGAGCCGGTCCAGTTCCGCGTAGGTGAGCCGTTTGTCACCGTAGACCACCGCTACCTTTTCGGGTGTCTTTGCCGCGCATTCCTTGAAATAGTCCAGGACAGTCTTGCCGGTGTCGATGGCCGCTTCAGCCGGCTGGAAACGTTCCAGCTGTTTCCGCTGCTTCGCCGTAACATATTGCAGGTCTGCCAGCGTTTCGGCCTTCTCCATGGAAATGAGCACGGCGGAGAAGCTTTCGGCAAACTGGCGAAGGATTTTTTCGGAGTACTGGTCGGGCCGGTGCCAGAAGCGGAGCATCTGGCTGCCGTCGTCGTGTCCGAAAAGTTCGACCGTAAGGCCGAGGCCCGGCGGGTTGGTACGCAGGTCTTCGGCGGGAATGTCTGTCCCTTCCAGACGGAGGGTCACGGAGGCGGCGGCGAATTTGCCCTGATAACCGAAATTGATGGGTGGATTGAAGTCGAAATCACGGACGCAGTCGGCGAAGGAGTAGAAGGCGCGGCTGCGGGATCCGCTGATCTGCTGGCGGAGCTCTTCGAACAGGCCGGACACCGTCTGGGAAGGATCTGCGTCCACCAGGACGGGCATGGTGTGGACGCTCATGGTGAGGGCGTTCATCGAAGGGCCTTTCCGGCCGTTCCAGATGGTGCTGAAGGCGGCTTTCGGCTCGGCGCTCCAGGCCGCGAGGGTCACGCCGAAGGCTGCCGTGAAAAACACGCTGTCGGCGCAGCGGTATTTTGCCAGGAGCGACTTGACGACAGAACCCTTGACCGGCAGGTCGATGATCAGTTCGTGATAGGGCTGCGGCTGGGCGTCGTAGACATCGGGCCGGATGTTGGAGTCGAGCTGGGCGCCTTCCCCGAAGGTCTCGGCATACCACTTCTTCGCTTCTTCGTAGGTCTCTCCCTGTCGCTGCGCCTCTTCCCGGGCGGCGATGTCGAAGCCGTTGAGTGGTTCCGGAGGCAGTTCTTCCCCCGCATACGCACGCGTCAGGTGGTCTGTCAGCAAAATGGTGGAGGCACCGTCGAAAATGATATGGTGTAAATCACAATAGAGGTAATTCCCTTTACCGGTCTTGTAGATTTCGATGCGAAGCAGCGGATCCTTGAGGAGGTCCATCGTCCGGCAGAAGGTCGGGCGAACCTCATCGATGGAGGAGATTTCCTTCACGAGCGGATGCCACTCGTCGGTCGAATGGTCTTCTATCCGCGGCATTCCTTCCTCCTGGACGATGCGGGAAAGAACATAGGGGTGCGCTTGGATCACTGCTTCGAAGGCGGCAGTGAGCTTCTTGATGTCAACGCTGTCGGGAAGGCGGTACAGAGATGCCTGCTGATAGTTGCCTTCGTTTTCATCAAGCCCCTGGCATGCCAGGTAGATGCTCAACTGCGACTGAGAAAGGGGATATGTCATCTTCTGGGTATTTAGGCATATTTTGTCAAATATACGACTTTTTTTTTCCTTATGGCGGATTAATTTTTTATTTTTGGGTGTGAAAAGTTCAAACGGCTCTCCCCGTCGGGCCAGCATGCTCTTCCTGCTGGCTTTCGGCCTCTTGATCACGGCTGCCACACTGGCCGCCGTGCATCTTTCGCGCAGAGTCAACATGCTCGAGGAAACCAAAAGCCTCAAGGATGACCTCAGGGCCATAGCTGAGGATATTTCAAGGGAACTCGATACCGGAGAGGAAGACCCGTACGACTTCCTGGAGGCTGTCTCACTCATACAGAAACAAGACGAGAATTTCTCCTATGTGCTGCGCGATACAAGCGGCGTTGTCATCTCGCCTTCGTTTGTCGCGGGCAAGACGCTGAAGATGAAGGATGTCCATCCCTACAAGGGATACGATTCCGTATACAGTGCGAACGTATGGAGCCACAAATGCCTGGTGATAATCCATACTTTTCCAGACCGGCCGCTCGAACTGGTGGGCATCTACTCCGACAGGTACATCTTCGATGACATCCAGTACACGGTCCACCTTTTCTTCTTCCTGGTGGCGCTCGTGCTGGTCGTGCTCCTGGCGGTTGCCTGGCTGTGGGTTATCCCTGCGCTGGAGAGGATGTATGCCCGCCGTGACCGCGCCGAGGGCGAGCTCCGGATCGCCCACGACCTGCAGCATAAGGCTGTCACGCGCTCTTTCCCCAAGGATCCCAGATGTGAAGTGCATGCCATGCTCAAGGCAATGAAAGACGTCGGCGGTGACTATTACACCTGCGTCCAGAGCGGCGACAAGCTCTTTTTCGCCCTGGGGGACGTGTCCGACAAGGGGACTCCGGCCGCATTCGTGATGTTCCTGCTGTGCGGCGTCATCAACTCCCTCTTCAAGCACGATGCTCCTCTGCTGGAAGTCATGGACTCGGTGAACAAGATGATCTGCGACAATCCGGACTACGACATGTTCACCACTCTTTTCGTCGGCGATATAGACCTTTCGACCTCGGAAATGACCTATTGCAACGCCGGACATACGAAAACCCTGCTCGACGGGCGTTTCCTCGACCAGGACCCGCAGATGATAGCCGGGATAAACCCCGATTATGAATATCATACCCAGGCCTTCCGCCTGCACCGTGGTTCACGGCTGCTTCTCTACACCGACGGTGTGACAGAGGCCCGCAACGAGAACCGCGAGTTCTTTGGAGAGAGCCGGCTGGTGGAATGGATGCAGGGCAGAAGCGACGGCGAGAGCTGTGAAGAAACCTGCAAGGCCCTGTTCGAAGAAATTTCCGCTTTCAGGGGAGAGGCCGGACAGAACGACGACATCGCAATAATGTGTATCAAGATATGCTGAAAACCAACATCGAAGAAAAAGACGGCCGCGTCGTGGTGACCCCCGTCGGAGAACTTGAAACCTCCGTCTGCGACTCCTTCCAGGAAGAGATGGCGCAACTGACCAGGCGTGAGGGCCTGAATATGGAACTTGACCTTGGATCCCTGGAGTATATCTCATCAAAAGGCCTGCGTGTACTCATTTCCATGCAGAAGGCCATTTCGGACAATGGCGGCCGCATGGTAGTGACCGAGGTTACGGAGGCGGTGCGTGAAGTGTTCGACATGACCGGCCTCACGCGCAGTTTCCTGGTAGAGTAGGCGAGTCCTTATTATTCGAATTCGAAGATCGATATGAATCCCGTGAGGTCGAGGACGTCGCGGACGACCTCGTTTACGTTTTTCAGAACGACCCGGGAACCTACAGCTCTGGCCTGCTTGAGGATGCCCAGCAGGATGCGGAGACCGCTGGAAGCGATGTATTCCAGATCGGTGCAGTCGATCACTATGTCCTTTCCCTGGCTTTCAAGCAGGGGTTGAAGCGCCACCTCGGCTTCCTGGGCCGTGGCAGTATCCAACTCTCCGCTGAGTGTTACATAAAATTTGCCGTCTGCTTCCTTGACTGAAGTGGTCATAATATTGATTTTGTTAATGTTAATACGTTATTACCGTGTTTCCTGCTATATGAGACCGAGTCCGCAAGCTTTCGGGTCAGATGGACGCCGAGGCCTCCGATAGGCCTGTCGATGGCATCGAGTGTCGTGTCGGCCGGGAGGACAGAGGTGGGGTCGAAGGGAAAGCCGGAGTCCACTATCGTAAACCTGATCTCCTTCCTGTCGCTTTCGGCGTATATCGTGACTTCGCCGGTCTCGTCGCCGGGATAGGCATAGTTTATCACGTTGACCACAGCTTCCTCCAGTGCGAGACGCATGCCGTAAGCCGCCTTGCGGTCCAGTTCAATACGTGAGAAGTAGTCCTTGACAAACGCACTCAGGCGCGACACTTCATCGATGTCGTTGACAATCGTCAGCCGGTCGCGGACGATCTCACCCGGATCGAACTTGATGAACAGCATGGTAAGGTCGTCTCTCAGAGGAGCGTTTTCGGAGTAGTCGTGAGCGGCCTTGCTCACGCTGTCAACGATTTCCCCGGGCGTCATCGAAGCCTGTGCAAGGCAGGCGTCCAGCGCAGCCTTCACACGCTCCCTGCCGAAATTCTCCCGGGCCGGGCTCTTGGTTTCGGTAAGGCCGTCAGTATAGAGGAAAATGCCGTCTCCGGGAGAGAGTACGCATGACTGCTCTTCAAACGCCGTATCCGGGAACACTCCCAGCGGCAGATGGGCCTTGGTTTTCAGCAGTTCGGCTGAACCGGTCAGCAGGAAAGGCTTGTCGTGGCCGGCGTTGGAAAAATAGAGCTTGCCTGTATAGAGGTCAAGGCGGCCTACGAAGAAGGTCACGAACATGTTGCTGTCGTTGCCCTGGCAGAGCTGGTCGTTGAGTGCATGCAGGATGGTGACGGTGTTCTCCTCACGTTTGCTTATCTCACGGAACAACGAATGGATCACTGCCATCAACATGGCGGCGGGAATGCCTTTGCCGCTCACGTCGCCTATGCAGAAGAAGAGCTGGCCGTCGCGCCTGTAGAAATCGAAAATGTCGCCTCCCACCTCAAGCGCGGACTCGATCTTCCCGTAGATGTTTTCGGGGAAGGTCTTGGGCAGCATTTCGCTCTGTATGTTCCGTGCGATAGTCAGTTCCCCGTCTATCCTGGCCTTTTCTACCGTTGCGATGCGCAACTCCTTCTCGCTGCGGGCAAAGCGCTTTATCATGAAGAAAAGGATTGCCAGGCCGAGCAGGACCAGCACCATGTGCTGACGGCGAAGCTTGAGTATTGGGGCCATGATTTCCCTGGTCCTGTAGACCTGGGCCAGTTGCCAGAAAGGACTCGCTTTCATTTGCACGCTGCCTATGGCGTAGTTCCTGTGGTACACGTCCATGGCATTGCCGCTTAGTGCGGCGGCGGCCTTCTCCACTTCGGCCTGCGGAATCTTCTCGGACGAAGGACCGGCTACAAGTTTTCCTTCCTCGGTCAGCATGATCGCGAAGGATGACTTGAGGTGCTGGTTTGAATTGAGATACTCCCCAAGCCATGTGAGGTCCATGTCCAGGCCGCAGACAGCTACGACGATTCCGTCATCGTCCCGGATAGGGTAGGAATAGGTGGTAAGGCTCTGGGGTGGCTCTCCATAGAGATAAGGGTCCGACCAGTTCGGGACTCCGGTTTCGAGGGCGCGCCGGAAAGCCTGGTTCAGCGTGTAGTCGTGGTCAGGGCCTGCAATCTGGCTTACACTGATCGTCCCGTCCGCCTCCTTCTTGGCATAGGGTTCGAAAAGCCGGCCTTTGGATGGATAATGGTCCGGGATGAAACTGATGCAGCCGCCCACCACCTGGGGATTGTCGTCAATGAGGTAGACCATTGCCTGGAACATGTCGTCGGGATTGCCCAGCCTGGCCCGTATCATCCAGAGGTTTTCCCTCATCGTGGCTTCGGTCATCTCCAGAGTGTGGCTTATCTCGTCGGCCATGGCTCCCAAGGTGATTCTGGTCCGGATGTTCATGTCTTCCAGCGTGATACGCCTGAGGGACTCGTACTGCACGATGGAAATGCCCTCCACCAGGACGGCGGCGATAACTACGATTCTCAGACCGGTGAGCCAGTTTTTCCGGATATTTTTCACGATGTAAAGATAAAAAAATCAGTTAAAAATCTTACTTTTGTAAGAATGAATAATAATCTCGATGAGTAATTCTTCTTTCCACACCGTACTGGAAGCTTTCAGCAAACAGGCCGCGGACCGTCCAGACCATATCGCAATTGTCTATGATAATAAACGCCTTAGCTATCGACAGGTAGACCAGCTGTCAGACAATCTGGCCGCCTATCTGGAATCACAGATTCCCGCAAAGAGCGTCGTGGGCATCATGCTCGGTCGCAACGAACATATGATGACCGCCCCGCTGGGCGTGCTGAAGGCCGGATGCGCCTATCTCCCGCTGGATCCTTCCTATCCTCCGGAGCGCCTGCAGTTCATGATGAAGGATTCCGACGCAAGGATGCTAATCGCCGATGAAGAACTCCTTCCCATCCTCAAGGACGTGGAAATACCGGTGATAAAGACTTCAGATATAGCTAAACTCCATCCCGGCAAGCCCAAGGCCAAGCCGGATGCCGGCGACCTCTTCATCCTGCTCTACACCAGCGGCACCACGGGTACGCCCAAGGGGTGCATGCTTTGCCACAGGAACATCTACGCCTATTGCAACCACCATGGTGAAGTCGTCGGCCTGGACGGGGACTCCCGCATATCCGCTTATGCGAGTTTCGGCTTCGACGCCTTCGTGTCGGACCTCTACAGCTCCCTCATTTATGGTGGTACCCTTTATGTGATACCGGAGCGCATCAGGCTCGACCTCCCCGCCCTGCACGCCTTCTTTGAGGAAAACGGCATCACCTGCTGTTTCATGACAACCCAGGTCGCCACCCAGTTCGCCATCAACTACCCGGATTGCAAGGGCTTGAAGGCCATGTACACCGGCGGAGAGAAAATGTCCAGCTTCCCGCTGCCGCACTACCGCCTGTTCAACTGCTACGGCCCCACGGAGACCATCTGCTATGTGGTTTACGAAGAGGTGAAAGTGCAGGAAGACAACATCCCCATCGGCCGTCCCATGCCTGACATCCATGTCTATGTGGTCAAGGACGGCAGGCAGGTGCCGCAGGGGGAGAGCGGAGAGCTTTGGATAGCCGGCGTCCAGGTGGGCCTGGGCTATCTGAACCGCCCCGACAAGACGGCCGAGGTGTTCGTGGACAACCCTTTTGAGGATGACCCGGAATACGCCCGTGTATATCGCACCGGAGACATTGTCCGTGTGCGCGAAGATGGCAGGATTGAATTCATAGGCCGGAAGGACGGACAGGTCAAGATACGCGGTTTCCGCATAGAGCTCAAGGAAGTGGAGGCTGTCATCCGTGAGTTTCCGGATATCGAGGATGTCACCGTGCAGGCCTTCGACGAGCCCGGCGCAGGAGCCGGCAAGTTCCTGGCGGCGTACATCGTGAGTTCC
The DNA here is from genome assembly GCA_905235995.1 of uncultured Bacteroidales bacterium. Classification (GTDB taxonomy): domain Bacteria; phylum Bacteroidota; class Bacteroidia; order Bacteroidales; family UBA932; genus Cacconaster. The sequence goes on from CAJONI010000033.1 coordinate 8,620, forward strand.
AAGGAGATCGACGTCCATGAACTGGACGAGTTCATAGGCTCCAGGAAGCCACCTTACATGGTTCCCGCCGTCACAATGCAGATCGATGCCATCCCGCTCAACGTGAACCAGAAAGTGGACGTGAAGGCCCTGCCGAAGCCGGAGCCGGATGAACGGAAGACCGAAGAGCATGTGGCCCCGCTCAACGTGCTGGAAGAGGAGATCGCGGCCCTTGTCAGGGAAACCGTGGGCATAGGCGGCTTCGGCCTCACGGAACCTCTCTACTACAGCGGCCTCTCGTCGCTGAGCGCCCTGCGTCTGGCCACGGAACTGTACAAGCGCTACGGCCTGCAGCCCGACATGGACACCTTCCCCAAGACCGCGAGCCTGCAGAGCATAGAGAACGACGTGCTGAAGATATGGATGAGCCCCCGGAAAGACGCCCCGGGTGACGGAAGCTCCATGCCTGGCCCGGCCCGGCATCTCCCGGACGAACCGGTGGAACTCACCTTCCAGCAGATGGGCCTCTACCTTGACTGTGTGAAGAATCCTTCATCCACGGCATACAACCTGCCCTGCATCCTGACCTTCCCCAAGGGGACCAGTGTCCAGGCCGTGAAGGACGCCATGATCCCGATCCTGGAAGCCCACCCTGTGGTGGCCGGACATTTCGAGCAGAGGGACGGCAAGGTGTTCCTCGTGCCCGGGGCGCCCGACAAGGACATACCAGTCACGAAAATCAGGAAGGACGCTGATTTCCAGGCTCTGAAAGATTCGTTCATGCAGCCTTACGACCTGTCGCATGGCCCGCTTTATCGCCTGAACCTGGTCCAGTCGCCCGGGAAGCTCCGCCTCCTGGTCGACTTCCACCATCTGGTGTTCGACGGCCGCTCCTACGACGTGTTCCTGGAGCAGCTTGCGGCCGCCATGGAGGGGAAGGCTCCTGAAAAGGAGGATTATTCCTATTACCAATACGCCACAGACCAGAAAGCCTACCAGGAAAGTCCTGAGTTCAAGGAGGCTGAAGACTTCTTTGCCGACCGGATGGCAGGGAAGGACGAGGAGACGGGCCTGATTCCTGACAGGAAACCGAAGGAAGACGAAACAGGCCATGAGCTCTGGCTGAGGAAGAAACTGGGGGCCGATGTGATGCAGCGCTGCCATGCGCTGGGCATTTCTCCCGCCAGCTATTTCCTGTCGGCCGCCTTCATTGCCATAAGCAGTTTCTGCGGGCAGAAAAAGGTGTACATGTGCACCGTGGCCAACGGTCGTTCGGACATGCGCGCTTCGGACACCTGGGGCATGTTCGTCAACACGATGGCCCTCTCCGCAGAAGTCGGGACCCAGCGCTCCGACGAGTTCCTGAAAGAGACCGACTCCACCTTCTCCAGGACCCTTTCCTATCAGAACTATCCCTTCGCCCGCGTGTCTTCCGCCTTCGACTTCCATCCGGCAGTGATGCTGGCCTATCAGGTCGGACTGGTAGAGAATTATGTTATTAATGGGGAAACGCTTGAAAACGAGCTACTTACTCAGGATACCCCCAAGTTCCCCCTGAGCATCTTCATCGAAGGGACCGAGGAGGCGCCTGAACTCGCTCTGGCCTACGACGACAGTCTCTACAGCGAGCCGCTGGTCCGGAGCTTCGCCGACGCCCTGGAAACCATATGCCGCGGCCTGCTCAGGGACTGCCCGCTGAGCGACATACCACTGGTGGACGGAGAACGCCTGGAGCAGCTCGACAGCTTCAACGACTATGCGCAGGAAGTGGACCAGGAGCAGACCATAGTGGACATGTTCCGCAAGCAGGCCATGGCCACGCCCGATGCTCCCGCCGTCATTTTCGGCGACAAGACCATCAGCTACAAGGAGCTGGACCGCATCACCGACTCACTTGCGGCCAGGATACAGGGCTTCGGCCTGAAGGAGGAAGACGTGGTGTCGGTGCTCATCGGACGCAACGCCTGGATGACCAAGGCCTCACTGGCGGCCATGAAGGCGGGTTGTGCCTACCAGCCGCTGGATCCTTCCTATCCGTCGGAACGCCTCAATTTCATGGTCAACGACGCCGCCGCGAAACTGCTCATCGCCGACAGCGAACTGCTGGGCCTGGTGGACTACAAGGGCCCCGTCCTTACTACGGAAGAGCTTGAAAGCCTGCCCGATACGCCATTTGTCGCCCCCGGCCCCAAGCCCGGGAGCCTCTACATCCTGCTCTATACCTCAGGTTCCACCGGCACGCCGAAAGGCTGTATGCTGGAACACCGGAACCTCAGCAATTTCTGCGCCTGGTACAGGGAATACTACGGGCTCAAGGCCGGCGACCGCGTGGCCGCCTTCGCCAGCTACGGCTTCGACGCCAACATGATGGACCAGTATCCCGCACTGAGCTGCGGCGCCTGTGTCTGCATCATCCCGGAGGACGTAAGGCACGACCTGGCCGCCCTCGACCGCTTCATCACCGACAACGGCGTGACACACAGCTTCATGACTACCCAGGTGGGAGTGATGTATGCCCGCAACTATCCCGGTAATCCTTCTCTCAGGCACCTCTCGGTAGGAGGAGAGAAGCTGGTTTCGATGCAGCCGCCTTCCTATGCCTTCTACAATGGCTACGGTCCGACCGAATGCACGATTTTCTCCACCATATTCAAAGTTCTTGAGAAGGAGGACAACATCCCCATCGGCCATCCGCTGAGCAACGTTCATCTTTATGTGGTGGACCAGGCCATGCGGCGCCTGCCGGTCGGAGCGGCCGGGGAGCTGCTTATCGGCGGCCCCGGAGTGGGCCGTGGATATCTCAACAATCCTGAGAAGACTGCGGAAAGCTTCATCGACAATCCTTTCGATCCCGGCGTGCGGCTCTACCGCTCCGGCGACATAGTACGCTGGCGTGCCGACGGAAACATCGAATTCGTGGGCCGCAGCGACGGTCAGGTGAAGATACGCGGTTTCCGTGTCGAGACCAAGGAGGTGGAGGCCGTCATCAGGGAATTCCCCGGAGTTAAGGACGTCACCGTACAGGCTTTCGACGCGCCTTCCGGCGGGAAGTTCCTGGCAGCCTATGTGGTTTGCGAAGGGAAGCTGGACAGCAAGGCTGCCGCCGAATTCATCCGGGAGCGCAAGCCGCCCTACATGGTGCCCTCGTCCTGGATGCAGCTCGACTTCATTCCTCTCAACGTGAACCAGAAGGTGGACCGCAAGGCCCTGCCGTCTGCAACCCTCAGTGCCATGGATGATTACGTAGCGCCTGTGGGAGATACCGAAAAGGCTCTCTGCGAAATCTTCGCCGAAGTCCTGGGGACCGGGCGTGTCGGAGCCATGGATTCCTTCTTCGACATGGGCGGCACCTCCCTCATGGTAACCAACGTGATGGTGAACGCTGAGAAACGGGGACTGCACTTTGCATACTCCGACGTGTTCATCCATCCTACGGCCCGGGCCCTCGCAGCCTTCCTGAAAGGCAACGAAGCCACTCCGGAGGAAGACCGCAACATCACTGAATACGACTATTCCGCCATCGACAAGCTCCTCAAGGGTAATACCCTGGAGGCTTTTGCCGGAGGAGAGCGCCTGCTTCTCGGGAAGAACATCCTTCTGACCGGCGCCACGGGCTTCCTCGGTGTCCATGTGCTGAAGGAACTGGTGGAGAACACCGGCCCCGACACCACCATCTGGTGCCTGCTGCGAAGCAAGGGAAGCATCACTCCACAGCGCCGCCTGATGGAAATGCTGGTCTATTACTTCGAACATGACTACCGCAACCTTCTGGGCTCGCGTATCCAGGCCGTGGAGGGGGACATCACCAGCCCTGAAAGCCTCGAAGGACTCACCAGCATCGACATGGTGTTCAACTGCGCCGCCAACGTGAAGCACTTCTCCAAGGGCACCGACATCGAGGACATCAACTATGGCGGAGTGAAGAACCTGGTGGCCCTGTGCGAACGCAACGGAGCCTTCCTGGTGCATGTGTCCACCGAAAGCGTGGGCGGCCTCACTCCGGGCAAGGTGCCCGATGTGCTCACGGAGCAGATGCTGTTCTTCGGCCAGCTCACCGACAACCAGTACGTTCATTCCAAGTTCCTGGCAGAAAGGCATATACTCGAGCATATGGCCGAAGGGAAACTCCGGGCCAAGATCATGCGCGCCGGCAACCTGTCGCCTCGCGCCAAGGATGGTGAATTCCAGGTGAACATGAACTCCAATGCTGCCATGGGCAGGTTCAAGGCCCTGAAACTCATAGGAGCCAGTCCATATGAGTCGCTGGAGGGACAGATGGAATTCACTCCCATCGACGAGGCCGCCCATGCCATGGTCCTGCTGGCCGGGACTCCGGTCGAGAACTGCGTGTTCAACGTCTCCAACAACCACTTCGTCCCCATGGACGATGTGCTGACACGTCTGGACAAGGTCGGCGGAAGTCCGCTGGAATACGTGGAAAACGAGGAGTTCCTGCGGAGGATGAGGGAGGCCCAGGAACGTCCGGGCATGGCCCGCATCATGGCGCCGCTGGTGGCCTACCAGCAGTCGGCGGCGGAGACGGAAGGCGTGGAGACCGCCGCATCCACCGTTTTCACGATGCAGGTGCTGCACCGTCTCGGATTCCGCTGGAACCCGACGTCCAGCGAGTATGTAGACATGATCTTCGAGATGCTCCGTACCTTCCAGTTCTTCGAGGGGTAGGGGGCGTTTTTTGGGATCTTAGAACCTGAATGTCAGGGTGAACCGGGCCTGCCAGTCCTGTGCGCCGAAATACCTGCGTCCCACGGCCTTGGAGTTCCACTGGTCGAACGAAGTCATCTGGTTGACCACGCTGCTTATGCCGGCCGACCAGCGTGTGCCCCAGCGGTAGTAAACACCCGCACGGGCGGTTCCCGAGAAGGCATGATTCCCTATGGGACGTCCTGTGTACGAACGTTCACCTTCCTTCCACCTGACTGAGAAGTCAAAGACCGTCCACATGGGTATGAGCGATGCGTGGATCAGCCAGTGCTTGTCTCCGAGGACCAGGTTGTAGCCGTAACCTGCGCCTATTGAGAAACGGTTGTACATGTAGTTGTCTACGAGCAGCCGGTACGACAGATCAGTAACGTCTTTTTCCAGGAGCACGTCGGTATCGAAGACATCCCAGAGCGACCAGGAGAATCCGATAAGGACGCTGCCGGCGCTGCGCCGCTGGATCTTGGTCTGCTTCATGGCCGCTGCATAGGAGAAACGGGGATTGAAACTCCAGAACAGGTTGAGGTTGTTGGAGACCAGCAGCCACTCGTTCTTGGCGATGGATTGTCCGTCATTTCCTATGGTACCTGAGAGGTCGGTGGATGCCCTGAGGGTATATTCGAGGCAGAAGTGCCGGCCGTATGTGTCCAAGCCGAGGTCGAGGTTCAGCTTTCGGCCTATGGCCTTGGAATAGCTGATACCAAGGCCGCGGTAGCTGATGCCCACTCCGACGCGGTTGCTCATGCCGGTGGAGAGGTTCATGTCCGACACACCGGTTGTGAGCATGTGAATACCGGAGGTCTTGTAGTACAGACGGGCGTCCCAATGGTATGGATATCGGCCTACGTAGTTGGTGTCGGTCTTGGCGTATGCTTTGTCAGCGCGCATGTTGAGGAAATCGTTCAGGTCTCTCCAAAAGCTGTCTTTTTTCTGGGCTGAAGCGCTGCATGAGAGCAGGATAAGCAGGAGAACTAAACCTCGTTTCATCGAAAAACTTCTAAATTCAACCACAAAAATAAGGATTTTCAGATGAAAAAACCTAATTTTGTCGGGATATACTGAAACCACCAGATGCACATCAGACATATTATCACCATAGCCTGCCTGTTGATGTCCTGCATAGGCGTTGCCAGGGCGCAAGATCCTGAGACACTTTGGAATGAACTCCAGGGTATGAACGAGGTCAACGACGAATCCGACAGCACGATGATGCTGGTCAAGGCCATCGACACCATTCCCACCCCCGACAAATATGTGAAGATTGTCCTCTTCGACGACCATACCTGGGACTACATGGAGCTCGCGCGCCCCGACATCGACACCGCGGGGCTCTTCGATGGCTGGGACGTGGAAAGCATCCATTCCTACCGTGAACTCAAGGTCAGCGACCTGCCTGAAGAGGTCGAGCTCAAGCTCGCGGGCATCGGCCATCCTTCCGCTCCGCCGTACATCGGCAGGAAGAGTTCGGGATTCAAGTTCCGTCGCGGCCGCCCGCACAACGGCATCGACATTCCTCTCAGGGTGGGCGACACGATCCGCAGTTCCTTCGAGGGCGTCGTTCGTTACGTCGGTGGCGGCAAGGCTACCGGAGGCTACGGCAACCTGGTGGTCATCAGGCATCCCAACGGACTGGAGACCTACTACGGCCATCTCTCGAAGCGCCTGGTGGTTGAGAACGACGTTGTCGCGGCGGGCGATCCCATAGGCCTTGGCGGCAACACCGGCCGCAGCACCGGACCTCACCTGCACTACGAGACGCGCTACATGGGCAAGCCATTCGATCCGGAGCGTATCATCGATTTCGAGACGGGAAGGCTCCGCGACACGATGGTGGTGCTCAAGCGCCACTATTTCAACGTGCATTCGCACTACGGCATGACGGATGAGGAGTCGATCAAGGCTGCTCAGGCGCAGTACTACAAGGTGCGCAAGGGCGACACCCTCAGCGGCATCGCCCGCAAGTACGGCACCACCGTCAACGCCCTATGCAAACTCAACGGCATCACCTCCAAGAAAGTCCTCCGCATCGGCCAGTCCATCCGCGTGAGATAGGCTATTCCTGCTCGTCGATGGTGAGGTAGCGGTCGGGGCCGAGGGTGGTGAGGGCGCGTTCGAGGGTGGTGCAGAGGGGGTCGTTGCTGCCCTGGGAGTGGATGTAGAGCAGTGATTCGAGGTAGAGGGTCAGCATGGCCGATTCGTCGCGGCGTCGGATCGATTTCTTGTCCACCTGCAGCCCCGTGGCCTTCAGGAGCATGTCGAAACGCTCCTTGGGGAAGATGTCACCCCCGCGGTATACATTGATGTAGAAAAGCACCCTGCCGCCTTCCACGTAGGCCGGCACGAATCCCCCCGTGAAGCACAGCAGCTCCACCGGAAGCCCCGATACCTGGCAGATCATCAGATAGATGAGCGCCAGTACGAAAGGATTGCCCTGTCGGGTGCGCAGCGCCTCGCTCACCAGCGAGTGCTCCGTCTTCCTGAGCTGCACGTCGTAGAGGGTGAAGCCCAGCCTGTGATAGAAGATATGGTTCAGGATGCGGATGTTCTCCACCCCCGTGCGCGCATCCGAACCCTCTGCCAGATATTCCTGCGAGCAGCGGAAGAACAGTTCCTCGTAGCGGTCGCGGGTCAGGGTCCAGTCGAGCAGGGAGCTGATGATCCAGCTGCCCTCGAACAGCGACAGGGGCCCCGGAGGACGTGAGGTGAAGTCCTGGAGGTCCGCCAGGCGGAACTCCGTATTGAGCCTCCGGCCCCGCTCGGTGATCAGCGCCCGCAGAGCGGGGTCGCTCTCCCGCTCGGCACGGTTGCGCAGCGAGCGCACCACCTCCGGGCCGAAAGAGGCGAGACGGCCGTCGACCAGCTCGGTGACGACGGAGTCGCGGTCGTCGAGCAGGGCGACCAGAGGTTCGAGTTCTTCAGGGTCGATGGGCATCCGTCAGTCGAGCAGGGAGTCGAGCGCGCGCGCCAACAGATTCTCCATCAGCGGTCTGTAGTCAGGATTGCTCTCGTGGACATGGCGGTTGGCGATAGCCAGGCACACCGTGGCGGCATCATGTCCGAGCAGGCTGGCCATGCCGGCCAGACAGGAGCTCTCCATCTCGAGATTTGTGACCCTGTAGCCCTGGAAAGTGAAGCTCTCCAGCTTTGGGACAAGGTCGACGATGGCGGGAACGAGTCGTACGTGACGTCCCTGGGGCCCGTAGAAGCCGGGAGCCGAGACGGTCATCCCTTTCACCGTCCAGTCTTTTAGACGGTCGATGATCTTCTGGCTGGCACGGACGAAATAGGGACTGGGCAGGCGTGCAGGCCAGCCCATGTGGGCCACGAAGGCCTCTTCGAAATCCTTGAGGAAGATGCTCTCCCCGTCGCGGTACCAGTTGAGCACCCCGTCGAAACCTATGGAAACATGGCTCAGGATGTAGCTCCCGAGCGGAATGTCGGGCTGGGCGGCGCCGCAGGTGCCGATGCGGAGCAGGGTCAGGCGGCGGTGCTCCGGCTTGGGCAGGCGCGTCTCCAGGTCGATGTTGGCCAGGGCGTCGAGCTCGGTCATCACTATGTCGATGTTGTCGGTGCCGATGCCGTGGGAGATGGCGGTGACGCGGTGGCCGCGGTAGGTGCCGGTGATGGTGTGGAACTCACGGGCCTGCTTGTCTAGCTCTATGCTGTCGAAGCTCTCGGCCACGAGCTTCACACGGTCGGGGTCGCCCATCATGACTATGGTGTCGGCGATGTCTTCGGGACGCAGGTGGAGATGGAACACGGAGCCGTCGGTATTGATGATCAGCTCGGATCCGGGTATGGGCATTGGGTTCATTGCAATTTGGCTTCAAAAAAACAAAAATAGGAAAATAATTAGTAAATTCACAACCTCAAACCGCCAATGCCGATGAAAAAGCCCCTTCTCCTCCTTGCCGCCGTCATGCCGCTGGCAGCGACGGTGTTCCTGTCCGGATGTTCCGGCAACTCCGACGACCCTTACCGCAGGGCCGACGCCCTGCTCAGGACCCTCACCCTCGAGGAGAAGGTGGGGCAGCTGCTATGCCCCCTGGGCTGGCCCATGTACGAGGAGACACCCGACGGCGCCGTCCTCTCCGAGGCCGGAAGGGAATACGTCGAGGAGCAGCACGGAGGCTCGCTCTGGGCTATCTTCAGGGCGGATCCATGGACCCGGAAGACCCTCGAGACAGGTTTGAACCCCGCCCAGGCCGCGAGCCTGGCCAATGCCTTCGTGACCGATCCCAAGATCCCCCTTTTCCTTCAGGAAGAGATGCCCCACGGGCACATGGCCATAGGCACTACCGTCTTCCCCACGGGCATAGCCCAGGCTTCCACCTGGGACCCCGCGCTGATGGAGGAGGTGGGAAAGGCGATGGGCCGCGAACTCAAGGCCCAGGGCTCGGTGGTGGGCTACGGCCCGGTGGTCGACCTGGCCCGCGAACCCCGCTGGTCGAGGGTGGAGGAGACTTTCGGAGAAGATCCCTACCTTTCCGGCGAACTTGCCGCGGCAATGGTGCGCGGCACGGCTTCCCAGGGCGTGCTGGCGACGCTTAAGCATTTCATTGCCTACGGCGTGCCCTCAGGCGGACACAACGGCAATCCTTCGGTGGTGGGCGGGCGTGACCTGCAGGAGAACTTCCTTCCGCCCTTCCGCAAGGCGATAGAGGCAGGTGCAGGGGCCGTGATGACTTCCTACAACTCCATCGACGGAGTCCCCTCTACCGGCAATGAGGCCCTTCTTACCGGAACGCTCCGCGACGAGTGGGGCTTCGACGGGCTGGTGGTTTCCGACCTGCTCAGCATCGACGGGCTCTTCCATACCCACCATGTCGCCGCCGACCGGCAGGAAGCCGCCGAACTGGCCCTGCGTGCCGGAGTCGACATCGACCTGGGTGCGAACTGCTACCCTCTGCTCGTAAAGTCGGTGAGGGAGGGGAGGATCCCTGAATCGCTGGTCGACCGGGCCGTGAGGCGGGTGCTCGCCGCTAAATATGCCACGGGCCTGTTCGACCGTCCGGGCTTCGATCCCAAAGCCGCCGAAGAAATTGTGCATTCACCTGAGAATCAAGAAATAGCCCTGCGCGCTGCCCGCGAATGTGTGACGCTGCTCGAAAACAACGGCGTCCTGCCGCTCCGTCCCGGGACCCGCATCGCCCTCGTGGGCCCCAATGCCGACAATGCCTACAACCAGCTGGGCGACTATACCGCCCCGCAGCCCGAAGGCAAGGTCGTGACCATGCTGGACGGCCTGCGGGCCAGGGGAGCGAAGGTAAGCTATGTCAAGGGCTGCGCCGTGCGCGACGAGAGTTCCTCAACCATATCGCAGGCGGTCCAGGCCGCCCGTGCCGCCGACGTGGTGGTGGCCGTGGTGGGCGGTTCCTCGGCCCGCGACTTCCGCACTTCCTATGCCGAGACCGGGGCCGCGGTGGCCGATGCGACCCTCGTGAGCGACATGGAGTCGGGCGAAGGCTTCGACCGCTCCACGCTCGGTCTGCTTGGCCTCCAGCCCAGGCTGCTCGAAGCCCTGAAGGCCACGGGCAAGCCACTGGTGGTGGTATATGTTGAAGGTCGACCCCTCGACAAGCGCTGGGCCAGGGCCAACGCCGACGCCCTGCTGACGCTCTGGTATCCAGGCGAAAAGGGAGGCCTAGCCCTCGCCGACGTGCTCCTGGGCGAATACAATCCGGCGGGCCGCCTGCCAGTGAGCGTGCCGCGCGACGCGGGCCAGCTTCCGGTGTATTACAATCAGCGCATACCCGTGGGCCACGACTACGTGGAGGAGCCCGAGGCTCCGCTCTATCCCTTCGGATACGGGCTGAGCTACACGAGCTTCGCCTACGGCGAGCTGACGTTGGAAGAGATGCCGGGTCAAGCCCGGCATGACGGAGGAGGTCAAGCCCGGCATGACGTGACGGCAAGCATCGACATAACCAACACCGGGGCGCGCGACGGAGAGGAGGTCGTGCAACTGTATCTCATCGACGAAGTGGCCTCCACCGTAAGGCCACGCAAGCAGCTCTGCGGCTTCGCCCGCGTGAGCATACCCGCGGGAGAGACCCGCACCGTCAGCATTCCCATAAGCCGTGAATCCTTCTCCTTGATCGACGCCTCGGGGATAAGGGTGGTGGAACCCGGCACTTTCCGGCTCCAGGCCGGCGCATCCAGCGAAGACATACGTTCCGAAATATCTTTCGATTATGAATAGAAAAGCGTTCTTACTCAGCCTGCTCGCAGCGGGCCTTATGGCCGCCGCCTGCGGCCCCAAAGCTCCCGAACCCTTCGGGGCCTGCCCGACTCCCGACCAGGTGGCCTGGCAGCGCATGGAAATGAACATGTTCTTCCACTTCGGCCCGAACACCTTCACCGGCGCCGAATGGGGCACCGGCACCGAGACCGAGGATATCTTCAATCCCACGGACCTGGATTGCGGCCAGTGGGCCAGGACCGCGCGCCTCGCCGGGTTCCAGGGTATGATTCTCACCGCCAAGCATCACGACGGCTTCTGCCTCTGGCCCTCGCCCGAGAGCAGGCATACCGTCGCTGCAAGTCCCTGGCGTGACGGCAAGGGCGACGTGCTCAAGGACTTTTCGGAAGCCTGCGCAGCTGAAGGCATGAAGTGCGGCGTCTATATCTCCCCCTGGGACAGGAACGACCCTCGCTACGGCTCGCCCGAATACAACGGGGCTTTCGTCCGCACCCTGGAGAGCGTGCTCGGCGGTACCTACGGCCCCATCTTCGAACAATGGTTCGACGGGGCCTGCGGAGAAGGTCCCAATGGCAAGCGCCAGGTGTATGACTGGCCCCTCTTCAACGAGACCGTGCACCGCCTGCAGCCCCACGCCCTGATCTTCAGCGACGTAGGGACCGGTTGCCGCTGGGTGGGCAACGAGGAAGGCCGTGCCGGCCGCACCAACTGGTCGACCCTCGAGGTGGAAGGCTTCACTCCTGGAGCGGGGAGTCCCTCTGTCGAAGTGCTCAACTCCGGCATCCCCGGGGCCTCTTTCTGGGCCGCCGCGGAGACCGACGTGTCGATACGCCCGGGCTGGTTCTGGCGCGCCTCGGAGACTCCTGAGGTCAAGAGTGTACAGAAGCTGCTGCAGATCTATTATGAGAGTGTCGGCCGCAACTCGCTGCTGCTGCTCAACGTGCCGCCGGACACCCGCGGCCGGCTCGACCCCGTGGACTCGCTCCGCCTGATGGAATTCCGCGCCGCCCTCGACGCGATCTTCGCTGAAGACCTGGCCGCAGGAGCCCAGGTGAGCGGACCTTCGCGCGGACGCGGCTTCGACCCCGGTCGCCTGCTTGACGGCAAATACGACAGCTACTGGGCCATGCCCGACGGCCAGACCACGGCAAGCCTCGAAGTGTCGCTCGACGGCGAGAAGACCTTCAACCGGGTGGTCCTGCAGGAATACATCCCCCTGGGCCAGAGGGTAGCTGCCTTCCATATCGACGCCCTGACTCCCGAAGGATGGCAGGAGATAGCCCGCGAGACCACCATAGGCTGCAAGCGCATAGTCCTCACCCCGACCGTAACGGCGCAAAAAATACGCCTCGTCATCGACGAGGCGCTTGCCTGCCCGACCTTGAACGGTCTGGCAATTTTCAACGATACGGTCTACCTGCAGTAGGTCTCCTTCACGAAAGGAGCTTCAAGCAGATAGTCGGCGCTCTCCTGGAAGCTTACCAGGATGTCGTCGTGCGTGTAGCGTTCGATCTCTACCACGTAGTTCTCCATGCCGGCGAGCTCCGCGTTCTTGAAGATCGCGTCGAAGCCCACCATGCCGCTCTGGCCGACTTCCCACTCGTCCTTGATGTGGAGCAGGCGGTAGCGGCCGGGATAGCGCTTGAAGTAGTCGACGGGGGAGGCCTTGCCGATCACAGCCCAGTAGACGTCCAGCTCGAAGAACACGAGCTCGGGGTCGGTGTGCTGGACCATGTAGTCGAACATCACCTGGTCTTCGACCTTCTCGAACTCATAGGCGTGGTTGTGGTAGCCGTACTTCATGCCGGCTTCCTTGCAGCGGCGGCCCACCTCGTTGAGGTAGTCGCAGTAGACCTGCAGGTCCTTGAGGTCGCGCTGGAGACCGATCCAGGGGGTCACGACGTATTCCATGCCGGCGCGCCTGTGCACGTCGATGCACTTGTCCCACCATGCGAGGGCCTCGCTGAGGTCGCCGCTGTCGAGCTCCTCGCGCGAGAGGCCGCGTGACACGTGGCAGGAGAGGACCTTCATTCCTGCGGCCTCCACGTTCTCCTTGAACACTTCCGGAGTGTCGCCGTAGATCAGGCCTTCCCCGTCGTCATAGCTGGCGGTCTCGACGGCCGTGTAACCCATGCCGGCGATGGTCCTGAGGATCTCGGGGTAGTTGTCGTGGGTGATGATGCTGCGTGCGGAATACATCTGCACGGCCATGTCTTTCTTCACGGACTCTGCTTTTTGATTGCAGCAGGAAGGCAGGGCCGCCAGGGCGGCCACTGCCAGAAGGATGCTGAAACGTTTCATCGTCCCTTATTCCATGACCTTGATGCGGATGTTGCGGTACCACACGTCGTCGCCGTGGTCCTGCATTCCGATGTAGCCTTCATGGTTCTCGCCGCCGCAGTTGTTCAGGAGCACGAATGCCAGGGGCCAGTTCTTCTCGGAGAACTTGCTGTTCTGGAGCATTTCGGTCCACTGGGGGGTCCAGAGGTGATATTCGAGCACCTTCTCGTCGTTCTGGAAGTGCACTACGGTGCCTTTGTAGACCAGGATCTTGCACTTGTTCCATTCGCCGTAGGGATTCTGGTTCTGGGGCACTGCGGGGATCATGTCGTAGAGCGATGCGGACATGCGGTTGCCGTCCACGCCCAGGAGGGCGTCGGGATGGTTGGCGTTGTCGAGCACCTGGTACTCAGGGCAGGAGATGTAGATAGGCTCGTAGCCTTCGTTGCCGTTCTCGTCCTTGGTCGTCACTTCCTTGGCCAGGTAGAAGATGCCGGAGTTGCCGCCCTTGGAGATCTTCCAGTCCATCTCGAGGGTGAAGTTCTTGAACTGGTGGGCGAAGATCACATCGCCGCCCTCGCCGGTCTGGCCTTCGCCGGTGCCGGTGCCGGAGAACTTGAGGCAGCCGTCCTCGATGGTCCAGCGGGACGGGAGGTTCTCTTTGCCGTAGCCCCTCCAGCCCTTGGTGGAGCTGCCGTCGAAGAGCACGATGTAGCCGTCTTCATCGACGGGGAATTCGGAAAGGTCGACCTGGGGAGCTTCGACCACGGTGTACTCGGGTACGCCCGGAGCTACGGGTTCCTGGGCTTTCTTGCCGCAGGAGGCCATGGAGAGGATCATAGCGATTGCTGCTGTGAAAAGGATTGCTTTTTTCATGATGTGTGGATGTTTGGATTATTCGGGGAGTTCAGGGAGCACCCAGCCGTCGCGGAACACGGGTTTGATGAGCTCGCGGGCGTACTGGTTGGCGTCCACGGGTTCGGTATATTCGTTCTGGAAGGTGGGGTGGCCGTCGGTGATCGAGAAGCCGTCGTGGATCATGGTGCGTATCGTGGCGTCCTCGGGGATGTTGGTGAAGCGCATGTTGTCGCCGTCCCATTCGAGTTCCTGGTTCAGGCTCTGCAGGCGCACTGCGACAACGCCCATGGCCACCATCTCGTTGAAGGGGCCTGCCTCGGCGAAGTCGGAGGCAGCGGGGGTGCGGTGGTCGGGGTCTTCCTTGCAGGCGCGGATCCAGTCCTGCTGGTGCGAGACCTTGATCTCACGCAGCACGTGCGGGACTTCGGGGTTGCGTCCGGAAAGGAGATAGGGGTTCACGCCGTAGCAGCCGCAGATGAGGATGTCCTTGGTGCCGTAGAAGATCAGGGCTCCGCCGGAATCGTTGAGGCTCTTGCCGGCGGGCAGGCCTTCGGGACGGTCGGGCAGGATGCCGCCGTCGGTCCAGGTTACCGTCACCTCTGGCATCGCCACCTTGGGCATGTTGTCACGGGCGGGGAATACGAATTTCACCTTTTCCGCCTGGGGGCAGGATTCGGTGAGAAGTGCGGTGGAAGAGCCCTGTACCTTGGTGGGATAGCCGAGCTTCAGGGCCTTGAACACGGGATGTAGGATATGGCAGGCCATGTCGCCCAGGGCGCCGGTGCCGAAGTCCCACCAGCCGCGGAAGTTCCACGGGGTATAGATGGAGTGGTAGGGGCGGTAGGGGGCGGGGCCGAGGAAGAGGTCCCAGGCGAGGGTCTTGGGCACTTTCTCCGCCTTTGCGGGGCGCTCCAGGCCCTGGGGCCAGATGGGACGGTCGGTGAAGGCGTCCACGCGGGTCACCTCGCCGATCTCACCGTTCCAAATCCATTCGCATACCTTGCGCACGCCTTCTGCGGATGAGCCCTGGTTGCCCATCTGGGTGGCTACGCGGTATTTGGCGGCGAGCTTGGTGAGCAGGCGGGATTCGTAGACGGTGCGGGTGAGGGGCTTTTCGCAGTACACGTGCTTGCCGGCGGCGATGGCTGCGGCGGCGATGATGGCGTGGGTGTGGTCGGCGGTGGCCACCATCACGGCGTCGGCCTCGGGCAGCAGTTCGTCGAACATCACCCTCCAGTCCTTGTAGCGTTTGGCGTTGGGGTAGCGCTCGAACACGTGTTCGGCGTACTTCCAGTCGACATCGCAGAGGCCGATGATCTCTTCGGTCTCCATCTCGCGGAGGTCGCTTGCGCCGCGGCCGCCGATACCGACGCCGAGGATCTTGAGCTTGCGGTTGAGGGGTGCGGGGGCGGGGGCGGCTTCAGGAGCCTTGCCGTCCTTGGCGAAAATCTGTCCGGGCAGCATTGACAGCCCGAGTGCTGCGGCCGTCCCGGTCTTCAGGAAAGCCCTTCTTGAAATTTCTTTTCCCATAGTGATATATTTGTTGATGATTGATCCTTGTCCATCTTGACAAAGATAATAAAAAATGATCAATTTGTGGAAAAAAATCTGCGGGCTTCGCTGGGGCGGGCTTTCCCGTCGCGCGGCAGAACCTTTTTCGTGCCAGCGCTTGCGCTGTCCCGAAAAGAACCGTGCCGCTCCACCAGGCCAACCCGCGCCCGCCTGCTACGCCCTAAGCGCAGTCTATGAGACCTCAACGTGGTCAGTTGTCCGCGCAGAGGCGGTTGACGAAGTTGAAGATGACGAGGGTTCGTTTGCGCAGGAGGGGGTAGTCGATGATGGCTGGGGTGTCGGTCTTCTTGTAGGTGTGCTGATGGAAGGCCGATGTGAAAAGGACCGCGGGGATGCCGGCGCGGGCGAAGGGGTGCTGGTCGCTGGTCTCGTACATCATGCGCGAGAACTCGCGGCTCCCGTAAAAGGTCAGGTCGAGATCCATCCTGTAGAGCGTGCGGGCGCAGAGATATGAAAGATAACCCCGGTAAGATTCGGGCAGGGTGTTCTCCCCGATCGCGAACAGATATTCGGGATTGCGGCGCGGCGGCACCAGGTTGGTGCCTATCATGTCGATGTTGACCATGGCCGTGACCTTCTCGTGCGGGATGTCGAGTTCGCGCACGAAATGACGGCTGCCCGCCAGGTCGAGCTCCTTGCCGTCGAAGGCCACGAAAATGATGTTCTTGCGTGGCCCTGCGCCGTCGGCCAGCATCGCGGCGAACATCTTCGCCAGCGAAAGCAGCACCGTCACGCCCGACGCATTGTCGTCGGCCCCGGCGTAGATGCTGTGGCCAAGCTTGCCGAGATGGTCGTAGTGCGCGCCGACCACTATGTATTCGTCGGAAGGTTCTGCGGCAGGGACAACCCCCACCACGTTGCGCACCATGATCGAATCCTTGTAGCAGAGAGTCTGGGTGAAGTTCCAGTGCCAGGGCTTCAGCCCCATGGACCTGAACTCCCCGACCAGGAACCTTTCGGCGAAGGTGTTGCCATTGGTGCCGGAAGCCCGGCCCTCGGTTAGTTCGTGCGCAAGCCATTCAAGGGTGTTCCGCTGGTCGTCGACGCGCACGAGATTCTCGTACTTGCGCAGGGCCTGCGCCGGCAGGATGGCCGGTATCAGCAGGAGGACCGCCAGCAACAGCGGCATGGCACAACTTTTTCTCATTTCAGGTCAAATGAAATGCAAAAATAGTGTATTTTTGCGATGATGTTCAAGAAGTGTATCGTTTTCCTCGTGCTGGCCATCCTCTCCACAGGGACGGCCCTGGCCCAGTACGACCTCGACCACTTCTACTACAGCGGCCGCCAGGCCCTGATCGACGGCAAGTACTCCCAGGCCATCGACCGCTTCAACATCCTCGCCCAGCTCGACAGCACCGTCTACGAAGCCTACTTCTTCCGCGGCATCGCCAAATACAACCTCGGCGACTACGTAGGCGCCCAGCGCGACTTCGACCGCACCCTGCACTTCAATCCCATCTACACCCCCGCCTACCACTACCGCGCCATCACCCTGAGCCGCATTGGCAAATACGACGACGCCCTGCGCGACCTCGAGGAGGCGGTGGACCTGCGCCCGAGCTACACCGGGCTGTATTTCAGCCGCGGAGTGACCTACTTCCTCTCGCAGCAGTTCGACAAGGCGGTGCAGGACTTCAACATCTTCATACGCAAGATGCCCGACGAGGCCGACGCATACCTCAACCGGGGAGCATGCTACCTGTATCTGCAGGACACCGTGAAGGCGATGGCCGACTACAACAAGGCCATCTCCCTCAACCGCTTCGACCCCGAGGGCTACATCCGCCGCTCGAGGGTCTACGCCATGCAGGAGAAGAACGAAGAGGCCATCGAAGACCTCGACACCGCCCTGCGCCTCGACAGCACCAACACCTACGCCTTCTTCAACCGCGCCATACTCAAGTACGAGAAGAAAGACATCTCCGGAGCCATGGCAGACCTGAACCGTGTGCTCGAGGAAGAACCCGGCAATGCCCTGACGCTCTACAACAGGGCACTTATCTACGCGCAGGTGGGCGACTATGCCGCAGCACTCGACGACTACGACCGGGTGCTCAACATCAACCCCGGCAACGTGCTTGCCTACTTCAACCGCGCGGCAGTGTTCATGGAACTTGAGCGCTACCGCGAAGCCATGGACGACTATTCCCAGGCCATCAACCTCTACCCCGACTTCGCGAAGGCCTACCTCAACCGCTCCTACGCGAAGAGCCAGCTGGGCCAGTACACCTCCTCCAAGCGCGACTACGACATAGCCCAGCAGAAGATACGTGAATACCAGGCTCTTACCGCCGACTCCACGGGCCACGCCGCATTTGCCGACACCGCCCGCAAATATGACCGCCTGCTGGCCCTCGACGCCGAATTCGCCCGCAAGGACTTCGACAACGAGCTCCTGCAGTACCGTGACGTCGACATCAGGCTCAAGCCGCTCTACAAGGTGCAGCCCGCCGACAGCGTGAGCAGCTATTCCTCCATCGCCCGCAAGTTTGCAGACGCGGCGCTCGACGAATTCATCGCAGGCAGTCCGCTGGCAGTCAAGTTCGCGGCGTCCGCCCGTTCGGCGGCGGCCCGCAACGGACGCGAGCGGGAAGAGGTCGACCGGCGGGTCCGCGCCAACCGCAGCAGCGACAACCTCTTCGCCAAGGCGATCATGGAGACTGAGAACCGGCAGTTCAACACCGCCCTGGTGTGCTACGACGAGGCCATCGAGAAGTCGCCTGAGACCTTCTTCTACTATATCAACAGGGGCGCGCTGCAGGCCGAGATGATCGATTTCATCGCCTCGATGGAAAACAACGTCCAGGTGCTGACCCTCGACAACGCGAGGACCGTAAAGACCAGGGTCCAGGACCAGGTGACGCGCAGCTACGACTACACCTCCGCGATTCATGACATGACGCGTGCCGCGGAGCTCAACCCGGGCTTCCCCTACACCTACTACAACCTGGGCAACCTCTACTGCCTCTCGAGCGACCTTCCGGAGGCAATCGTGCAGTACACCCGCGCAATAGACATCTATCCCTACATCGGAGAGGCCTATTACAACCGCGGGCTGGTACTCATCTATCTGAAAGACAAGGAAAAAGGATGCATCGACCTAAGTGTGGCGGGCGAGCTCGGCATCCAGGACGCCTACAGCGTCATCAAGAAATACTGCCGCACTGAAGAAGAACTGTAAACCATGTGGATCTGGGCAGCGGTTGGTTCCGCATTCCTGCTGGGCTTCTACGACGTGGCCAAGAAACAGGCCTGCCTGCGCAACGATGTACTGCACATCCTCTTCCTTGCCACGGGCCTGTCGGCACTCTTTTTCCTTCCCATGGCCGTTTCTTCGGCCTTCGACCTCGGCTTGGCCGACGGCAGCGTGTTCGAGTCCAGCCAGGGCAGCCTGCGCGACCATCTGCTCATCCTGCTCAAGGCAGTGATCGTATCCACGTCCTGGATCACGGGACTGATGGGCCTCAAGCGCCTGCCTATCACCACTGCCAGCACCATCAAGGCCTCCCGGCCGATGTTCGTGCTGCTTGGCTCGATAGTAATCTTCGGGGAGCGTCCCAACGAATGGCAGTGGGTCGGAATCATCATGGCCCTGGTGGCGCTCTGGGTCCTTGGTCGCACCAGCAAGCAGGAGGGCTTCGACTTCACGCGCAACAAGTGGGTCTACTGCATGTGGGCCGCGGTCATCACGGGGGTGATCAGCGCGCTGTACGACAAATACCTGATGGCTGACATGAAGCCCATGTTCGTGCAGAGCTGGTGCAACATCTACATCACTGCGATCATGGGGGTCATACTTCTCGCAGGCAGGATAGGCAAGATGGAATGGTACACTCCCTACAGGCACGACTGGGTCATCTGGGCCATAGCCCTGCTCATCACCGCGTCCGACTTCCTCTACTTCCTGTCGCTCAGCTACCCCGACTCGATGCTCTCCATCATCTCGATGCTCAGGCGCAGTTCCGTGATCATCACCTTCGTCTGCGGCGCCATCCTCTTCCACGAGAAGCACCTGCAGTCGAAAGGCCTCGCCCTGGCGATCCTCCTGGCCTCCATGGCCATCCTGGTCTTCGCTTCGCGATAGGCTCCGACCCTTCGTCCACCCCGGACCTGATCCTTCGTCATTCCGGGCTTGACCCGGAATCTCGCCGCCCCTGCCGTCGATTATAATAAACAAGAGCCGCATCGTGACGAATGCGGCTCCCGTTTATAATGAAGGCGGTAAAAGCCTTTACAGCGCAGCGATCTCTTCGGCAGATAATCCGGTACAATCAATAATAAGCTGGACTTCAAGACCTTTTTCTTTCATCGTCTTGGCGATTTCCCTCATCTTGCGGTCCTCGCCTTCGATGCGGCCTTCTTCACGACCTTCTTTACGGCCTTCGGCTAGTCCTTCTTCACGGCCTTTTTCTTCGGCGGTCTTTATTCCGCTGTAATAGTCGCGGTAGCGTTTGAGTGCATAGTCGTAGGCGACGCGT
>CAJONI010000034.1 GCA_905235995.1 uncultured Bacteroidales bacterium
ACAGCCTCCGCGCCTTCGCATTCCCGCAACTCACATTCGGATTCCGATTCTAACGACCAGTTAGTAGAATATGAAAAAGGGTGCCCCCTTATGGAGCACCCTTTTTTAATAGACCCACAAAACCATGAAAAGAAAGCTTGACTGGATATTGTTGGTGGTGTTTGCCGCAGTGCTTTCTGTCACATATTCCTATACCTTCAACAAGAAGTTGGACCTCAACGGGGACAACGCCACATACATAGCCCTTGCGCGCAACATAGCTGCCGGCCATGGCTACTGCGACGCTACGCCGGACGGTTATCTTCCTGCCAGCCAGTTTCCTCCGGGCTATCCTTTCATCCTCAGTCTGCTCATCCGGATGGGAATCGACAACCTGATTGTATTCAAGGTGCTGAACGCTGTCTTCCTGTTCGCTTCGCTTTGCCTGTTGTTCCTTGTATTCTCAGGGGAGACGAGACGGCGATGGCTTGCGGCGGCGGCCGTAATTCTGACGTGCTTTTCCATACAGCTGCTCCGATTCGCAGGTATGGCCATGTCAGAGATGAGCTACATGTTCTTCATGGTTTTCAGTGTGTTCTGCCTTTGGAAGTATTCTGAAAAGGCTGATACCAGATTCTGGCGTTCTCCTTGGTTTTGGGTGGCTATGATATCTGCGATGGCGTGCTACCACATCAGAAGCGTAGGCATCGCGCTGGTCATAGCAATAATTATCTTCTTCCTGTTCCGTAAGGAATGGTTTGCCTCTCTGGCTAGTGCAGGCACGATGGCGATGCTGGCTCTTCCGTGGATCATTCGCAACAAACTGTTGGGAATAACGTCACGCTACTTCGGCGCCGTTATGGCCGTCAACATCTGGCGACCAGAAGAAGGTCAGATATCTACTGTCGGGGAGTTCATAGCCAAGATGCTGTCCAACCTGGACCAGACGGTCATCAAGGGCTTCCCTCACATACTTTTCCCTTTCACCGGAAATCTAACACCAGATCCTTCAACCGTGACAGAAATGATAGTAGGACTTATCGTCCTTGCCGTCGTGGTCTACGGGGCATGGGAAACCGGCAGGATGCGTTGGCTTATGCTTGCTCTATTGGCCGGCAACATCGGTCTTTTCGCCATCTGGCATGGGGGCAACGACACCCGCTATGTGACGCCAATTATCCCATTCGTGTATCTTTTCTTCTACAACGGGGTCTTCTCCGTATTCAAACTGGTACTCAGGAAGCATCTGCGCGATGAGACGCCGCTGGCGTTGCTGCTGCTCCTGCTTATCCTGCCTATGATAGCGCCGCTGAAGATGCTTCACGAGGTTTCGGCCCAGCCCTACCCGCCTGAATACGATAATTACTTCAAGCTGGCAGAAATGCTAGATGGAACAGTTCCGGCAGGAACCATTGTCTGCTGCCGCAAGCCTGAGTTGTTCTGCTATTTCGCGCCCCATTTGTTTGCCACATCATACCTCCCCGACACTGACCCCGACACAGTCATCAAGGGGATGCTTGACAGCAAAGTCGAGTTTGTCATAGTGGAGCAGCTTGGCTTCGCCTCGACCAGGCGATACCTCATACCTGCGTTGGAAGCCCACATGGAGTTGTTCCAAATCATATATGAAACCCCTGAACCCAAGACCACTCTTGTAGGTTTCAAGCGGAGATTGGCGGAAATGTTCTTCATTTTCAAAGACGGACAAAAATGATAAATGGCAAGAAGATAGTCGTCGTGATGCCTGCTTACAATGCGGAGAAGACCTTGGAGCAGACTTATTCCGAAATTCCCATGGACATTGTGGACGAGGTCATCCTTACCGACGACCACTCGTCCGACGATACCGTCGGCAAGGCTAAGAAGCTGGGTATCCGTGAGGTTCTTGTCCATGAAAAAAACAAAGGTTACGGCGGAAACCAGAAGACCTGCTACAACCGGGCTCTGGACCTTGGGGCAGACATAGTGATCATGGTGCATCCGGATTACCAATATACGCCGAAGCTCGTGCACTCGATGGCCTACATGATAGCAAACGGGGTCTATCCCGTATGTCTGGCTTCAAGAATCCTCGGAAAAGGGGCACTCAAGGGCGGTATGCCGTGGATCAAATACGTCTCAAACCGCTTCCTGACCCTGGCCCAGAACATTCTCCTCAACCAGAAGTTATCGGAATACCATACAGGCTACCGCGCCTTCTCCTCAGAAGTGCTGAGGGCAATAGATTTCAACGGGAACAGTGACGATTTCATCTTCGACAATGAGATGCTGGCCCAGATATTCTACAAGGGTTATGAAATCGGCGAAGTGACATGTCCTACCAAATACTTCGACGAGGCCTCTTCCATCAACCTGAAGCGCAGTACGATTTATGGACTCGGATGCCTGAGGGTCTCGCTCGTATACAGGCTCTGCAAGTGGCATCTGATGAAATCCCGCATGTTTGCATGAAGCTCCTTCGGCAAATTACCGGACAGCTGACGAAGCCAGCCAGCGGAGTATTCCGCCAGCTGGTGAGATATGCGTTTTCGGGGGGACTGGCTTTCTTGGTGGATTTCGGGCTTCTCTGGTTCGTTACGGATGTCCTGGGCCTGCACTATCTGATCGGGGCCTGCATAGGATATATAGCAGGACTTATTATCACATATCTGCTCAGCATAAGCTGGATATTCGACTATAGGAGGATGAACTCCCAAGCGGCTGAGTTTTCTGTATTCGTGCTGATAGGTTTGGTCGGACTGGGGCTTACCCAGGGCCTGATGTATGTCTTTACTGACCTTTGGTTAGGACAAGACCTGTATCTGGTTTCAAAAATCATCACCACGGTCATAGTCTCACTCTTCAACTTCATAATGAAGAAATTCCTGCTCTTCCGCAGGTAAGAAGAAAGGCCGCCCTTTCGGACGGCCCTGCCGGGCATCGGACGGAAGTCAACAGGATATGCCAGCCGGTTTGTTGACGCTTATGGCGTTACACACGGGAGCGCCAATGACCATGCACGTATACCCTGCGACCGCTCTGTCGGCGCCAGTGGGCGCGAACATACACGGGGTGACTAACACCCAGGAGTACGGCTAGAAAGATCAGTTTCTTTTTTCTCATGGTTAATATACTATCAAGCTTGTAAGAGAATGAAAGGATCCCCTCAGAGTACTTGCCCGGCTAAATCAAAAATAAGAGCATCGGTTTTGCCTACGCTGTGGCCGATGCTCTTTTGCTTGATAGTTTATCGGGGTTCCCCGATTGATTAACCACATGCAAAGATAATCCTTTCCTCCAATCTAGCAACCGCAAAAAAGCAATTTATTCTTCGAGAAAAAACTTGCGGGGGTGGAACACGAGAGCTGGTTATCTCCCGCCAGAACGCGCGAGCTCGCCCGTAGGCTCGCGCGTTTCCGGCGAGAATAACCCTCGTGCCATGAAGCGTTCTTCCGTATTGTTTTGCCGCGAAAGGATTCACGGCAGTTCTACAGTCCTGTCGCGGCCCGATTTCGACCCAAAACCGCTTATTTCCTTCCGCGACAGGATTCTACGCCAGCCCACAGTCCTTTCGCGGCAAAAGTAAAAAAGCTTAGACAAAGTTGCTTTTTCGCGCCAATTGTATCTTTAACCCACTGAAAATCAGGATCGACGCAATGCATCTATATTTTGCTGTTCTGCGCCTTCCGTTTCGATAGGAAGTTGTTACTTTGCATCCATGAGAAAAATTTACCACATCTGCCTTTCTTCGCACGACGAGATTCTGTTTCGAGATCCGGCTGACTATATCTTCGGGTTCAATTGTCTGGCCGAGACTGTGCTTCTTACGGAGAGCCGTCTGCTGGCAGAAGGTTTCATGTCTACCCACTGGCATTGCGTCGTCCAGACAGATGACCCGAAGTTTTTTGCACACAGGTTCCGTTACGCTTACTGTCGACGGTTCAATGCCCGGCATAAGCGCGTGGGGCGACTCGCCGAAAAGCAAGCCTTTATAACAGAAATCGAAGGAGTCCACCGACTAATGACTGCGCTTAATTATGTCAACCGCCAGGGACTCCATCATGGCCTGGCTGCAACGCCTTTCGACTACCCGCATAGTTCGGCCAATTCTTTCTTCAGGAAAGAACTGGGGAAGCCGGCACCGGTAAAGGCCATGCTGCTTCCCACGGGCCTTCGGCATCGCTATCTTTCCCGCAATGTCACGATCCCCGAACGCTATCGGATGAATTCCGAAGGCCTGCTTTTGCGTGAAGACATCATCGACACCTCTTATGTGGAACAGGTCTATATCACGCCGCGGAACTTTCTCTTTCAGATGAATAAAAGTACCGACGAGAAGGATGTCGCGGAGCAGCGCCAAGAGAAGTCGGGAACGCCAGTCGTAACCATAGACCTCATAGAGCAGGGGACGCCGGACTTCGATGTCAGGCAGATGCTGGTCAACGAGCAGGGGCGCGTCAATAAGAACAGGATGACAGACATGGAGATGTGTCGGCTGATAGACGAGTACTATGTGCCCCGCATGAAGGGGGAAACAAGCGAAGCTACTCTCTATACCTGCACTGATCGGGAAAGAAATTCTCTTTACGAGACAATCGCCCAAGACATTCAGCGGACTCGATATGCGAACAAAAATGACCAGCGTACGCTCATCGGGCGCGCCGGCCTCTCCGGCAAGTATGTAGGCGAGTCACAGCTTCGCCGCTGTCTGGCGATATAGTTGTTAGAAATTTTACTATCTTTGTGTCGGATTAGATGAAGTATTCAGAAATCCACAAGCGGCTGATTAAAGCTGGCTGTTATGTTGTAAGGAACGGAAAGAGGCATCCGATTTGGAAAAGCCCGATTACCGGAAAACTGTTTGAGACCAGCTACCATGACTCGGAAGAGGCTAAGCCTGGAACAAAAAAAGACATTGAAATCCGTTCAGGAGTAAAACTATAACGCCATGAAGAACATTTCGGCAATTATTGAAAGAGGCAATGATGGACTGTATTCCGTCTACATTGCGGACAAAGCATATCCCTACGGAATAATCGGTACAGGCGATACCGTGAAGAAAGCGATAGAAGATTTCAACGCTGGTTATCAGGAAATGAAAGAGTATGTCGAATCTACTGGCGAAGTATTCGATGAAGCCGAGATATCATTCAAGTACGACATCCCTTCGTTCCTACAAGAGTTCGCTTACGCTTTCAGTCTCGCCGGCCTTGA
The DNA here is from genome assembly GCA_905235995.1 of uncultured Bacteroidales bacterium. Taxonomy (GTDB): domain Bacteria; phylum Bacteroidota; class Bacteroidia; order Bacteroidales; family UBA932; genus Cacconaster. Next base: position 5,173 of record CAJONI010000034.1, read on the forward strand.
GCGCATCACTGGCGTTAACCAGAAGCAACTGGGCCATTACATAAGCGGCTATCGGAAACCTTCTGCCAAAACTGTTCGCAAGATCGAATCGAAGATCCACTCTTTCAGCAAGCAACTCGAGGCTGTTCAGTTCATCTAATAATATTGCCGCGACGATCTACAAAACAAGGCATTTCAGTAAGGGCTGAAATGCCTTTGGAAAAAAGACTCAAAGTCTTTCTTTTCTTATGCGGTTGCAAAAATAAGCTATTCCCACAATTTTGCAACCGCAAAAAAGCAATTTATTCTTCGAGAAAAAACTTGCGGGGGAGGAACACGAGAGCGGGTTATCTCCCGCCAGAACGCGCGAGCTCGCCCGTAGGCTCGCGCGTTTCCGGCGAGGATAACCCTCGTGCCGTGAAGCGTTCTGCCTTGTTGTTTTGCCGCGAAAGGATTCACAGCGGTTCTACAGTCCTTTCGCGGCGGGTTTTCGACGCAAAACCGCTATTTTCCTTCCGCGACAGGATTCCACGCCCGCCCACAATCCTTTCGCGGCAAAACAATCAGATCCCGGGTCAAGCCGGGCCATTGGAAGAGGGCAAAGCAGCAGCCCCCGGCCTAGCCGAGCCATTGGAAGAGGGCGATGGCGAGGATGGCGGCGGGGGCGAGCCAGCGGATTATGATGTAGAGGGATTTGGTGTACCAGGCGGGAGGGTTGTTCGCGCCATTGTTGGTCAGCTCATCGGCGATGACGCCGCGTCCCATCTTCCATCCCAGGAAAATCACTACCAGCATCGCGTTGAGCGGCATCAGCACATTGGCCGAGATGGCGTCGAAAAGGTCGAACAGCGACCGGCCGAAGAGCGAGAGTTCGCTCCCGAAACGCCCCAGCGACAGCGAGCATAGGCAGCCCAGCAGCCAGATGAAAGACATGCAGAGCCACACTGCCGTCTTGCGCTTGAGCTTCAGTTCCTCGATGGCGAAGGCCACCACCACCTCCAGGATCGAGATCGAAGAGGTGAGCGCCGCAAGCAGCAGCGCCAGGAAGAAGAGCAGCGCGATGACTCCGCCCAGCGGCAGCTGGCTGAAGATGTACGGCAGGGTGATGAAAACCAGCCCCGGACCCTCGCCCGGGCTGATGGCGAAAGCGAAGACGGCGGGCATTATGGCGCAACCTGCAATCAGCGCGAAGACCGTGTCGGCCACTGCGGTATTGATGCAAATCTTGGTTATATTGGCCTCAGCCTTGACATAGGAGGCGTAGGTGATGACCATGCCGCTGCCCAGCGAAAGCGAGAAGAACGCCTGCCCCAGCGCGTCGAGCACGGTGTGGGACGTGACCTTCGACCAGTCGGGGCGGAAGAGGTAGTCGATGCCCGCGCCCGCGCCGTCGAGCGTGAGCGAGCGCACCGCGATGCCTATCATGATGATGAACAGCAGCGGCATCATGACCTTGGAGAAGCGCTCGATGCCATTCTTGACGCCGTAGGCCACTATCAGGCCGGTGGCCAGCATGAAGAGCGTGTGGCAGACCAGCGGACGCCAGGTGGAAGCCGTGAAGCCGGAGAAGAGCGTGGAGAGGTCGCCGGTAAGGCCCATGGTGAAGTCGAAGCGCAGGGCCTTGTAGAAATATTCGATGCCCCAGCCTCCCACTACGGAGTAGAACGATAGGATGAGCGTGCAGCAAAGCACGGCTATGAAGCCGGTCAGGTCCCAGCGGGTGCCGGGCGCGAGGGTGCGGAACGCGCCTCGCGCATTGGCCCGGCTGCGGCGGCCGATGATGAATTCGGAGAGCATCAGGGGGATGCCAAGCAAGGCCACGAATATCAGGTAGAGGATGATGAACGCTGCTCCGCCGTTCTGGCCCACAAGGTACGGGAATCTCCAGAGGTTGCCCAGGCCCACTGCCGAACCGGCGAGGGCGAGGAGTACGCCGAAAGAGTTGCCGAAGGTGTCGCGCTGGGCGCGACGGCGAAGCTTAGCGGCGCTCATAGACAAGGAAGGTATAGTCGAAGCCCGAGGCTTCGTCATGATAGCGTATGCTGCGAAGGATTTCCTGCCAGAGGTCGGGGTCGATGGCGGGGAAGAAGGCGTCGGCGGGCTCCACGACCGTGTGGACGCGGGTCACGTAGACGCGGTCGGCCTTCGCTATCATCTGCCGGTACATCATGCCGCCACCGATGATGAAGATCTGCCCCGAACCGGCGGCTGCAGCGAGGGCTGCGTCGGGAGAGGGGAAGAACTCCGCGCCGGAGGCACGGTCGGCTTCAGTCACTGGCTGGTCGCTGACCACGAGGTTGCGGCGGCCCGGCAGGGGCTTGCCGTTGAAAGAGCGCCAGGTGGCCAGTCCCATCACTACGGGATGGCCCATGGTAATGCGCTTGAAATACTGGAAATCGGCACGGATGTGCCAGGGAATCAGGCCCTTGTAGCCGATTGCGTCGTTCTCGGCGGCTGCGCCGATGAGTATCAGTGTGTCTTTCATGCGATTATACGGCTACCGGAGCTTTGATGGCCGGCCACGGGTCGTAGCCTTCAAGTGTGAAATCTTCGTATTGGAAGTCGAAAATGTTCTTGCGCGCCGGGTTGAGTTTCATCGTGGGCAGCGGCCGGGGCTCGCGGGAGAGCTGCAGGGCCACCTGCTCATGATGGTTGGAATAGATATGCGCGTCACCCAGGGTGTGGACGAAGTCGCCCGGCTCGAGGCCGCAGACCTGCGCGACCATGAGGGTCAGCAGCGCATACGACGCTATGTTGAACGGGACCCCGAGGAACACGTCGGCGCTGCGCTGGTAGAGCTGGCAGCTGAGCCGTCCCTGCGAGACATAGAACTGGAACAGCGAGTGGCACGGGGGCAGGGCCATCTGGTCCACTTCGGCCGGATTCCAGGCGCTTACTATGAGGCGGCGGGAATCGGGGTTGCGGCGTATCTGCTCCACTACATTGCCCAGCTGGTCGATCGTGTGGCCGTCGGGCGCGGGCCAGGAGCGCCACTGGTGCCCATATACCGGACCGAGGTTGCCATCCTTGTCGGCCCACTCGTCCCAGATGCTCACTCCGTGCTCATGAAGGTAGTGGACGTTGGTATCGCCGGCCAAGAACCAGAGGAGTTCGTAGATGATGGATTTGAGGTGGACTTTCTTGGTGGTCAGCAGGGGAAAGCCATCCTGGAGGGGAAATCGCATCTGATAGCCGAACACGCTGGTGGTGCCCGTTCCGGTACGGTCGTCCTTCCTCACGCCGTTGGCTTCTATGTGCCGCAACAGGTCGAGGTACTGTTTCATAGGCGCAAAAATAGGAAAAAATACGCAAAATCAAAGGAATATGGTCGGAAAGGCCGCCGTTGTAGCGAGGTCCTGAGTAGGTGCGGCGGGGTTTTGTGTCGAGATATGCCTTGTCGGGCTCGAGCAGGAAAGGAGGGGCGAAGGGCTGGGCTTCGGCGGGTGTTGCGGCTTCCGGGGTTGCGAGGGAGGGCGAGAGAAACACATGGTCGATGGTTTCCCAGCGGCCGTGGTATTTGAGGGTGCCGGGGACAGTGGGGCGGCTCGCGGCTGGCTCGCCTGGGCCTGGCTCGAGAAGTCCGTTGATCTCGATATCCGTATCGTTGAAGTCGCCCATTACCAATATCTTCGCCTGAGAATCAATGCTTTGGATAGAATCTACGGCATGTTGCAACACGCGCATCGCCGCTTCCCTCGGCCCTGCGCTCGCCTTTGCGCCGCCACGTTTCGAAGGCATATGCACCACGAAGACATGCCAAATCCCGTCATCCCGGACTCCACTTTCGTCATGCCGGACCTGATCCGGCATCTCGAGCCGAACATACAGCATATCCCGTGTCCGTATCTCCGGAACCCTGAGCGAATCGACCCCTACGACCCTGAAGACATCCTTTCGATACAGCAGCGCGACATCGATGCCGCGGGCGTCAGGGCTCTCGCGATGCACATAGCCGTAGCCGGCCTCGGCGAGCGGCGTCCTGTTCACCAACTGCGATACCACCAGGCGGTTTTCCACCTCGGCGAGCCCTACCAGCGCCGGCAGCTCGCCCCAGGCGTCGCCAGCGGCGAGGATAGTCTGGGCGATTCCATCGCGCTTGGCCTCGAAGCGTTTCCACGTCCAGTGCCTTTCGGCTCTGGCCGTAAACTCGTCGTCATTCTTCAGAGGGTCGTCATGACTGTCAAAAAGGTTCTCCACATTCCAGAACATCGCCACCACCACAATCCCAACCTCACAAATCGTCCGCCACATCATCATATCACAGTGCGGCGGCGAGTTTGCGAAGCTGTTTCAGCTTTTCCATGAATGAAGGATTGCTTTCTGCTATCTGAATGTTATAGTCGTTCTGCATGGCAAGAAGAGGGGCTGCTTCAATGTCCAGCGCCGCGCCGATCAACAGGGCCAACTCCGTGTTGAGAGACCGTTTTCCATTCAATACCTCATTGAGCACCGAATAGCTTATGCCCAACTGACGTGCAAGCCCTCGTTGTGAAATGCCACGAAACTCGATTTCATCTTTCAATACCTCTCCCGGATGGGTAGGCTGATAAGGTCTGAGATTATTTGCTATCATCCTGCTGTCGACAGGTTTTTGTGTTTTCATGGCTTCGGTTCAAAGATCACAATCATTTGTTGCAAAGATATAAATTAAACAATGTGTTCGCAAATTTGCGGCCACCTTTTTTATCCCCGCATCGCCTCAACGGGGTGGAGGCGGGAGGCGGCGCGGGCGGGAGAGACGCCGAAGGCGAGGCCGAGGGCGAGGGATACGCCGAGTCCGGCGGTGACGGCGCGAGGGGAGACCGTCAGCGGGAGCAACGTCTCCCCGGCCGCGGCGACGGCCAGCAGCGAGAGCTGCACCAGGGCGAGGCCTGCGACTCCTCCTGCGAACGACAGGGCGACAGCCTCGCGCAGGAACTGCAGCACGATGACCCGCCGCCTCGCTCCCAGCGCCCGGCAGATGCCGATCTGCACCTTGCGCTCTTCCACAGACACATAGAGCATGTTGGCAACACCGAAGCCGCCGACCAGAAGCGCAAACGCCCCCACTATCCATCCCACCCGCGCAACCATGGCCAGCACTTCGGTCAATTCTTCCAGCAGGAACGACAGGCGGTTGAGCGCGAAATTGTCGTCCTGGAGCGGGCCGAGACGGCGGCTTTCCCGCATGATGGCCCGCACCCGCCCCTCGTCGGCCCCAGAGAGGAGTATGCTGCTCCGCAATGCGGGCGAGCGCATGGCCCTGGAGGGGACGAGCCGTACATTGTCTACATCCACGGGGCTGACCGTTCCCATCCCCGCCCGCTCGAAAACGCCGACCACGCGGTAGCGCACTCCGTCGGCCCATAGGGCATCGCCCACGGAAGCATCGACTCCGGCCCCGACCATCGCCACGGCAGCGCCTTCCTCAAGTTCGCGGGGCGTGAAGCCCCGGCCCTCAGATAGAGCCTGCGGGACGAGCAGCCGCCAGTCGCCATCGACGCCCGTGGCTTCCGTGCCATAGGCCGCATAAGCCGCCGAAGAAAACGCAGCCCCGGAGCCCGCCACGGAAGCCTCTCCCCGCGAGAGCAGATACCTGTACTCCCGCCACGACACCTCGGGCCGGGCCGCATAGGCCCACCAGCGGAAGACCCCGTCCTCGCTGAGGTCGGGCTCCAACGGCACACGCTCCACGTAGAGCACGTCGCCCCCGTAGGCCGCGAATCCTTCGCGCACCGTGCGCTGCAGCGCGTCCACCAGCGTGAGCGCCGCAACGATCGAAAACACTCCCACCGCTACTCCCAGCAGCGAGAGCAGCGTCCGCAAACGGTCGTTTGCCATATCCTACAGTCCTATCTTTTTCTGAAGCGCCCGCAACGCATCGAAGGCGTCGAGCGGCGACATCTGGTTGAGGTCGAGGCCCCTGAGCTCTTCCTTGAGGTCGAGCAGCAGCGGGTCGTCGAGCTGGTAGAGCGAGAGCTGCACTCCGGGCGAGGATGGAGGCGCAGCATTGGAGCCGGAAGCGCCGGGCGAGGCGGCTTCGAGCTCGCGCAGCTTCTTTTCGGCGCGGTACACCACGTCGGTGGGCATCCCGGCCATGCGGGCCACATGGATGCCGAAGCTGCGGTCGGTGCCGCCGGGAAGGAGCTTGCGCAGGAAGATCACCTTCCCGTCCATCTCCTTGACGGCTATATGGTAGTTGCGGACGCGGGGCAGCAGGTCCGCAAGGTCGTTGAGTTCGTGGTAGTGGGTCGCGAAGAGGGTCTTGGCGCGGCTGTGGGCGTGGAGATTCTCCACTATGGCCCATGCTATCGACATCCCGTCGAAGGTGCTGGTGCCGCGGCCTATCTCGTCGAGGAGGATCAGCGAGCGGTCGGAGAGGTTGTTGAGGATGGTCGCCGTCTCGAGCATCTCGACCATGAAGGTCGATTCTCCGCGGGAAATGTTGTCCGACGCTCCGACCCTTGAGAAAATTTTGTCCACAATGCCCATTTTTAGGCTTTTTGCGGGCACATAGCACCCCGACTGGGCAAGGAGACATATGAGGGCCGTTTGTCGAAGCAGGGCCGATTTACCGGCCATATTCGGGCCCGTAAGGATTATTATCTGCTGGCCGGTGGCGTCGAGGTGCAGGTCGTTGGCCACATAGGCCTCGCCTTCGGGCATCATCTGCTCGATCACGGGGTGCCTTCCCTGCTCTATGTCGAGCGAGAGGGAGTCGTCGAGGCGGGGGCGGCAGTAGTCCTGGTCGTAGGCCAGCAATGCGAAGCCTGCCAGCACGTCGAGCTGCGCAAGGGTGGAAGCATTTCGCTGAACCGCAGGCACTTCCGCTTGCATCGCTGCCACCAGCTCCCCGTAGATCCGCGTTTCGAGTGCCAGGATGCGCTCCTCAGCTCCGAGTATCGTCTCTTCGTAGTGCTTGAGTTCGGAGGTGATGTAGCGCTCGGCCCCGACCAGGGTCTGCTTGCGTATCCAGTCTTCCGGCACCTTGTCCTTGAACGTGTTGCGTACTTCGAGGTAGTAGCCGAACACGTTGTTGTAGCCTATTTTCAGCGAACCTATGCCCGTGGCTTCGCGCTCGCGGGCCTGGATGTCGAGGAGTATCTGCCGTCCGCCGTGGAGGGTGTGGCGCAGTTCGTCGAGCTCTTCCGACACGCCGGAGGCCACTACGTCGCCCTTTCCCAGTGCGGCTGCAGTGTCGGGCAGGAGGGTGTTTGCGATGCGTCCGGCCAGGGCCGTACAGTCGTCGAGCTCTTCGCGCCAGCGGGACAGAGCCTTGGGTTTGAGCAGCTTGCGGATAGTGGCACCGCTCTGGAGCGCTCTTGCAAGCTGCAGGGCTTCACGAGGCAGGATGCGTCCGGCGGCAGCCTTGGCGACGATTCTTTCCAGATCTCCCACGCGCATGAGCTCTTCGCGCACGGAGTTACGCAGCTCGCCGTCCTTGAGGAAAGATTCCACGGTGTCGTAGCGGGCGTTGAGCGCGGCTATGTCTTTCAGCGGCATGGCGAGCCATTCGCGGAGCAGGCGGTTGCCCATGGGCGTGCAGCAGCGGCCGACCGCTTCGACCAGCGGGCGCCCCTCCTCACCGGCAACCGACCGGAAGACTTCGAGATTGCGCACCGTGAAGCGGTCCATCCACACGTAGGCGCCTTCATCGATGCGCGACACGGAGCGTATGTGCCCAAGCTCGGTGTGGCAGGTCATCTCCATGTAGTGGAGGATCGCGCCTGCGGCCACTATTCCCAGCGGCATGCCTTCCACGCCGAAGCCCTTGAGGCTTTCAGTGCCCATCTGGCCGCAGAGCTTGCTCCGGGCCGATTCGGGTGCGAAGGCCCAGGCGTCGAGGGGTGTGATGCAGGCCTTCTCGCCGAAGCGCTTGCGGAAGCCGTCGAGATAGGATTTCTCGACGAGGATCTCGCGCGGACCGAAGGTGCCGAGCAGGGTCGCGGCGTAGTCGAGCGAGCCCTGGGCCAGCTTGAAGCTGCCGGTCGAGATATCGAGGAAGGCCACGCCGGCGAGATTGTCGCTGAAGGCGCAGGCGGCCAGGTAGTTGTTTTCTCCGGCGCGGAGGAGGCTGTCGCTCATCGCGACGCCGGGGGTGATGAGCTCCGTGACGCCGCGCTTGACGAGTTTCTTGGTCAGGCGAGGGTCTTCGAGCTGGTCGCATACCGCTACTTTATAGCCTGCCTGCACGAGGCGCGGCATGTAGTTGTCGAGGGCGTGGTGCGGCACTCCGGCCATTTCGATGAAAGTGCCGTTGCCCGACGACTTGCGCGTGAGCACCAGGCCGAGCACACGGCTGGCCGTCACCGCGTCGTCGCCGTAGGTCTCGTAGAAATCGCCTACGCGGTATAGCAGCAGGGCCTCGGGGTGCTGCGACTTGATGTCGAAGTACTGCCGGAGCATGGGGGTGAGCTGTGTGCCTTTCTCTTTCATCGATGGCAAAAGTACCGAAAAAATCGGCACGGATTGCTATCTTTGCAGGAAATATTCCGTGTATAAACGCTTATAAACGTTTACGAAAAGTTGAAAAATCGCGAAAAATCCAACAAACGGATGCCAGTCCGGCCGAAAAAGGCTCTGGGCCAGCATTTTCTCGCCGACCAGGGGGTTGCGAGGGCCATTGTCGATACTCTGCAGGCCAAAGGGCCGGTACTTGAAGTCGGCCCGGGAACAGGTGTGCTGACCCAATACCTGCTGCAGCGGCCTGACACCGAACTCAAGGTCGTAGAAGTCGATTCTGAATCCGTGGCGTACCTTCTGGAGCACTATCCGGCCCTTGGCCCCGGGCTCTACGAGGCTGATTTCCTGAGGATGGACCTCACCAAGCTCTTTCAGGGGGGATTCGCGATAATCGGCAACTTCCCCTACAACATCTCTTCGCAGATATTCTTCAAGATACTTGACGTGCGGGAAAGGGTCCCTGAAGTAGTGTGCATGATCCAGAAGGAGGTCGCCGAGCGCCTTGCCGCGCCTCCCGGCTCCAAGACCTACGGCATCCTGTCTGTACTCCTGCAGGCCTGGTACGACATCGAATACCGCTTTGCGGTAGGCGAAGGTGCTTTCGTGCCGCCGCCCAAGGTGAAGAGCGCCGTGATCCGCCTGACCCGCGGCTCCCGCGAATCGCTCGGCTGCGACGAAACCCTCTTCCGCCGCGTGGTCAAGACTACTTTCGGCCAGCGCCGCAAGACAATACGCAACTCCCTGAAGTCTATCCTCGCGGAGCGTCCCTCCCTCCCCGCCTTCATCCCTTTCCTCGACGCCCGCCCCGAACAACTCTCGGTCGACGATTTCATCGAACTGACAAAGTCGCTGGAATAGCGATGAAATCCCGGATCAAGTCCGGGATGACGGGAAAAAGAAAGGGTGCTCCTTGCGGGGCACCCTTTTTCATATTCTACTAACTGGTCGTTAGAATCGGAATCCGAATGTGAGTTGCGGGAATGCGAAGGCGCGGAGGCTGT
>CAJONI010000035.1 GCA_905235995.1 uncultured Bacteroidales bacterium
CGGTTACGGACGTCCTGGTTGGTGCTGTACTTGGCATACCACCAGGGGTTGGAACCCATGCGGTCCTTGTTGCCGAAGAAGAACATCTCGCCGTTTTCGTCGACAGCGGACTTGAAGTCGCGGATGTCGACCGAGACAGGCATGGTGTACATCTTAAGCATGTAGTTGGCGTTGACGTTCGAACCGGAGATCGGACGGTTGTTGGCCTGGATGCGGATGTACTGGACCTTGGCGTCGAAATGCCACTTGTCATTCTTGCCGAAGGTGGAAGTACCGCGGATCATCATGTTGTTGCGGCCGAGGGTGGCACCGGGAACCTGGGAGTTGTCCTTCGTGCGGGTCCAGGAGGTGTAGATGCCGGTCTTGCCGTATTTCTGGGAGAAGGTCACGTTCTCAGTGTCGGTGACACCGGTGTTGAAGAAGCCTTTCACATTGTCAAAGGCCTGCAGCTGGGCGGACCTGCCGTCCCACTTGGTGACGACCTGACCCGTGATTTCGGGACCCCAGCTCTGGGAGTCGGTATTGTCATAAATGCCCAGGGAGCCCTGTCCGTACTTGCTCTGCATCTGAGGACGGGTGAATTCTCCGGTGAGGGCGACGGTTCCTGTGATGGTGAGGCCGAGGCCGGGATTCTGCGCACCCTTCTTGGTGGTGATGAGGATGACGCCGTTACCGGCACGGGAGCCGTAGAGGGCGGCTGCGGAAGCGCCTTTCAGTACGGTCATGGATTCAACGTCCTCAGGGTTGATGTCCTGCAGGCCGCTACCCATATCGGCTGACGGGTTCCAGAAGTCGTTGTTGGATGCACCGACGAAGTTGTCCATGGGCACACCGTCGATAACGATGAGCGGCTGGTTCAGACCCGTGAGGGAGCTGTTACCACGGAGGACGATACGGGAGGAAGCGCCAGGACCGTTGGAAGAACGTACGATGGACACACCGGCCACCTTACCTGTCAGGGCGTTGGCCAGGTTGGATTCACGTGCTTCCAGGAGGACGTCACCCTTGACGTCCTGGATGGCATAACCCAGAGTTTTCTTCTCACGGGTGATGCCAAGAGCGGTGACTACCGTTCCTTCAAGCATCTCGGCGTCTTCTGCCAGGATCACATGGACGGGGCCTCCGTTCCAGGTGACTACCTGAGTGATATAACCGATGCAGGAAAACTCGAGCTTGTCGCCGGCTTTGACACCGCGGAGGGTGAAACTGCCGTCTGCGTCGGCTGAGGTGCCGATGTTCTGGTTGCCCTGCACAAACACGAATGCTCCGATGATTCCTTCACCAGAAGCATCTTTCACGGTTCCGGTGACGGTCTGCTGCGCCCATGCCGTAGTTGCGGCCAGAAGCAGTGCAAACGTCATCGAAACACTGATCAACAGTTTTTTCATGCGTTTTTGTTTTGAAGGTTAGTGATTGGATTAATGGAAACTATGGAGTTTGATTTAGTTCTCACATTCAAATTTATGAAAAAAATCATAATTATTCAAATATTCAGGCGACGAACTGAGGATTTCCTATATTTGTATTCAATATGACTCTTACCCTCGATATGTATGCGAGTGCGGGTGTAGGCGTGGCCGCCCTGCTGCTCGGAATGTTCTTCACCAGAACCATCCCTTTCCTCAAGCGTTTCTGCATTCCCTCGCCCGTCTCGGGCGGTCTGCTGGTGGCGTCGCTCACCTGGCTCATGTTCAGCGTCTTCGGCGTCGAGACAGTGTTCGACGGGACGCTGAAGGACCTCTGCATGATTCTGTTCTTCACCTCGGTGGGCTTCCAGTGCGACATCAAGATGCTCCGCAGGGGAGGACGCCCTCTGGTCGTGATGGTGATTCTCGTCCTGGTCCTGATCGTTTTCCAGAATCTCATCTCCCTGGGAATCGCCCGAGGGCTGAAGCTGGATCCCCTGGTGGGCATGGCCGCAGGCTCCATCCCCATGTGCGGTGGCCATGGAACCGCCGGAGGATTCTCACCGCTCCTGGAGCAGATGGGCCTCAAGGGTGCGTCTTCCATCACCATGGCTGCCGCGACCTTCGGCCTCGTGGCCGGTTCGCTGATAGGCGGCCCGCTTGGGGAGGCACTCACGCGCAGGCGCTCGCTGGCGGAGAAATCGGCTCCTTCCGACGTGATGACGAGCATCGAAGCCTCCGCTGCATCCGAAAGTGCAAAAACCGGGTTGCAGAGCGAAGAAACCGCATTCCGACGCTATCTTACCGCAGCCTGCATGCTGATGATAGCGATGGCCTTCGGGACGGGCATAAGCAGGCTTCTCGCGCTTACCGGCGTGACCTTTCCCACGTATTTCGGTTCGCTGATCGCCGCATTCGCCATGCGCAACCTGCTGAGCCTCTCGCCAAGGCTGACCCGCAGCATGTGCGTGGAGCAGATAGTCGGGATAGGGGACATATGCCTGCAGCTTTTCCTGGGAATGGCGATGGCGAGCCTGCGGCTATGGGAACTCGCATCGCTCGCGCTGCCGCTGGCGCTGATACTGACCGCCCAGGTGGCGTTCATGGCGCTCTACGGTGCATTCGTGGCCTTCCCGGCACTGGGCGGGAACTACGACAGCGCGGTGCTGGTGAGCGGCCTATGCGGCTTCGGCCTGGGCGCGACGCCCAATGCCATGGCCAACATGTCGGCCGTGTGCTACAAGTATCGTTACGCTGAACTGCCCTTCCTCATCGTCCCCATCATCGGGGCGATGTTCGTGGACATCATCAACACGAGCGTGATCACTCTGTTCTTGAATCTGGTGCGCTGAGCTGGCCGCGGTAGCTTATGCCGTCGCGGTTGCGGCTTTCCACCTGGACGTCGGTCGTGCCGTCGTTGAATACCCTGAGGGTATAGGTTAGCACGTCTTCGCCGTTGTCGGTGGTGAAGACCACCTGGCGGACGCCCTTATTCCAGTCGCTGTCGGTGTATTTCTCAATCTTATCCTTGAAAGTGAGTCCCTTGCCGCCACCGTAGGGCACGTTCTGGGCGACTCCGGCGTAGGGGAGGTGGGAATCGACCACTTCGTCGTTTACGGCTACGGAATAGCTGTCCGTGAGCGCCTTGCCGGGCCCGCGGCGGGGCATCATGTAGTTGACCTCGATTTTGTAGTTTCTGGAGTCCAGCAGCTGGCCCACCTTGTCGTAGGCCTGTTTCTCTTCAGCCGTCATTTCGGCAGGAGTCTTGCTCGTTGCGCCGCAGCCGGCCGCCAGGAGGACTGCCAGTGAGAAAGCGGCGATGAAGGAAAAATGGAGGCGTTTCATGGTACAAAGGTTTTACATGCGAATATACTCGTTTTTTCTAAAATCGCGCCAAACTTTGATTATCTTTGCGCATGCCTTCGATCTCTCCCCGGAAACGTACCCTCATAGCCTGTGTCCCGCTCGTGGTGCTCGTGGCGTTGCTGGCGCTGGACATCTCCATCTTCGGCGCCGACTCGATACTCGGGGCCTCGCAGGTGTCGCTGCTCGTGGCGGCAGGAGTCTGCATCGCCTTGTCGATGTGGCTCTACAGGACGCCCTGGAAGAGCTTCGAGAAGGCCATTTCCGGGCGGATCGGCGACGTGGCCACGGCCATCCTCATATTATTTTTAATAGGTGCGATATCCGGCACCTGGAGCATGAGCGGCGTGGTTCCGGCCTTCATCTGCTATGGCATGAAAATCATCAGTCCCAAGGTTTTCCTGCTGACAGCCTGTCTGCTCTGTGCAATAGTCTCTGTCATGACAGGTTCCTCATGGACCACCATCGCGACGGTGGGCGTGGCGTTGATAGGCATAGGGCGGGCCGAGGGGTTCAGCGACGCGATGACTGCGGGCGCGATAATCTCCGGGGCTTATTTCGGCGACAAGATCTCGCCCCTTTCCGACACCACGGTGCTGGCTTCGTCGATCAACAGGGTGGGGCTGTTCGACCACATACATTACATGTACCTGACCACCGTCCCTTCTTTCGTGATAACCCTGGCCATATTCACCGTGCTGGGCCTGACGAAGGGCGGGACGCCGGCAGTCCCCATGGAAGTGTATTCCTCGACCCTTTCCGGAACCTTCCACATCACCCCGTGGCTCTTCATAGTCCCTGCGCTGACCATCTTCCTCATATGGAAGAAGAGGCCCGCGCTGATAGTGCTTTCACTCTCGGTCGTGGCGGCGGCAGCGGCGGCCATAATCCTCCAGCCGGAGATCGTGCGGCAGATCGGGGAGAGGGTCACCTCCGGACCGTCGGCGCGCATCTTCTTCGCCGGTACGGTCGAGACGATCTACAACTCAGTGTCGCTCGACACCGGGGTCCCTGAGGTCAACCAGCTCATATCGAGCCGCGGCATGCTCGGAATGCTCAACACGGTGTATCTGATCATCTGCGCGATGTGCTTCGGCGCGGCTATGCAGGGCAGCGGGATGATCGACGATCTCTCGCGCATACTCAGGCCCCTGACGCGCTCCCGCGGAGGGCTTGTCGGCGCCACGGTGGCCACCGGCACCGCGCTCAACGGCATAGTGTCCGACCAGTATCTTGCCGTCATCCTCACCTCGAACATGTACCGCGACACCTATGAGCGCACGGGATATGAAGGTCGACTGCTGAGCCGGAGCGTGGAAGATTCCGCTACGGTCACCTCGCCGCTCTTCCCCTGGTCGAGCTGCGGCATGACGCAGGCCACCATACTCTCCGTATCGACGCTGGCATACGCGCCTTTCTGCTTTTTCAACATCATTTCGCCCCTGATGTCCTTCGCCATGGGATGCATAGGCTGGAAGATATACCGGAAGACCGATGGTTGACGCTGCGACAAGGGAACTCCTGCTCCGCTATGCGGACGAATACGAGACCGCCGGCTTCATCGAAGGCGATCCTTCGTGGTTCATGCACCAGGTATCCGGGACAGGGAATCAGGAGGCCATGGCATTCATCGCCGCCAGCCTGAGCTACGGCAGCCGCAGCCAGTTCCTGCCGAAGATCCGGACGCTTCTCGACTGGAGCGGGGGAGAGGTGGACGCCTGGGTTCGCAGCGGTGCCTTCGGCCACAGCCTGCACGCCGGCGACAGCAGCTGCTTCTACCGACTCTACACCTGCGACACGATGCACTCTTTCCTTCAGGCATACAGGCAGTTGCTTGATGATCACGGCACTCTGGGAGAATATGTGAAGGACAGGGCAGGGGACGGCTTCGGCGCAGTGGCGGCCATATGCGAATACTTCTCGACCCGAGGCATCAGCGTCATTATCCCCAAGGACACGCAGTCTGCCTGCAAGCGTGTCTGCATGTTCCTGCGCTGGATGGTCCGCAGCGATTCTCCCGTGGACCTCGGGCTCTGGTCGGAGTTCATCGACCGCCGCACGCTCATCATCCCGCTCGACACCCACGTCCTGCAGCAGTCGGTGAAACTCGGGCTTTCCTCCAGCAAAACCGCTTCGATGAGCGCCGCCCGCCGCCTCACGGCAACCCTCTCCGAAATCTTCCCCGATGACCCCCTCAGGGGCGACTTCGCCCTCTTCGGCCACGGCGTCAACGGCTGACCCGGTTGCTTTGCCTGAAGTAGTCCTATAGGAATTTACAAAGACAGTTTACCCTTTCTGATCACGCCTTCCAGCAACGTGCCCGGGATGATTCGCCTGACGGCATCCACTACCGCGTTCAGTTTTGCCTCGTGAATGTAGTCGGCACGGATGACCAGTGAGATGCTGCGGCCAGGCACAGGGTCCACGATGGGACGAAGGCAAGCCTGCTGGCTGTACAGGATCAAGTTGGAGTGCGTCTCCGGAATAATGGTAATGCCGCCATTGTCGTTGACCACCTGGATCAGGATGCCCACGCGACCGCCCTCGAAGAATTGGTCGTAAGTGATACCACCCTGCTTCAGTTCCGACGGGTCCAGCTGCCTCAGACCGTTTCGGATAATCCACACCGGCTGTTCCAGGATAGTCTCCATACGGATGCTTTCTTGCGCGTATGCGGGGTTGTTGGATGAGACATAGGCCAGGAACCGTTCGTGATAGAGAGGAATCTCCAGCAGGTCTGCATCCCGTACCGGGCCGGCCATGATTCCCATATCCACATCCGCTTTCCGGAGTTTGTCCTTTATGGTATCCGTAAGCATCTCTTCCGTCTGTAGGGAGATTGAAGGATAATTCTCGGCGATATACTTGAAAAGACCCGGCACCAGCACGGGCGCTACCGTGGAGATCAGGGCGATTTTCAGGGGGCCGGTCAGCGTCTCCTTTTCCGAGCGGGTCATTTCTGCTATCTGCTCTACGTTATAAAGAACCACCTTAGCCTGGTCAATGACTTTCCTGCCTATTTCTGTGGGAACTACTGGATGCGCATCCCTGTCAAAGAGCCGTACATCCAACTCCTCTTCCAGTTTCTTGACCATCAGACTCAGGGTGGACTGGGTGAGACCGCAGGCCTCGGCCGCTTTGCCGAAGTGCCGGTACTGGCCGATGGCAATTATGTAACGCAGTTGTTGAAGAGTCATGGTTATTCCCCAGGATTGATATTATCAATGCAAAGATAAAAATTTTTATGTTGATAAATGGAGTTTGGCAAAATAACTTTGCAGCGTAAAGTCAATTTATATGAACTGGAGGGTAATCACCTGGTATATAGGCATCTCGTTGCTCCTGGCAGCAGCGCTTATGACTGTGTCAGGTATCGTGGCATGCTGCACCTCCGGCGACACAAGCCGCAATCCGCTCCTCTTCTCGGCCTATGTTACAGGTACGGCCGGTTTCTTCCCGCTGATCTTTGTCCGTAAAGGTCAGCACAAACTCAGTTTCAAGGAGGGAAACTGTATCGTAGTGGGGGCCTGGCTGCTCTCCTGTCTTTTCGGTATGCTTCCTTTTCTCTTGTACGGCAGGGAGTTTACGCCCATCAATGCCATATTCGAAAGCGTATCGGGTTTCACGACCACCGGGGCTTCCATCCTGAATGATATCGAATCTCTCCCGAAAGGGCTTCAACTGTGGCGTATCTCCACGGCATGGGAGGGAGGCATCGGCATCGTCACCCTGTTCTCCATGTTCACCGGCAGGACCGACAAAACCACTTTGTACGGGGCGGAGATTTCCAACGTTGCCCGGGAATACCTCTTCGGAGTGAAGAAAACAAGTTTCGCCAACCGTATGCTCATCACCTATGTCGCCCTTACGCTCGTCACGTTCTTTTCGCTTAAACTCACCGGAATGGGATGGTTCGACAGCGTTACCAACGCCATGTCTGCCTGCAGCACCTGTGGCTTCTGTACAAGGAACGCGAGCATCGCTTTCTACGCCAATCCGGCGGCCGAGATCGTCCTGACCGTCGCAATGCTAGCGGCAGGCGTACATTTCGGAATCCTCTTCCTGGCCTTCATCAAGGGCAGACCCCGTTACATCTGGAAGTCCGAGACCATCAGGGTCTTCCTGTGCCTGGTTGGCATCGCAATCGTCATCGTCACGGCCGATCTGATGGCAAAAGGTAATTACTCGTCCTTCTCCCATGCCCTCCGGGACGCATCCTTCCAGGTGGCTTCCATATCAACGACAACCGGTTTCGCTACGCAGGACACCACGCTCTGGCCGCCGCTCAGCATGTCGGTGCTTGTCATCTGCTCGCTCATCTGCGGATGCTCCGGCTCCACCTCCGGGGGCATCAAAGTGGACCGGGCTATCCTGGCTGCAAAAGGTATATACCGGAAAGTGAAACTGGCCGTGACGCCCAACGGCATCTACCTGGTCCGGGTGGACGGCAGGACCCGTTCGGGAGAACAGGTAAGCGACGCATACGGATACGTTTTCTGCTACCTCATACTGATGGTTGTCTTCGCTGCCGTCAACATCGCCCTGGGACTCGACTTTACCACGGGCGTCACTGCCTCCATTGCCTGTATCGGCAACGTAGGGCCGGGTTTCGGTAACGTTGGGTCGATGTCCAATTATGCAGACTTCCCGGCTGTTCTCAAGGCGACAGGAATGATTGAAATGCTGATAGGCCGCTTGGAAATCTTCCCGATACTGTACCTGTTCCGTTCAATCAGAAACAGCTAAGCCTTCTTCCTTTTTGTTTTATCCACAAATTGTCCTACCTTTGCAATTAACGATATTGTTAAACGTTATTGTTAGTATGACGATCGAAGATAAGATACTTGCAGCAGCCGAGGAAGAATTCTACCGCTCCGGCTTTGATGCGGCTTCCACAGCCAGGATTGCAAGGAGCGTGGGCGTAACCCATGCGATGGTAAACTACTACTACCGGACCAAGGAGCAACTGTTCCTGCGTATCCTGGACAATCACGTGGAGAAGGCGCTGGCCGTTCTCAGGGATGTGATGCGGGAGCACGGCGGAATTGAGGAGACCCTGACCAAAACGGCATCGGCCATGTTCGGCCTCTTCAATGAGGACCGTTATTTCCCGTTCCTGCTGCTGGACGCCTCCAGGAGCCATCCGGAATACCTGGCGAGGTACCGGGAGCGTCTATACGAATCGGCCAGGGGGGTAATAGACGGGCATGTCGAGCGTCTCAGGGAATCGGTCCCGGACGGGAATGTCACAGGCATGTTTGAAACGGTTCTCACCCTTCCCTATACGCCGTTCCTTCATGTTCCTTTCCTGAAGAACGTGGCCGGCTACGACGAGTGGCAGATCGATGAATACCTCCAGCGCCGGAAAGAAGAGCTGCTCATGCTGTTTCGGAAACGATATTCAAATACATAACGATATGAAGACACAGAAACTCTACTGGGGAAAGACCATCGCATCGTTCTTCCTCGTCCTGTTCACCATGCCCCTCGGTCACGGCCTGATGCGCGTGATGGAGGATACTATGTCGCATCACGCTGTCAACGTCAGCGCGTTCATCATGGGAGCCGTAGGTCTGGCCATTGTCATTTGGGGCGTATTCGTGAAGGGAGACACCAGGCAGACGCTCTTCGGCCTCTTCGGCGGCCTGCTCTTCTGGACCGGATGGGTGGAGTTCCTGTACGGCTACTTCGCCGCCCGTTTCGGGGTTCACTACGACCTGGTCGGTTCGGGCATCGTCCAGACCACCACGGAATATGTCAACGGCATCGGAGTCAACCACGAAATGCTTATCAACGGAGTGGACGTGAACGATATCCCGGCGGCGGAACTGAAGGCCATGCGCGGTTCCCGTCCGGAATACCTCATCATGCCGGCTTCCTTCGGCTTCTGGGTGATGTTCATCGTCCTCTATCTCTTTGGCTCCAAGACCGGCTGCCTCGCCCTGAACTGGCTGCAGAAGGTCTTCTTCGGCAGCCGGCGCGACGCCATCGTCCCCCGCAACATGAGCCACCATACGGCCATCACCACCTTCATGGAACTGAACGTCATGCTGTGGACCATGTACCTGCTGCTGATGTTCGTCTATGATCCTGTCTTCCTGGGCGAAAGCCATCCAGTCACCATTGCCGTCGCCATAGGCTGCCTCGTCGGCTCGATATTCATGTTCAAGTATGAGTTGAAACTGGGCGGCTGGGGGCCGAACATCCGGATGGCCATCTCCACAGTCGTCATCTTCTGGACCACCGTCGAGGTTTTCGCCCGCAACGGCCTCTTCACCGAGTTCTGGGTAGATCCGTTGGGGCACGTGCCGGAAATGGTCAGCATCCTCGTCACATTCCTGCTCCTGGGCGCATTCCTGATCATCAGGAGCAGAAGGAAGAAGAATGTGGCTCAAGGTTCGTAAAGAGCATCTTCTGGCCATCAACGGCCTGATGTTTCGCTCAGGGAGATGCGTGAGCATTATATCTCCGGCGAAAAGATGAGGATGTATCCTGGATTTGAGAATGGCAGCACAAAGAAGGATGAGCATTACGCCTACATGGCCAAGAACGTCTACTGGTTCTCCTGCTGGGGCGAATTGTCTTTTTATCAGGAAAATTATGACCACAAAGACGTGATCAGGGACTCCTACGTCAACCTTGTTCCGTCGGGCTTCGAGCCGTACAGGATCGGGGGAGGGAACACGATCACTACAGATGCCGACCGCTTCTGGGCGGCACCGGTTCATTAGGTCCAGGTCATGTCAGATCAGTAGATTGTCTACGGTTTCCCCTCTGAGGTAGAGGATGGTGTCCCTGACGGAATCCTTGATGTCCATGGGGCTGTATCCGAGTTCCATCGTAGCCTTGTCGTGGGAAAACCGGCCGTTTGCCTCCATCATGTGCAGGGAGTACCGGGTGAACAGCGGCCTCTTATGCCTGACTTTTCCTATCCATTCGAAAAGGGGAGCAATCCTTTTCACAAGCCCGAGCGGGTAGCAATGGGGGACTTTCCCTCCCGTCGCCGCTCCCATGCTGGCCATCAGGTCGGAGATGGGGACATAACGGTTGGACAGGATGTAGCATTCCCCACTCCTGCCTCTCTCCGCCGCAGCGATACAGCCTTTCGCCACATCCCTCACATCCACGAGGTCATAGCCTCCGGTCACGCCGCCGTGTAGTTTTCCGTCCAGGTATTGCCGGATAAACTGGACTATGTGGTTCCTGCCGTTGTCAAATGGCCCTAAGATGCCGGAAGGATGCACGATGACGGCATCCAGCCCGTCCTTTGTCGCGTCCATTACTGCCTGTGTGGCTTCTGCCTTTGTGATGCCATAGGCTCCCGTTACCGCTTCTTTCGGGAAGGAATTGACCTCCCTGATGACGGAGAGCCCGTCCCCCTCGCTAATGGCGTGGACGGAGCTGACATACAGCAGACGCCGGACCCCATACCTGCGGCACATGGCGATGACATTGCGCGTACCGTTTACGTTTACATCGTACAGGGCGGGCGTAATCTCGCTTCCGATGCTGACCAGTCCGGCCGCATGGATGACGATGACATCATGGCCTTCCAATCCTGAGAAGATGTCTTCCATCGTTCCACGGACTGTAATGTCTCCTTTGAAGTAGGTTATCTTTTCCCGGTCCGTATTTTCTTCGGACGGAAGCAGCAAGCCGCGTACAGGGTAATCCTGCCGTTCGAGGTAGCGGACGATGGTGCTGCCGAGATGACCGTTGGCTCCGGTCACGATATAGACTTTCCTGTTCATAGCGTCATATCCGTATAATGGTATGTAAAGGTATGCCTATAAAAAGTGACGGGCATTACAGATATGACGCTTAAAATGTCACATTTTTCGCTTTTTGGAAAATATGTCGGGAATATTATTGTATTTCTGTAATTTTACAGAAAAATCGTATGCCAAGCGACCAGCCCATAGGAAGCCTGTTTCCGCGCCTGTTTCAGAGAATAGCGGACAGTATCGTCATCGGGGAATCCATATTCATCGACGACAACCTGTCCGGCGACTATACTCTGCTGGATTATGCCTATGAGGGTGCGCATAAGCTGTCTTTCCCGAACATCCTCCGTTTTACGGCGACGATCATCTGCCTGGAAGGGTCGATGACCGCCACCATCAACGGCAGGACCTTCCAGGTAGGGGAGGATGATCTTTTGCTCGTGAAGAACGGTTCGATTGTCGAGAGCGTGACTTGCAGTGCTGATTTCAAGACCATTGCCATGGCCTTTGCGGACCGGAAGTATTACGAACTGATGGGGCGGCAGATAATGTATGCCGAATCCTTCCTGATCCACCGGTCAATCCCGGTCCGGCTGCATCTGGAGTCGTCGCTACGGGAATCGTACGTCCGTCTGTACAAGGAGGTCAAAGTCTTGTACGAGAAGGCGCAAGGACCCTACAAGAAGGCGCTCATCGGCCATTTTCTGGGCATTTCGTCCGACCTGTTCCTTTCCATGCTCGATGCGGCCGGAAAAGACGAGGAGAGCCGTCCCCGGGAGCAGGAGATATACCTGAAGTTCATGGACGACCTTCAGGTATATGCCTGCCGTGAGCGGAATGTCTCTTTCTATGCCGACCGTTGCTGCGTGTCTCCCAAATATTTCTCGAAGATGGTGCGGCTCGCTTCCGGTAAGGTGCCGGTGAGCCTGATCAAAGACAGGGTGATCATCGAAGCCAAGGCGCTGCTGTCTTCAACGCAGATGAGCGTCCGCGAGATTGCCGATACGCTTCATTTCCGGTCGGATTCATTCTTCTGCCGCTATTTCAGGCAGAATACCGGCATGACGCCCACGGCTTTTCGGAATGCGGAATTCACGAAAGTAAAATTCTGAACTACCATCCGCCGGGCCAGTTGCCTCCCGGGCCGCCGTTGCCGCCGGAGTATTTGGAGAGGGTCACGGAGGTGCCTCCAGAGATACCGTCCGTTGCCCAGACGCCGCCACACTTGCCGCCGTCGCTCACGCTCACTCCTTTATATCCGCTTGTAAGAGAAGGGGCCGATACGATGAAGTTGGAGATATTGGACGGTGCCTTGAATGCGGCGATGAATGACTTGCCGTCATAGAGGGCGTTCCAGGCACCTGCGGTTCCGCTCATGCTGTACACGCCCTGCGAGGCGGAATACCCGCTTTCCAGGCCGCCGTAAGCCACGACGGTCGCTCCGCCGTTAATGTACAGTTTCTTGCCCTCTTCCGTATTGGCGTCGATGGCCACTTCAGGGCTGCCCTTCGTGCACACGGCCATCACGTAGCCACCATTGAGCTTCGTGTTGCCGTTGGAGTCCATGGCGTCGTTGCCGGAAGAGAAGGCATAGACAAAGCCTTCGTTTACCGTGAGGTCGCCTTGGCAGTTGATGGCGTCGTCGCTTGTGGAGGATACGTATGTCTCGCCTCCGTCGAATGTCAGATCACCTTTCACTTCCAGGCCTTCGCCATGAGAACTGTTCACGACGACGGTCCCTCCGCTGATGGTGAGCTTGCCGGCGTAACCCGTCACTCTGGCGCGGTCTCCAGTGCCTTCCTTGGTCACCCAGCCGATCTTGATGCCCTTGGCCGAGACATCGTTCACTTCACGGCCGGTGGTGGTTACGGTGAGGGTGCCGCCTGAGATATAGCTGTCGGAGAGGGTGTGGTCGGTCTCGTCATAGTCGTAGCTCCCTGCATTGATACCCTTGCCTCCGTCGCCGGTGTTCCTGATGGTAAGAGCGCCGCCGGTCATGGCGAAGTAATTGTCGGCCTTGACGCCGGCCGTGCCGCTGTATTCGGAGTCTTCGTCGTCCCAGGCCACACCGCCGGTCACGGTGACCATATGCGTGCCGCCTTCCACCAGGACGTAATCGTCGGTGGTGATGCCTTTCTTCATATCACCGGCCGTCGATACTGCCAGGGATCCGCTGGAAAGCTGGACGTAATCCTTGCCCTTGAATCCGTGTCCGGCCCCGCTGCCTGCGTTTACCTTGATGGTGGGGCTGTTCATAAGTCGGATATAGTCATCGGTAGCAATGGCCGATTTCTCCTGCTTGTTCAGGGCATTGACCGTGAGCAGTCCGCTGCCGCTGAAGATCAGCTGCGCTTCGCTGAAAAGAACGGCCTTCAAGTCTTCTTCCCCTTCCTGGGCATAAGCCGCCGAAGCGCTGTCCGAGAGCGTATTGTTGCCATAGACCGCGATGAACGTGCGTTTCTTGTTCTGGTTGTTGATGGCCGCGCCGTCCGGATTGGTGATGCTCACGCCGTTCAGGACGATGGCCTGTTTCTTGGCCCCATAGACCTTGAAGAACCCGTTGGAGGTGGTGCCGGTGAGTTCGTAAATGAGCACTTCTCCGCCGGTGTTGTTCACCGTGACCTTGTTGCCATCCACGGACACGTAGCCATAACTGTCGCCGGTGACAACGGCATCGCCGGACGGGGAGAAAGTAATGGTAATCTTCCCCTTGAAGGTGGTGGTGGAGATGTCGTCGTCGGAGGAAGGGTCTCCGGTGGATGCAAAAGTGAGCGATCCGTCATAGGCATCGCTTCCTGAGGTGCTCACGACGGTCAGCAGATAAGAGGCACTGGACTCCGAATAGGTCCCGTCGGCAGCGGATGAAGCCGTTATCATCGTCGAACCGGCGGCAACGAGGGTAATAGCGCCGCTGCTGCTGACCGTGGCCACTTCCGGCTGTGAGGATGCGTACGTGACACTCACGTTATAGATATTTGTAAGCGTGGGAAAAACGGTCTCGGTGCCGATGGTGGCATCAAAGGAGTCTGCGCTCCAGGCGAGGGAAGGGTCTTTCAGGTTGGAGACGGCTTGCTGGTCTCCGGGAAAAACACCGGAGCCGTCGGGTCCGAAAGGGAAATCGTCCTGTACGCAGGCCGTCAGGGCGAACGCTATCGTTGTGAGGAGCAATACAATCTGTTTCATAACACAAAAGGGTTTAGTACACGTTTCCGCAGGATAACCAACAATCGAACCACAGGCCGATGGACTGGGCTGGCATTCAGCGAACGCCCTCATTTCTTCAGCGAACTGACGGGTTATATGGAAAAAAGGTGGTATTTTTGCAAAAATCAATGTGGATGAAGACCCTGCTCCCATTTCTTCTTCTCGTTTTGATTCATCACTTCTTCCTGGCACCCCTTATCAGGAAGAGGCTTCCGCTATACTTGGGACTCACAGTCGCGCTGCTGGTCCTGTTCGGAGTCTGGTGCCTTTCGCCGGTCAGCCGCCCCCAGGGCCCTTCGCCTTTCCCGGAGGAACCAGAAATGATGCCTTCGCCGCCACCCGGACCGGAAGGAAGAGGCCCTGACAAACCGGGACGGCGCGGGCCGATGAGTCCGGAAGCGTCGAAGCTGATCATGGGAATCCTCCTGATCGGTGTGGACCTGGGTGCGTATTTCTATATCGAATCCCGTCGCAAGGAGCGCCGGATGAAGGAACTGGAGGCGGAAAATACCCGGCAGCAGCTGGAGTCCCTCCGGTATCAGATCAATCCGCACTTCCTGATGAATACGCTCAACAACATCCACGCGCTGGTGGATATGGACCCGGAGAAGGCCAAGGAGAGCATCGAAGTATTTTCCAAGATGATGCGCATCCTGCTCTATGAGGGCGATGCCCCCACCATCCCGTTGGCGAAGGAGCTGGACTTCATCGAGCACTTCATTTCCCTGATGCGGCTCCGTTACCCGGAAGATGCCGTCCGGATTGATATCCTCTTCCCGGAAGACAGTGCGGGCGCAGCAGTTCCACCGCTGGTGTTGGCCTCTTTTGTGGAGAACGCTTTCAAACATGGCATCAGTTACTCGGCCGATTCATTCATACGCGTAAAGGTAGAGCTGCAGGACGGAAAGGTGGTATTCCACTGCTCCAATTCCTCACATCCGTCGGAAGGTGACGAGCGGCACGGCATCGGCCTGGAGAATATCCGGAGGAGGCTTTCGCTCCTCTACGGTAATACCTTCGTGCTTTCTACCGATGAGGAGGAAGGGCGCTACGACGTGCTGATGGTCATCCCTTCGCAACCCGATTTCCTTCAGTCATGATCCGGGTCATTGCCATAGACGACGAACCGCTGGCCCTGCGCCAGCTTGAGATGTATATCGGGAAGGTGCCGTATCTGGAACTGGTGGCCGCATGCAACTGCGCTACCGCGGCGGAACCATATCTGAAGCATGCTGACGCCATCTTTCTGGACATCAACATGCCGGATTTGAGCGGGATGGACTTCATCAAGTCGCTGCCGCATCCTCCGGCGGTGATCTTTACCACAGCGTATTCTGAGTATGCCGTGGAGGGATTCCGCGTGAATGCGGTGGACTATCTGCTTAAGCCGTTCAGCCTAAAGGAATTCGAAGCATCCTGCGGGAAACTGCGCGACCATCTGGAAATGAAAGCGGCGCTTGCGGAAAAGGAGGCTGGGGCCATCCTGCATTTCAAGGCCGATTACCGCATCGTCAGCGTCGATACCCGAAAGATCGTATATATAGAGAGCTGGAGCGAGTACATCAAGATTCATCTGGCCGATGCTGAAGCGCCGGTCATCGTTCTGTATAGCCTCAAAAACCTGATCGAACAGTTGCCCAAGGGACATTTCATGCGCATCCACCGCTCCTATATCATTGCGTTGGGGCATATGGCAGATGCCTCCAGGACCAGTGTGCGGCTGGACAATGGTGTGACGCTGCCAGTCGGAGAACTATACCGGTCTGCTTTTGGGGAATACCTGGCTTCTTGTTAATGCTCAGTTATCATGAGGGTAAAATATCTCATAATCTGTTTGGCATTCCTTCTTGCAGGATTTGCAGGAAGCAACGCACAGAATGTCTCGTTTTACGCGGGTTACAGTAAAGCTCTGTATGACAGCCGGTTTTATCCGGCCCTTTTCGGGGAGGACGTGGCCCCGGCATTCGTCACCCTTGATGTCAAGTTGGGCTGGGCTGATTACGGTCAGTCTCCTTACGCATCCATCTGCAAGCACCCGGAGGTGGGTATCGGCTTCCAGTTTGATGGCCTTGCAGGCGTGAAGGCTGCAAACGGACCGGGTATTGGCAACATTTACAGCCTGTACGGGTATTTTGACCGCCAGTTTCTCACGGCGGGTGGTTTCAGTCTCGGGTATAGCGGCGAATTCGGTCTCGGATTCATGTTCAACAGGCGTTATGACCCGGTCACAAACCCCTGGAATGTGCTCATTTCCATGCCTGTCAACGCCCATATCTCTTTGGGAGTGCAGGCGCAGTATGCCCTTTCGTCCCGCTATGACCTGGGTATCGGCTTATTTTTCAACCATCATTCCAACGGCGCAGTCACCTTCCCGAATTTCGGCCTGAATGCCTTCGAAATCGCCATGCGCGTCGGAATGAGATCTCCGCGCAGCGGGGAAGACTTGCAGGTCGAGCCTGAGGACGACGGATTCAGGCGCGGCTTTAAGTTTGCCTTTCAGATGTCAGGCGGCATCATGGGCAACGACGCCAGCTATCAGAAGAATATAGCAGAGAATGGCACTTGGGTCAAAGACCGTTACTTCAAATATTCTTTCGAGGTCAACGCATTTTACAGATATTGCCGCACTCAAGCCAGCGGTCTGGGATTCGACTTGTTCTTTACGCCTTTCTACAACAAGATTGCGGAAAGCGACGGTCTGGGCGAGACGTACGATCCTGTCTCATGTGGTATTTCCATACTGCATGAGCTCAGCTACCGCGATTTTTCGCTGATGGTCGGTGTCGGACGGTATCTGCACCATAACGACGGACTGGAACGCAACAAAATCCTTTATCAGTTGGTAACGCTCAAGTACTACTTTCCCAAAGCTGCTGACATGTACCTGGGAATTGTCCTGAAGGCCCACAGATTCAGGGCTGCGGAGAGCATTCAGCTCTGTATCGGCAAAAGATTCTGAGGATCATTGCTCTTTTCCGGTCCGCAGCAACCGTTGTAGGTTGGCCGTTAAAATTCTGTTACAATTGGTTTTACGACTTGAGGTATTCAGTCCTCGTGCGTATCTTTGCACTGTAAACTTCTGAATATGCTGATTATATTGAAACTCCTTGGCTCAATCGCCATTTTGATATTTGGCATGAAAATGACCAGTGAGGCCCTGCAAAAAATGGCAGGTCCCCAGCTTCGTCACTTGTTCGGGGCCATGACGAAAAGCCGTTTTTCCGGCGTGGCCACCGGAGCCCTGATTACGGTAGCCGTGCAATCATCGTCCGCAACCACCGTGATGACGGTGTCCTTCGTGAATGCCGCGCTGCTCACCTTGACGCAGGCCATATCGGTAATTATGGGTGCCAATATCGGCACCACCCTGACGGCCTGGATCCTTTCGGCCGGCTTCTCCTTCAATATTATCAATCTCGTCTGGCCTGTCCTGTGCATCGGTATCGTTCTGATTCAACTCGGGAAGCATCGATATTTCGGTGACTTCCTGATAGGACTTGGTTTACTCTTTTATGCGATGGTCCTTCTGAAAACGACCGGGGTGGAGATGGACCTGCCCAGCAAGCCTGAGGTTGTTGAGTTCTTCTCCAGTTTCAAGACCAACTACGCCACCATCCTGCTGTTCCTGCTCATCGGCACCATCCTGACGGCCGTCCTCCAGAGTTCTGCCGCGCTGATAGCCATTACGATGGTTCTCTGCGCCACGGGAGCCATTTCAATCTATCAGGGTATCGCGCTGGTCATGGGTGAGAATATCGGCACCACGTCCACAGCCAATCTGGCGGCTCTGAATGCAAACACCCAGGCCCGGAGGACCGCCATGGCCCACCTGGTGTTCAACGTGTTCGGTGTCATCTGGATGCTCATAGTTTTCTTCCCCTTCGTGAGGGCGGTCTGCGGCATCGTGGGACTTGACCCGGAGGCGCCTCAGCAGGACACCACTTTGCTTTCCTTTACGCTCGCGGCTTTCCACACCTGCTTCAATGTCATCAACACCGCCATCCTGATTTGGTTCGTCCCGCAGATTGAGAAGCTGGTCTGCAGGATTGTCCGGCCCAGGAAGTCTGACGTGGAGGATGAGTTCCGCCTTCAATATATCAGCGGTGGCATTATGAAGACGCCGGAAATCTCCGTGCTGCAGGCGCAGAAAGAGATTGTCGTTTACGGGGAAAAGACCCAGCATATGTTCTCACTGGTCCGGGAACTATATGCCGCGAAAGACGAGCAGGGTTTTTCCAAACTCTATGACCGCATCGAGAAGGGTGAGGAAGGAAGTGACCGGATGGAAAACGAGATTGGACGCTACCTGGGAGATTTGGGATCGTCTCATCTTTCTGACGAGACGAAAGAGAAGGTCCGTTCCATGCTCCGGCAGATCGGGGAATTGGAGTCTGTGGGCGACAGCTGCTTCAACCTGGCCCGTATCCTTCGGCGTAAGAGGAGCAGCAAGATCGAGTTTACCGAACAGCAGGATAAGGGTATCCAGGAGATGTTCTCGCTGGTCGATGACGCCCTTTCCCGTATGAACGCGCTTCTTTCCGGACGCAGGGAGGATTTCAGCCTTGCCGTCTCAGAATACCTCGAGCGCCGGATCAATGCCTGCCGCAATGCACTCAAACAGCAGAATATCGAAAGTCTGGACGCCCAGTTGTACGGATACGACAATGGTTCCGTGTACGACGACATGATCGGCGAATGCGAAAAGACGGGAGACTACATCATAAACGTAGTGGAAGCCCGTCTCGGTGCTGTCCGCAACGGCATCCGTTACATTGGCATCCAGATGGATACCGATGCCAAGAAGGTGACCGTGGACGGAGTGGATGTCTACTTCACTAAGACCGAGTATGAGCTTCTGAAACTCTTTCTGGAGAACCGGGGGAAGGTGTTTTCACGGGAGCAGTTGCTGTCGGCCGTGTGGCCAGATGATGTCATTGTAACACCCCGTACGGTTGATGTGAACATAACGCGCATCCGTAAGAAGATCGGCCCATATGCAGATGCTCTTGAGACCCGCGCAGGATTCGGGTATTCTTTTCAGGAATAGGAGTGATCGGCTTTTCGAGTTTTCACTTTTGTCCCCCCATTGTTCCCAATATTTTTAGGGGGACAAATCTTTTCCCGGCCACTCTTCCTTCGGGGGACAAAAACTGAAATGTGACAAACCGATCAATATGCCGTGAGCAGAAAGGCCATATACAACGGCAGCGTAAGTGTCTCTCCATCACGTCCGACATTGTACTTGCCCAGCTTGATGGCGCTGTTCACATGATATACATTCTTGTTCTTCAGGATGGTTTTGGTGCTCTTGATGTTTCCAGTGGTGGACTTGACCTCGACGAGGGTAATCTGTCCCTTGTAACGCATCAGGAAATCGACCTCCAGCCCGGACTCCTTGTGATAGTAGTACAAGTCCCGGCCCATCTTGGAGAAAACGTCTGCGATGATGTTCTCAAAGATAGCGCCCTTGTAACCGAGAAGATTTCCCAGCAGGACATCAGACTGCGTGCCTTGTTCCAGCATGGAGAGGAACAGGCCGGAGTCCCGCATATAAACCTTGAATACATCGTCCTGCGCATTGCCGTCCAGCGGCAGTTCGGTCTGGGTGAGATTGTAGCATCTGGAGATGATGCCGGCATCCTCTATCCACTGAAGGCTGCCAAGATACTCCGATGAGCGGGCACCCTTGCGGATGGTCGCATACTGGAACTTCTTGTTCTC
>CAJONI010000036.1 GCA_905235995.1 uncultured Bacteroidales bacterium
TCTGAACATCCCCGTTATCGCAATGGTTGATACATGTTGCGACCCGACCACGATTGATTATGTGATTCCGGCCAACGACGATGCGGCCAAGAGCATCCAGCTGATCACCGAGACCCTTTGCGCCGCTGTGGCCGAAGGACTCGAGGAGCGCAGGATCGAGAAGGAGAAAGAGAAGGAAGAGACCCCCGAGAAGGAAGAGGCCCCCGTACGCAAGGTGCGTGCCCGCCGTGCAAAGGCTGAGGAAGAGACTCCCGCCGAAGCACCCGCAGAGGCTCCCGCCGAAGAACCCAAGACTGAAGAATAATTAACCTGTAAACACCCTCTACCATGGAAATCAAAGCAATGGATGTCGCAAAGCTGCGCAAGATGACGGGTGCCGGCATGATGGACTGCAAGAAGGCCCTCGTTGAGGCTGAAGGCGACTTCGACCGTGCCCAGGAGATTATTCGTGAAAAAGGCAAGCTCGTGGCCGCCAAGCGCGCTGACCGCGAGACCACCGAAGGTGCCGTGAAGGCCCGCACCGCCGACGGCAAGGCGATTCTCGTCTGCCTTGGCTGCGAGACCGACTTCGTGTCGCAGAACGCCGAGTTCCAGGCCCTGGCCAACGCCATCGCCGACGCGGCCATTGCTGCGGCTCCGGCCGACCTCGAGGCCCTCAAGGCCGTGAAGCTCGCCAACGGCGAGACGGTGGAAGACGCCATCTCCCAGCAGACCGGCAAGAGTGGCGAGAAGCACACTCTGGCTTTCTACGGCAAGCTGGAAGCTCCCTACGTGGCTTCCTACGTGCACACCACCAACGGCAAGCTCGGCGCGATCGTGGCTTTCAACAAGCCCATCGACGAGGAGCTGGCAAAGGGTATCGCCATCCAGGTGGTGACGATGAACCCCGTGTCGGTATCTCCCGAGGACTGCCCTGCCGACGTGATTGAGAAAGAGCGTCAGGTGGCCATCGAGAAGACCAAGGAAGAGCAGGTCCGCAAGGCCGTCGAGAACGCCCTCAAGAAAGTGGGCATCAACCCGGCTCACTGCGACAGCGAAGACCACATCTCTTCCAACACCGCGAAGGGCTGGCTCACTCCCGAGCAGGCCGACCAGGCCCGCAGCATCATCGCGAAGGTTTCTGCCGAGAAGGCAGCCAACCTCCCCGAGCAGATGGTCCAGAACATCGCCGCCGGCCGCGTCCAGAAGTTCTTCAAGGAGAGCACGCTGGAGCAGCAGGAGTATCAGATGGGCGATGGCAAGACCCCTGTGAAGGACGTCCTGGCCGCTGCCGACAAGGATGCGAAGGTCCTTGCGTTCTATCGCTTCTCCCTCACAGACGACTAGTCTTGAATGTCTTCAGATAAAAAAAGGAGCCGTGAGGCTCCTTTTTTTATCTGATCACTCCAAGTTCTTTGCCTATCTTGGTAAAGGCGGCGACGCACTTGTCGAGGTGCTCCCGCTCGTGGCCGGCCGACACCTGTACGCGGATGCGGGCCTGGCCCTTCGGGACCACAGGGTAGTAGAAGCCCGTGACGTAGATTCCTTCCTCCTGGAGCCTGGCGGCCATCTTCTGCGAGAGCGGGGCGTCGTAGAGCATCACGGCGCAGATCGCACTTTCGGTGGGCTTGATGTCGAAGCCTGCCGCCTTCATGCGGCCGATGAAATATTCCGTGTTCTCGTGGAGCTTGTCCTGCAGGGTGTTGGTGGCGCTCATCATGTCGAACATCTTGATGCCTGCGGCCGCGATCATGGGCGGGATGGAGTTCGAGAACAGGTAGGGGCGCGAGCGCTGGCGCAGCATCGCTATGATCTCCTTCCTGCCGGTGGTGAAACCGCCGACGGCGCCGCCGAAGCTCTTGCCGAGGGTGCCGGTGAGGATCTCGATCTGGCCGCGGAGGTTGAAGCGCTCGGTCGTGCCGCGACCGGTGCGGCCCACCACGCCTGCGGAATGGCTCTCGTCGACCATCACCATGGCGTTGTATTTCTGGGCCAGGGCATAGATCTTGTCGAGCGGGGCAACGTTGCCGTCCATCGAGAAGACGCCGTCGGTCACTATGATGCGGTGCCTCTGGGCCTGGGCGGTTTTCAGGCAGTTCTCCAGCTCGTCCATGTCGGCGTTGGCATAGCGGTAGCGCTGGGCCTTGCAGAGGCGTACGCCGTCGATGATCGAGGCGTGGTTAAGGGCGTCGGAGATGATGGCGTCGTGCTCGTCGAGCAGCGGCTCGAACACGCCTCCGTTCGCATCGAAGCAGGATGCGTAGAGGATTGCGTCTTCGGTTCCGAAGAATTCGGAGATCTTGCGCTCGAGTTCCTTGTGCAGGTCGCCGGTGCCGCAGATGAAGCGCACGGAGGACATGCCGTAGCCGTGGGTTTCAAGCGCCTCCCTGGCTGCCGCCACGAGTTCGGGGCTGTTGGCCAGGCCGAGATAGTTGTTGGCGCAGAAATTCAGGACCTCCTTTCCGGGGGCGACGCGGATCTCCGCCTGCTGGGGGGAGGTGATGATCCTTTCTTCCTTATAAAGGCCGGCTTCGCGTATGGACCGGAGCTCGGCTTCAAGATACTTTTGAAAATCGGTATACATTATTCTGAAGGGTTTTGCGTGTTTACAAATATATGAAAATTTGCGATTCTGGACAAAAATTGCTTACTTTGCGAAACAAGGCAAAACCATACTAAAAACCTAATACCATCAAAATGGAAGACATTGCTTCGAAAGTCATCTCCATCATCGTCTATAAGCTTGGCGCTGAAGAGAGCGAAGTGACCCCTCAGGCAAACTTCAAGAATGACCTCGGTGCCGACTCCCTTGACACCGTGGAATTGGTCATGGAATTCGAAAAGGAATTCAACATTACGATTCCGGACGACGCAGCCGAGAAGATCGTCACCGTACAGGACGCTATCGACTACATCAAGGAAAGCGTTAAGTAGACGCGCCTGCGTCTGGCAATCATGCGAAAGAGAGTTGTCATCACAGGCATCGGAACTATCAATCCCCTCGGCGAAAATGCCGGGGATTTCTTTCATAATCTGGACCTTGGAGTCAGCGGTGCATCGATCATCGAAAGGTTCGACACCTCCCGTTTCAGGACAAAGTTCGCCTGCCAGATTCCAAATTACGATCCTGCGCGATTCCCGGATATAATAGGCCGGAAGGACGCCAGCCGTACCGATCCCTTCACCCAATATGCCCTGATAGCCGCCGACGAGGCGGTCCGCGACAGCGGACTGGACCTTGAAAGCGAAGACCTGCGCCGCATAGGGGTGGTGGTCGGATCGGGCGTAGGTGGCATCATTACCTATACGGATGAGATACGGGAGTTCTATGCCGACGACAATCAGCAGTTCAGTCCTTTCCTCGTCCCCAAGTTCATCACCAACATAGCCTCCGGCCACATAGCCATCCGCTTCGGCTTCCGTGGCCCGAATTTCGGCGTATCTTCTGCATGCGCCACTTCCGCCCACGCCATATTGACAGCCGCCTCCCAGATTCAGCTTGGCCGCGCCGACGTGATGATATCGGGCGGCACCGAGGCCCCCATCTCCATCCCCGGTATCGGAGGATTCAATTCTGCGCGCGCCCTCTCGACCAACAACGAGGAATACATGACGGCCTCCCGTCCCTTCGACGCTACGCGCGACGGCTTCGTGATGGGCGAAGGAGCTGCGGTGCTGGTGGTGGAAGACTACGAACACGCAGTCAGGCGCGGGGCGCAGATCTATGCCGAGATTGCCGGCATCGGGATGACATGCGACGCGTGGCACATCACGGCACCCCGCGAGGACGGCGAAAGCGCCGCCGACGCAATGTCGCTCGCGCTCAGGGAAGCGGGCCTGTCACCCGCCGAAGTCGACTACATCAACGCTCACGGTACTTCGACCCAGCTTGGCGACACGGCGGAACTGAAGGCGATACGCAGCGTGTTCGGAGACGACGTCTACCGCGTCAGCATCAGCTCTACCAAATCGATGACCGGGCACATGATGGGTGCTGCGGGCGCCGTTGAAGCGCTGGCTTGCCTGCACGCTATCCGCGACGGAATAATCCCGCCCACGATCAACTTCCGTAACGAAGATCCGAACATCGACTATCGCATGAAACTCACGCTCGCCGGTGCCGAGAAGCGCACGGTACGGGTTGCGATGAGCAACAATTTCGGTTTCGGGGGGCAGAACGCCAGCCTCGTTTTCCGCGCTATTTGAGAACCGCGTAGGTAAGCTGGAGCACGGGATGCCGTTCCGCGGCAGTCCCGTTGAGGATGTTCTGCGTGTAGTAGTACTGGTCGGCGTAGTAGTAGGTTGAACCGTAGGAATCGGTATAACTTACTATGGGCATCATCCAGAGATCGTCATTGGCAGAAATGGAGGCGGGATCCTCCTTGATCAGGTCCTGGAGGTAGAAGCTGAAGTTCGAGCGGTACCAGAGATGCGAGCGGTCGATCTCGCCGACTTCAAGGTCGCCGTCCTGGATCTCTTCGATCGGGGAATAGATGAGCTGGCTGCTCACTTCCTTCCGCCGGCAGGGGAAGAGGTTGATTGAGAAGTTGTCGAACTCGTTGCGGTCGCCATGGTATTCGAAGGGGAAGACCAGGGTGGCCTTGGCTATCAGGAGGTCCTCAAGGGGAAAGCCCTCGGTTGCGACCCAGTCGGCCACCGTCTTGCGGAGCAGCCTGGCGTCGATGTGGGGCTTGATGCCGCAGAGACTCTCCATGTAAAGCCCGTCGGCGGGGTCGGCCTTCTCCAGGTCGCGCGAGCCTGCCGTATAGACGTTGACGCTGTAGTAGTTGCCAAGGTTGAAATACGCGGAGCTGCTCTTGCGGTTGCCCTCCTCATCGTCGTATTCGTATTCCAGGGTGATGCTTGAGGAGGAGAGGTCGAAAATGTTGAGACGTCCGCCCATCGTCCCTTCCTCCGGGTCGTCGCAACGGACATACAGCCCGTAGAATTCCTTCATGAAAAGCTCGGCGCTGTCGAGCGTGGCCATCGAATAGCGGAAGAAACGCTCTCCGAACTCCTTCTTGAGATATGCGGTATAGCTTTCACTTCCGGAGTAGACAAGCCCCCCTTCGGTGAGAACGAACGGGTCGTAGTCGTCGGGAGTGAGGCTGTTGTTGAAAATGGTCGTGGAATCGAGAGGAACCTTCAGCTGATGGACATAGAGGTTCTGCGGGATATGGCGCTGCGAAGAGTTGAGAACGAGCGCGGAGTCAAGGGAAATGCTCAGGCTGATACTTCGGACGCTGGGGTTCCGGCCCCAGTCTATGGAGTCGGTACCTGCGGTGATGGACATGGCGGCGTCGCTGTGAAGCAGGCCGAAAGTAGCGGAGCGGATGGCTCCCACCGTTGCGCTTTGCGATATGGAACTCTGCAGGCTGTCGGCCATCTTCATGCCGACCGGCAGGTCAAGCGTGACAGTGTGCAGGGAAATATCCTGGTTGGAGGGGACGAGGCCGGAGCCCAGGGTGTGGTCGGTGGTTATGCATGAGGCGAGTCCGAAAAGGGCAAGGCACAAGGCCACGACATAGGAAACCCCTTTATCTTTCATCTTATCTCTTTATCAAGTCGTCGTAAAACTTATTGTACTCCTGCACCCAGGGGCCGATTTCCGGCGTAACCTTGGTGTAGGACATGACCGGGACGCTGCGTTCTTTTATGAAGGAGGCAAGCCGTCCGTCCAGGTCGGGCACTCCGGCGACTACGCCGTCGGAGTACTGGATGGCCAGTTTTGCAAGATTGATGCCAACGGGTTCGCTGAGAACCGACACGTCTTCCGCGGCCAGCGCTCCGGTGAGCACTTTTCCGGCGACGTCGTCGCTGAGGGGAGAGTCGAGCATCTCGTTGTAGAGCGAGAGCACCACCTTGGCGTCGGTGAAGATGGGGTCTTCGTGGTACACCTTCTTCAGATAGACGGGCACGAAGTGGGAGATCCAGCCCTGGCAGTGCACGATGTCAGGCTTCCAGCGAAGCTTCTTGACCGTCTCGAGCACTCCGCGTGCGAAGAATATCGCCCTTTCGTCGTTGTCGGAAAAATCTTTGCCTGCAGCGTCCTGGTAGATGAATTTGCGATGGAAGTAGTCTTCATTGTCGATGAAGTAGACCTGCATGCGGGCTGACGAGATGGAGGAGACTTTGATGACCAGCGGCCTGTCGGCGTGATTGATCACGAGGTTCATGCCCGAGAGGCGGATGACTTCGTGAAGCTGGTTGCGGCGCTCGTTGACAGTGCCGTAGCGAGGCATGAAGGAGCGTATCTCCTTGCCTGACTCCTGAATCCCCTGGGGCAGGTACCTGCCCAATGTAGATATGTCTGTTTCAGGCATATAGGGGAAGATCTCGGAGTTTACGAACAGGACTCTGACAGGTTCTTCCATCTGTAAAGACATTTTAAGGCAAATTCGACACAAAGGTAATAAAAATTTTTGATTAACTTTGTGGCCTGCGCTGAAAATGACCAAAAAGGGTAAAAATATAGTACACAAGAGGTTGATACGGTCGTACATCACCTCCGCCACCAGCATTTCGCTGGTGCTCGTGCTTGTTGCGTCCCTGGCCGTTTTCGCTGCCCACGCAGGGGTCGTGGCGCGGTGGTTCAAGGAGAACATGTCGGTCTCGGTGATGCTGAAGCAGTCCGCCACCGAGACGGAGGGCCGGGCCTTCTCGGAGAAGCTGGCCCAGCGCCCCTACGTGAAGGAAAGCCGCTTCATCTCCAAGGAGGAAGGAGCGGAAGAGATGAAGGAACTGCTGGGAGAGGATTTCCTCTCCGTGTTCGAGAGCTCTCCCATCCCCATGTCGATAGACCTGAAACTGGAAGGCTCCATGATCTCCACCGACTCCCTCGACGTCATCAAGGCGGAACTGCTCAAGAACCCGCTGGTCGAGGACGTCTCCTATCAGGAGTCGCTGGTGGAAGCGCTCAACTCGAATCTCCGCACCATCAGCCTGGCGGTCGGCATAGTGATACTGGTGCTGCTGGCCATCTCGTTCGCCTTGATCGGCAATACCGTGAGGCTCAACATCTACACCCGCCGCTTCACCATCCACACCATGAGCCTGGTGGGAGCGCGCCGCTCTTTCATCGCGCGGCCTTTCCTGCGGCAGGCGGTCGTGGAGGGGGCTGTTTCCGGCCTGGTGGCATCCCTGCTGCTGTACGCGCTGCTCCGCTACGCGGGCCACGATTCCGCCCTCTTCTCCTCCCTGCTCGACATGCGGCTGGTAGCCGCGGTGCTCGGCGGCACCGTGCTGCTGGGCATACTCATATGCGTGGTGTCGACGCTGATGGTGGTGAACAAGGTGGCATACATTTCGAAAGACGATCTATACTACTAAACAATCTGACGCATGGCAAACTTTTCCCTGCCCTCAAAGAGTGTGACCTTTATCGCCATAGGTCTGGTGATCATGGTATTGGGCTTCATCCTGATGCTCGGCGGCGGCTCTTCCGACCCCGATGTGTTCAATCCCGCGATGTTCAATGCCCGCCGTCTGGTGGTGGCTCCCATAATCATCTGCGCGGGCATAGGCGTGATAATCTGGGCCATAATGCGCAAACCCCGCGAAGAAGAGAAATAGCCCATGAGCTGGATTGAAGCCATCGTCCTTGGCATCGTCCAGGGCCTCACGGAGTTCCTGCCCGTGAGCAGCAGCGGCCACCTGGCCATAGGCAAGGCCCTTTTCGGCATCGAGACCACCGACCTGAGCTTTGAAATCGCAGTCCATGCGGCCACCGTCCTTTCCACCATCGTGGTGTTCTGGAAAGACATTGCAGCTCTGCTGCAGGGTCTTTTCAAATTCAAGATGAACCCCGAAACACGCTACCTGCTGCTCATCGTGCTTTCGATGGTCCCGGTGTTCGTGGTCGGAATGTTCTTCAAGGATTCCGTGGAAGCCCTCTTCGGCGACGGGCTCCTGGTCGTGGGCCTGGCGCTGATGGTCACCGCCATTTTGCTGTTCCTTTCGGAGACCCTTGCCCTCCGCCGTGGAGGTGAAGGCGGGAAGATGAACTGGAAATCGGCCCTCTGGATGGGTCTGGCACAGGCCGTGGCAGTGATACCGGGGCTTTCGCGCAGCGGCTCGACCATCGCGACTGGCCTGCTCTGCGGCGTAAAGAAGGAAGAAGTCACGCGCTTTTCCTTCCTGATGGTGCTTATCCCGATCCTGGGGGGAGCTTTCCTGGATGTGGTGGGCGGCGACTTCGCCTCCAGCAGCACAGGCGTCATTCCGTTGCTGCTGGGCTTCCTGTCGGCCTTCGTCTCGGGCCTTTTCGCCTGCCGCTTCATGATAGCGACCGTCAGGAAAGCCCGCCTGCGCTGGTTCGCGCTCTACTGCGTGATTGTCGGCCTGGCCTGCGTCGTCTCAACCCTTGTCTGACCCGTACATGGCCGAAAAGGGGAAATACTATTTCGTCAGCGACCTGCACCTCGGTGCGTCCGATCCCGACGGGGCCCGTGAAAGGGCTTTCGTCGATTTCCTGCGCAAGATTCCTGCAGACGCGCGGGGGCTATTCATCCTGGGCGACCTCTTCGATTTCTGGGTCGACTACCGTGAGGTGGTCCCCCGCGGACACGTGAGGGTCCTTGCGGCGCTGGCGGATATAGCGGAAAGGACCGACGTATGGTTCTTCCGCGGCAACCACGACTGGTGGACGACCGACTATTTCGAGAAGGAGATGGGAATCAAGGTGATAGGTGAAGACTTCATGGTCATGGACCTCGACGGATGCAAGGTATGCATGGGGCATGGCGACACAGTGGGAGCGGAAAACCGGAAGGCCCGCCTGACCGGGCGCCTGTTCCGCAACAGGCTGTGCATAGCGTTGATGAAGTCCCTTCCGACGCGCTGGGTATTCCCCTTCGCGAGGCGCTGGTCCTCCAGCAGCCGCAGCCACCATGCCGGTTCCGGCACTTTGCCGGGCCGGGAATCGGCCATATATCGCTTCGCCGACTCTTTCGGGCGCGGCAGGGCCGTCGACCGCTACATCTTCGGCCACTGGCACACTCCCGCCCGCATCCCGGTGGAAAGCGGCGGAGAGCTGGTGCTGCTCGGCGCCTGGAAAGGCGAGGCCGACACCTACGTCCTGTAAATCAATAGGAAAGCCCTTATCTGTACTTTTCGGGAATCGGCGTCTCGGGCCGGGGCTTGCCGAAAATCATCCAGTAGAGGTCGTCGAATTCGCCTCTCTGCCAGATTCCAACCAGCTCCTCGAGGTCCTTGTCTTCTCCGAAGCGGTCGTAGGGCTGCTTGAGGTTGCCTTTGAACATCTTCGCGACTCCCTGCCAGAAGGTGGCCGCAGCGCCGCCCAGGTAGCGCTTGAGTATGTAGTACGGGGTTTGGCCGCACTCCCGGTCGATGAGGCGTATCATCATGAGTCCCTGCTTCAGGGTGAGCTTGCGGAAAATGGGTTCGAAGCTCTTGAGAAGGTCGTCGCGCATCTTGTTGAGGTAGCGGTTCTGCTGGCGCCTGGAGTAGTGGTCGGCGGCGAAGAGGCTGTCCGTCTGCTTGATGATTCGGCTGATCATCAGGGCATAAGGGTAGGCCTTGCTGAAATTGTGGACCCTCCTGTAGTATTCCTCCCATTGCTTCCTGGT
Organism: uncultured Bacteroidales bacterium; assembly: GCA_905235995.1. Classification (GTDB taxonomy): domain Bacteria; phylum Bacteroidota; class Bacteroidia; order Bacteroidales; family UBA932; genus Cacconaster. The sequence goes on from CAJONI010000036.1 coordinate 9,567, forward strand.
CATGCCCTGGCGGGGATGGATCACGGCCGGGGGAAGTTCGTCCACGAAGACGGTGTCGCCTTTCACGATCTGGTAGCCCATGACCTTGCCGTCCTTCCGCGTGTTCTGGGCGGAGAGCGGAGCGGCGCAAAGGAGCGCGGCGCAGAGGGCTGTGAAAATGGCTCGTCTCATGCTTCAGCGGGCAAAGGTAGGATTCTTTCTGCAAATATCAAGCCGAGCCTTTGCGGCAGTCCGGTCGAAAATGCAGTAAACCGGGATGGTTTTGATTCCGGTAACCCACTGATTTTACCGAAAGTTAAGTTGCAATTTTTTTTGTCGAAAATTTTGCAAAAATGTTTGGTATTTGAATTTTTTATGTATCTTTGCAACCCTGTATGTTATCCCGTGAAAAGGCTAATATACTGACAGTTAAGCAATTAAAGGTATTATTAAAGCAATAAGGCTATGTTACAACCTAAGAAAACAAAGTTCAGGAGACAGCAGAAAGGCCGCATGAAAGGCATCGCCCAGCGTGGCAGCCAGCTGGCCTTCGGTTCTTTCGGAATCAAGACGATGGAGAGTTGCTGGCTCACCGGTCAGCAGATCGAGGCCGCCCGTCAGGCTGTCGTCCGTCACATGAAGCGTGAAGGTAAGATCTGGATTCGTGTATTCCCCGACAAGCCCTACACCAAGAAGCCCGCTGAAGTCCGTATGGGTAAAGGTAAAGGTAACCCCGAAGGCTTCGTGGCCCCCATCACCCCCGGTCGCATGATCATCGAGGCCGAAGGTGTTCCGATGGAAGTGGCGAAGGAAGCACTCCGCCTCGGCGCACAGAAGCTCCCCATCACCACCAAGTTCGTCGTCCGTCGCGACTATGTCGAATAATCCTTAGCAGAGAAGAACATGAAAAGAAAAGAAATCGAAGAGATGGCCGTCAAGGACCTGAAGGAGCGTCTCGAAGTTGAGAAGCAGAATCTTAACAAGATGAAGATGAACCATGTGATCTCCCCGCTCGAGGATACTTCCGTCATCAAGAAGGCCAAGACCGACATCGCCCGCATGATGACCATCCTTGCAGAAAAAGAGAAACAGAACTAAAATAGAACGATCCCATGGAAAGAAATCTTCGTAAAGAAAGAATCGGCATCGTGGTCAGCAACAAGATGGACAAGTCTATTGTAGTTGCTGTGAAAACCAAGGAAATGCACCCTGTCTACGGCAAGTTCGTGAACAAGACCACGAAGTTCGTCGCCCAGGATGACAAGAACGAGTGCAGCGAAGGCGACACCGTCCGCATCATGGAAACCCGCCCGCTGAGCAAGACCAAACGCTGGAGATTAGTAGAAATCGTAGAAAAAGTCAAATAACATGATACAGCA
>CAJONI010000037.1 GCA_905235995.1 uncultured Bacteroidales bacterium
ATCATGCCCCAGATGCTCTTGTCGGTCAGGAGGCTGTAGCGCGGCTTGCCCTGCGCCTCGGCCATGATGTTCATCAGCGCGATGTTCTTCACGTACTGGCTGAACGGGGTCACCAGCGGCGGGTAACCGACCTTCGGCCACACATATTCGACTTCCTCGAACAGCCTGACCACCAGTTCGTCGAGAGCGACTTCAGGCTTGCCGTTGTTGCGCAGGTACATGTTGACGGCGGGGTGTACGGCCTTGAGGTCGGCCATCATCGATCCCATCATTCCGCCCGGCAGGCCGCAGCCGACGAGGAGGGAGCTGAGATGGTGGTTGGTCGGCTCGATGAAGTAGCCGAGGAAGTCGTCGATGAATTTCTGCGTCAGCGCGCGGGCTTCCATGTAGGCCTTCATGTTGATGTCCTTCACCTGGAATCCGGCGTCCTTGAGCATGGCCCTGATGGTGATCACGTCGGGGTGGATCTTGCCCCAGGAGAGGGGTTCCATGGCCACGTCGAGCACGTCGCAGCCGGCCTTGGCCACTTCCAGCATCGACGCCACGGAGAAACCGGGGCCGCTGTGGCCGTGGTACTGCACCAGGATGTCGGGATGCTGCTTCTTGATGTTGGCCACGATCTGCCCGAGCGACCAGGGGCGGCCGATACCGGCCATGTCCTTGAGGGCGATTTCCTGTGCGCCTGCCTCGATGAGCTTGTCGGCGAGTTTGGTGTAATACTCCACGGTGTGGATGGGGGAGTAGGTGATGCACAGGGATGCCTGCGGGATCATCCCGCCTTCGACCGCGTATTTGATCGAGGGGATGATGTTGTTGGCGTCGTTGAGGCCGTCAAAGATGCGGGTGATGTCGACGCCCTGGGCGTGCTTGACCTTGTACATCATCTTGCGCACGTCCACCGGGCAGGGGTACATGCGCAGGGCGTTGAGGCCGCGGTCGAGCATGTGAGTCTGGATGCCGGCCTTGTGGAGCGGCTCCGTAAAGGCGCGGACCGCCTTGTTGGGGTTCTGCCCGTAGAGCAGCTGTACCTGTTCGAAGGCGCCGCCGTTGGTCTCCACGCGGTCGAAGCAACCCATTTCGATGATTACCGGTGCTATTTCCTGAAGCTGGTCGACGCGGGCGGTAAATTTGCCTGACGACTGCCACATGTCGCGATAAACGAGCGAGAACTTGATTTCACGAGCCATAGTGATGACTTTTACTTATGAATTTTTTCGTCTTTCCGTCAAACGGTCGGCAAATTTAACTATTCTTTCAAAGAAAAACAATATCTTTGCAGTCCTGACGGGCCTCCGTAGTTTAATGGATAGAATTTCAGATTCCGGTTCTGACGGTTGCGGTTCGATTCCGCACGGGGGTACGAAAAAAACCTGGCAAACGCCAGGTTTTTTTGTGCCCCCGTGCGGGGTCTGATTATTCTGCGAGTTTGGGGAGGCGGAGGGGGAGGGCTTTGGGCAGGATGGTGATGTCGAAATTGGCTCCGGGGAGCTGCTCGCCGTCGATGTACATGTCGATGAGGTCCTTGCTGATAATCTTCACCTCGCGGGCCTGCCGGTACAGGACCCTGTTCTTGCCGGGCTTGCTGCCGACGTGCTGGCCGCTGCGATAGAGAGGTATCAGCATGAGGAGTCGAAGGAGGCTCATGGCCCGGAAGTAGCACACGTCCATCAGGCCGTCGTCGACCTTGGAGTTCGGTGAGCAGTTGAATTCTCCACCCACGCGCCGTCCGTTGGCTACGGTGCAGAGCACCATGGGCCCGGGGGCGATACGCTTGCCGTCCACAAGTATCTTAATCCTGTTGTAGCGGCTGGTGAGTATTGCGTTTATCACACCCCTCGTGTATGCCTCATGGGCCGACTTGCCTTTGGCGACGAGTTCGTTGGCGCGCGAGGCTACCTTGGAGTTGAAGCCGAGGTTGAGCACGTTGAGGCAGTAGCTGTCATTCACCTGGATGATGTCGATGGGGGTCACGGTGCCAGCCAGCATGTCCTTCACGCTGCGGAAGTTGCGACCGGGGAAGTTGACGATGAAGTCTTCCGTGGCGCCGCCGAAATACAGGATGGCCATGGTCTTGTTGCTTGCCAGCTTGGCCGCCTGTTCGCTAGAGGTGGCGTAGCCTACCAGGCCGGAGGCCACACCGTTGATGATGCCGTTGCCGCCGCAGGCCACGAAGCAGGCTTCCTCGTCGGGGTGCAGGTCGCAGTAAAGGCGCACGTATCGGGTGGCGTCGCCTTCGCCCATGGTGGTGTAGATGTCGAAGTTGTGGGGGAAATCCTTCAGCTGGTCGTAGAACTCCTTGTACTGGGTGGCCTTGTCGGCCCGGCCGTTGATGATGAAGATATATTTCATAAAGGCTTTTACTTTGGCTATACGAGCACGCTCATGATAGTGATGTCGTCATTCTGGGGGTTCCCGTCGGCAAAGGTCTTCACCGAGTCGTAGATGAGTTTCACGGCGGTATCTCCGTCCGCCCCGCGACTTATCTGGCTCACCGTTTCCAGCAGCCGCTCGTTGCCATACTGGTCCATGGCCGCATTCTCCGCTTCGTTGACACCGTCCGTATAGGCGATGATTCGGGTGCCGGGCTTGAGGTCGATGCTCTCGTCCTTGTAGGGGAAGTCGCCGAACAGGCCGATGGCCAGGTTGGGCTCTGCATTGAGGAAGAAGGGCTTGCCATCCGGAGGAATGATCACCAGGGGATTGTGGCCGGCATTGCAGTATTCCATATGGAAGGTCTTCATGTCGATACGTCCTACGATGAGGGTGACGAACATGTCGTTGCTGTTGGAGTCGCTCACGATTTTGTTGATGCGGCTCAGCGACTCGTCCATGGGCATGCCCAGGCCCGCCACAAAGCGTATGGTGCTTCTGGTGATGGCCATCATCAGCGATGCGGGGACGCCTTTTCCGGACACGTCGCCCACTGCGAAATACAGGAGGTCTCCCTTGAGTATGAAGTCGTAGAGGTCTCCGCCAACCTCCTTGGCGGGGTTGAGCAGTGCGTGGAGTTGGGCGGGGAAATCGGTCCTCAGCATTCCCATCTGGATGTTGCGGGCGACCGTGAGTTCCGACTCCATGCGCTCGTTGGCGCTCTTGGTGGTCTTCAGTTGCTCGATGTAGTCCGTGATGGAGTTCTGCATGTAGATGAAGCTGTCCCTCAGGCGCAGCATCTCATCCTTGCTGTTGATCTCCGGCAACTTCGCCTTGAAGTTGCCCTTGGCCATATTGAGCGCCGAAACCGAGAGCTCGGTGATCGGACGTGTCATCCGGCGGATTTCGCGGTGGCACATGAAATACATGACCGTGAGTCCTATGACGCCCACAATCACCAGATTCGAGGCCAATATAAGCGGAACACTTGCGGATGCCAGGGAAATGGCATACTGGGACACGACGCCAATCAAAATAAAAGAGGCGAAGAAGATGACGGAAACGATTCCTATAATCCTCAAACTCAACCTGCTTGAAAAGGACCTGTTGTTCACTTGGATGTTCAGTGTTGGTTTAGGGCGGCAAAAATAGAAAAAAAAGCCGGATAGCAGAATTAATTAAGGGGAGTAGGATTGAGAAATTATTGTTATATTTGATTAAGTAAATAATGAATAATCAACGTACAAATCACAAATAATCAAGCAGATGAATCTAATCAAACAATGTTTCATGGTGGTGACCATGCTGTGCTGCGTGGCAGCGATGAACTCCTGTGTTCCGGGAGGCGATATCTCCCCTAAGTCTCCGAAAGACCTTGTGGGAGACTGGGTTACCGAATATCCGGAAGATGGGGTCTTCGAAGGGGCGGCTTACGACCGGGTGATCGAGCACTATTCGTTCTCACTCAACGAGAGCGGCTATTTTGAACAGTTCCTTCTGAATGACAACGAGCTGCTCGGAGCGAAATACGCCAGAGGCCCCAAGGCCAGCTTCAGGTACAGGCTGGTGGGCACCGGCGACATAGGCGTGATGGCTGCCTCCGATGGCCATTACTGGAAGATGAAGCTGGCCGACGGCGTGCTAATCGACCCTGCTGACAATACGGAATACACCAGGGCCACCGAATTGATGAAGAAGCAGATGACCTTCCTGGTGAACTGCCTGGAACCGGAATGGCTGGCCGAGCAGCTAATCGGAAAGTGGATGATCGCAGACATCGAAGGCGAGCCTGCAACGACCAACAGGAAGACGGTCATGACTTTCGTGTCGCCGACGACAGCCTTTATCAGCAGGTCGTTCGATAAGAAAGATGATGACAGGACTCCTCCTTCTCCCGGCGAGAGGCCGGATTTCGTCCCGGGCGAAGGCCCTGGCCCCGGTGAAGGTCCCGGAAAACCCGGATGGGAGGAATATGAGGAATTCGATGTGAAGATCAAAGGAAACCTGGTGACTCTTGACAAGGTGGAGCAAATGGGACCTCGAATGTCTTTCGTCTATTGCATCCTTGACATTTCTGACACTGGTTTCTTAAGTGAATACACTCTTCCTGAGCCTCCGGGTGGACCACAGGGAGAGGCCGGCGACAAGGAAGTCGAAAAAGAAAAACAACGTTTCGAAAAGATTGAAGCGAACTATGACCAGGCTGCCATCGGCCTCTGGGAGGGCAAGGTGACCAGCGCGGACGATGAGTACACAGACGGCCAGTTACATCGCTGGGAGCTCAAGGATGACGGCACCTACGTCTACTACCGCCAGGACGAGAACGGCAAGTGGGTGGATGACGTGAACGAATATGCAGACTACTTCATCGACGGCACTCTGCTTTGCATGCGCTGGAAAAACGTAGGCGAAGGCCAGGAGGAACACCGCGAATGGTGGGAGATCGAGTCAATCGACGACGGCGTGATGAAGTGGAAGGGTCTCCGCATGAGGGAAGACGGTACCACCTACACCGCTACATTCCAGATGACGGAGATTCCTGCCGTTGCTCCCTGAGCGAAACCGTAACACAGCTGAAGGCCGTCATCGACAACTTTGACACCTTCGTCTTTTTCCCCGGCCCGGCTTCGAAACAGCCGGGCCGGGTTGTTTTTTGGGATAAAAACATTACCTTTGTATAATATGAACGATGCCAATCCTTTCTCGGCTGAGAGCCGGGAGCAGAAGATACAATCTCCCGACCAGATCGGCGGTCTGCTGAAGGTGACAGCCCTTCCGACCTATCTTCTCGCCCTTACTGCCTTGCTGCTCATCGGAGCCATCTTCGTGTGGGGTTTCCTGGGCAGCGTATCCGACAAAGTGTACTACAGCGGAGTGGTGTTCCCGGCCCAGGGCACTGCCGACGTCTCCCTGCCGAACAAAGGCATGGTGCGCACGGTCTTCGTGCACAGCGGAGACCATGTGACCAGAGGACAGTCGGTGGCCCTGATCTCCATGGACGAGAGCTACAGCATACTCACCAGTACGGTGGAGGGTACGGTCATCAGCACCAAGGTGGACAATGAGCCCTTCGAGGCGTTCGAGCCCATCATCAGCGTGATTGACGGCGAAGGCATAGGGACGCAGCGCTCATTGCTGATCGCCTATGTCGACAATGCCGGCCAGCGCGACCTGAGGGTCGGGATGGGAGCACAGGTCTGGCCCGAGGACGAGAAGCGCGACGAAATCGGCTATGTCAAGGGACGCATCGTCCGCATCGACCGCTACCCGGTGGCCGCGGAGCAGGTGCGGCAGACTCTCAAGAGCGACGACATGGCCGGCCGCCTGCTTGAATCGGGCGAAATGATGTACAGGGTCAATATCGACCTGATGCCCGCTCCGGACGATCCTTCGCGATACGACTGGTCGTTCGGTGAGCCGGAAAACGTAAGCATGGAAGTGGGGACATATTGCTCGGTGCTGACCGAGACGAGGCGTCGCAGCATGTTCCGGTATCTGTTTGAATCGGCCAGGACCAGGTTCCGGGCCGCGAAACTCCGCCTTGAATGAACAGCGGGCGTCCATCTCCCAACAAAGACACGCAATCTGCATCGACGGCAGCGCTCATCCGCCGCTTCATGCGGGGAAGCATGGGCTTCTTCGTTGTGACGTTCCTGCTGCTGATAGGGGACATGGCCTCCCACCTGCTCCCGCCGTTCTTCCAGCAGGTTTTCACCGACAACATCATCACCCACAAGAATCCGGAGTGGTTCGGGCCGATGATGACATTCTACATCCTGCTGTTCGTGCTGGAGCTGGGGATATGGTTGCTGTTGAACCCTTTGCGCAAGAGGGAACAGGCGAAGCTCGGCATCAACGCCTCCACGCGCTATGTCCTGAGCCTGCTGCAGCTGCCCATGAGCGAAATCGACCGGTTCTCAGCCGGAGAACTGGTGGCCCGCTACTCGGGCATCAGCGGAGTGACGTCGACGATGGACAGGTTTTCCTACGCTCTCGTCCTGGTCGTGCGCCCGGTACTGTGTGCCTGGCTGTTGATGATGTACAGCTGGAAACTGGGCCTGGTGGTGATTGTTTCGATGCTGTCGCTGCTGATCGTCATGCGGGTGACCGCCAGTACCATAAAAAAGAGAGCCAAGGCCTCCGAAGTGACGGACGCCCGTCTGCAGGGCGTGACCATGACAGGCATCAAGAACATCGAGACCATCAAGTCGATGGGCGCGGAGCGGGTTTTCTATGAGAAATGGGAGCGGACCTATGTACAGGCGCTGAACGCCCGCGTCCGTACGACCATGAGCACCATGAGGACGGGCGCCCTTCCAGTTCTTGTCCTTAACGTGTGCAACGCCTTGATCCTGTGTCTCGGAGCATGGTATATCCTTCAGGGCGAGTTGACGCCGGGCATGCTGCTGGCGTCGCAGGCGCTGGCTGTGAGCATCAACTTCCCCATCAATTCTGCAATATCGGCCACGCAGCTGGTCTACCGTTCCCAGGCCGCCATGGAAAGGCTGGAAGAGGTGGAAGCCGCCGCCGCGCCATATCCTCTGCGCCTTCCCGACATTGACAATCTTCCGGAACGCCCCAAACTCAGGGGAGAGGTGGAGCTCCGCCATGTGACTTTCGGCTATGACCGCAGCCAGCCGCCTGTACTAAAGGACTTTTCGCTAAAGATCCTTCCAAGCCAGCAGGTGGCTTTCGTAGGATTCTCCGGCTGCGGGAAGAGTACCATCGCCAAGCTCATCTCGGGGCTGTATGAACCCTGGGAAGGGGAGGTGCTCCTCGACGGGGTGCCGGTGCAGAAGATCGACCGTGCGGTACGCAACAATTCGCTTTCCGTCATCAATCAGGACATCACCCTTTTCGAGGGTACGATTGAAGACAACATCAAGATGTGGGACGAGTCTATCGAGGACTTCTCGATGGTGCTGGCCGCCAATGATGCCCAGATACACCAGGACATCGCCCAGCGCCCCGGCGCCTACCAGACCCTGCTTACCGAGAACGGCAAGAACTTCAGCGGCGGTCAGCGCCAGCGCATCGAAATAGCCACCGCCCTGGCCAAGGACCCCACCATCCTCATCATGGACGAGGGAACTTCCGCCCTCGACCCGAAGACTGAAGAGAAGGTGATGCAGCATATCAGCATGCTGGGCATCACCTTGGTCATGATTGCCCACAGGCTGAGCACTATACGCGACTGCGACTGCATCTATGTGATGGACCGCGGACAAGTGCTTCAGCAGGGGACACACGACGAACTGATGCAGCAGGAAGGACTGTATCGTGAACTTATGCAATACGCCTGAGCCATGTACAATCCTTTCTTCGAACAACTGGTGCAGCGTATCGAGGGCGACCGCAAGGCCATGAATCAGGCCGCGGGCATCTTCGTTTCGATGATTGACCGGAAAGTGTGGAAAGAGCTGACCAGTCAAAAGGAGATACCTGCCGACATCAGGCAGTTGGAAGAGACTTTCTATCGGAGTCAGATTTTCTTCAGGCAGGTCCGGCTGGAGGGCCGCTGGTGGTCGAGCTGCTCGGGCAAGTTGCTGGGCTTTATGAAAGAAGGGGACTTGCCAGTCATCCTTTCGCCGCATTTTGCAGACTATTCCTTCACCAATCCCAATACGGACCGGCGTTGCTCTGCCAGGAACGACTCTGATTTGCTCAAGCCTGAAGCTTTCACCCTGTGCTACCCCTTGCCGGCAGGTGACCTTACTGTATCTTCTTTCCTTCGTCATGCCTTGCGTAAGCTGAGTGCAGTGGATTATCTCTACGCTTTCCTGGCCTGCCTTGGCGTGGTCCTGCTGACGATGTTCACGCCATACGTCTGCAAACTGCTGTTCAACGAAGTAATCCCTTCGGGAGACGCCGCACAGCTCACCCCCATCGCCATCCTTCTATTCAGCGCGGCGGCCGGGCTTGTCATGGTGCAGCTGTCCCGCAATTTCCTGGTAGTGAGAATGAAGGACAAGACGGAGTATGCAATGCAGACCCCGCTGATGTCGCGTCTGCTGATGCTGCCTACCACCTTCTTCAAGAAGTTCGCCCCTGGCGACCTGTCAAAACGCGTCCTTTCCGTGGTGCGGCTGTTCACCCAGCTGACGGAGGACATGCTCTCCACCGTGCTGACACTTGTGTTCACCGTGGTCATGTTCATCCAGTTCTTCACCTATGGCGGACCGCTGCTCTGGACGGGGATCCTGGTGCTGGCCGTCTATATGCTGGCCATCTACAGCGTGTACTATTTCCGGAACAAGGTCCAGAACAGCGCAAATGCCGCCTCTTCCAAGTTGACGGGCGTAATCTTCAACCTGGTGACCGGCGCCCAGAAGATCCGGACCAACGGGGCCGAGATCAGGGCCTTCCGGCACTGGGCCGAGGCCTATGAGCCCTCCGAACCCTACGGCAGCCGTTATCCCGCCATGTTCAGCATAGGCAACGCCTTGAGCTACAACGCCCGCCTGCTGCCTTTGATAGTGACCATGCTCGCTGCCTGGCACTATGGCCTGGGCCTGTCCGACTACATAGCTTACTGCAGCGTGCTGGCCATCGCCACGCAGGCCGTAGAAGAGTTTGAGCGTATCACCAAGGACCTGGCGCTGCTGGGGCCTGAACTCAAGCTCTGTGAACCCATCCTTACCGCCGAGTCCGAGATCGAGTCCGATACCGTGCTCATGCGGAGCGTGAGCGGAAGGATAGACATCACCGGCCTGAAGTTCCGCTATGGCGAAGACACTCCGTACATTTTCGACGGCCTCGACCTTCACATCAAGCCCGGCGAATACGTGGCGTTCGTGGGGCCCTCCGGTTGCGGAAAATCGACCCTCATCCGCCTTTTGCTAGGTTTCGAGAAGGCGGAGGCCGGCTCTATCTTCTACGATGAAAACAACCTCGACGACATATACAAGCCGAGCCTGCGCGAATTCTGTGTCAGCATCTGCCTGCAGGACGGCCAGCTGGTCGAGGGCACGATACGCGACAACATCCTTTTCGGCAATGTATGGTGCAGCGATGAAGGAGTGTGGGAGGCGGCCCGGGCGGCAGCCCTGGAAAAAGATCTGAAGAGCCTGCCTCTTGGACTTGACACCCGCATATCCGCCGACGGTCAGGGCGTGTCCGGCGGACAGCGGCAGCGCATCCTGATGGCCCGCGCTCTCATCCGCAAGCCCAAGATCATCTTCCTCGACGAGGCCACCTCGGCCCTCGACAACATCAGCCAGCATATCATCGCCGAGAATCTTATCAAGATGAATTGCACCCGCATCACCATAGCCCACCGCCTGAGCACCATCAAGGAGTGCAACCGTATCATAGTTCTGGGCGGCGGAAAGGTCGCGGAAGACGGAAGCTACGAAGAACTGATGGCCAGGGGAGGTTTTTTCAGTGAAATGATGAAACGTCAGACGTTATGAAACGGTGGTTGATCCTGGCGACGATGCTTTGCGTACTCCCGGTGCTGAGCCCTGCACAGAGCCTGGATGAGGCGATACGGCTGGCGCAGGACAGTGCGATAACCGCATTCCAGAGCAGGTATGAGTACCAGTATTACCAGTTGAAGCATGAGCAGTTCGAGGCCCTGCGCAAGCCACAGCTCAACTTTTCTCTCATTCCGAACTACCGCCGGATGCTGATCGACCCGACGCGCGATTACGTATATCTGCGCAACTTCGACCGCTTCTCCACTTTTGCGGAGTTGAGGCTCAGCCAGAAAGTCCTGGGCCTGGGCGGCGAGGCCTATGTGGGAAGCCAGGCCCTCTGGAGCGAGTATTTCGCCAGGGACTATCAGACAAATCCCCGGGATTTCGTGGTGGCGCCGCTCATAGTCGGCTACCAGCAGCCTCTTCTGGGCTACAACTCGCACCGTTGGGAGAAGGTCGTTGAGGACCAGAAGCTTGAAACGGCCCGCAAGCAGCACGAACTGGATCTTCGCCTGATTGCCGAAGAGACCACCCGGCGTTACTTCCGCCTGGCCTGCGCGCAGGGGAGGCTCGACATGTGCGAGCGCAACAAGCAGACCGCCGACACCCTCTATGCCATTGCAAAGGAAAAGGCGAGCATCGCCATGATCACCCTGGCGGAACTCCGCTCCCTTGAACTTCAGCGGCTCAACGCGGCCAATGCCCTGCTCGACGCCCGCAACGAGGAGCAGCTGGCCCGCGCATCGCTGCTGGCCTACCTTCGGGTGGATGACCCCGGCAGTGTGTTCGACGGCCGCCTGACCGTTCCCGACAGCGCCAGGCCGGTTCAGATGACCGAGGAAGAAGCTACCCGGATGGCCATGTCCAACAGCGCCGCTCTCCAGCGGAAGCAGACGGCCATCGCCGAGGCACGCCAGCAGCAGGAGAGAGCCCGCAGGGAAGCGGGAGTCAAGGTGGGCCTCGACCTCAATGTCGGCATGCAGCAGATCAGCAACAATTTCGCTGGTGTTTTCGCGAACCAGCAGTTCTACATGCTCGGCGTCGTTACGGTCAGCGTGCCGATACTCGACCACGGCGCCGCCAGGAAAGGATATGAGGCCGCCACCGCCTGGAAGTCCCGCCAGGAGCAGGCCCTCAGGGAAGAGGAGCGCGCCCTTGTCGAGGACGTGCACAACACTCTCGACAATCTCCGTTCGCACCAGCAGATGCTTTCCCACACCACCGAGGCGGTCACCATGGCCGACGAGGTCTTCGAACTCACGGCTGAGAACTACGCCAACGGACTTTGCGACATCAATACCTACTCGCTGGCGCAGAGCCGGCGCGACAATGCCTACAACCAGCATCTGGCGGCGCTGGCAAACTACTGGACCACCTATTACCATCTCTTAACACTGACACAGCATGAATAGGTTTCTCGGACTCTTAATCCTGGCCTTTGCCCTGACAGCATGCCATCCCCGGCAGGCAGGCAATCCTCAGGAAAACGTACAGGAGCCGGACTTCGCGACTCGGCAGCCTGAAGCCGTATCCCCTCAGGGCATGAATCTGCAGCGGACCATCGAAGCGGAGGGTTTCTCGAGCAAGGGAACCATCCAGGCCGTGACCGAGGTTCCCGTCTACAGCCGCATCAATGAGCAGATAGTCTCTTTCGATATCATGCTGGGCCAGCGCGTGCGGAAAGGGGAAGTGGTGGTAAGGCTCAACCAGGCGGCCCTGAACGACAGGATAGCCCGAGGCAGGGCTGAGCTGGAAAGGGCTGAATACCAGTACCAGGTAATCCTGATGGGTCAGGGCTACAAAAGGAACGAACTCGACCGGGCTCCGGATGAGATCAAGCGGCAGGCCCGTATCAACAGCGGCTGCAATACCGCCGAGGCGGCCCTGCAGCAGATGGAGCGCGAGCTCACTTACTGCACGATCGCCGCGCCGTTGACAGGAGCGGTCAGCCGCATCGACGCAACCCTCTACAGTGCGGCCCTGCCAGGTGTGCCTCTTTTCTATATTGTTGACACCGAGCATCTAAAGGTCTGTTTCGATGTGCTGGAGAACGAACTCCACAAGTTTGAACCCGGAACCCAAATCCAGGTGATTTCCATCGCATGGCCCTCCGAGATCCACGACGCGGTGGTTTCGGCCGTCAGCCCCGTGGTCGAAAACAACGGCATGGTGCACCTCGAAGCGAATCTGGCCCCACATCCGCACCTGATGCCGGGCATGTCGGCAATCGTCACCTTGAAATAATTCCTATCTTTGCGCCAGAAAACGACAACCCGCACAGAGAAGTCATGAAGAAAGCATATATTTTTCCTGGGCAGGGATCGCAATTCCCCGGGATGGGGAAGGAACTCTACGACTGCGATCCGGAAGTCCGCGAACTGTTCGACACCGCCGACAGGATACTGGGGTTCGGCCTTAGGGAGATCATGTTCGAAGGCACCGAAGAGGACCTTCGTGCCACGCGTGTCACGCAGCCCGCACTTTTCCTCCACAGCGTTGCGGCGGCGACCCACTACCGCATCGACCCCGACATGGTGGCCGGACATTCGCTGGGAGAATTTTCCGCACTGGTGGCTGCCGGAGCCCTTTCCTTCGAGGAGGGACTGCAGCTGGTGGCCGTGCGCGCCTTTGCGATGCAGCGCTGCTGCGAGGAGGCGCCCGGCTCGATGGCGGCCGTGCTCAAGGCCGAAGCGTCGCTCGTCGAAGAGGTCTGCGCCTCGACCGAAGGAATAGTAGTGCCCGCCAATTACAACAATGACGCCCAAATCGTCATCTCGGGCGAGACCGCAGCCGTGGAGGCGGCGGTCGAGACCCTGCGTGAGCGCGGCGCGAAGCGGGTGGTGATGCTGCCCGTGGGCGGCGCGTTCCATTCCCCGCTGATGGAACCTGCACGGAAGGAACTTGGCGAGGCCATCGCATACGCCGGCTTCCGCAGGCCCATATGCCCCGTCTACCAGAACGTGGACGCCGCACCGCACACTGACCCCGGACAGATAAGGCAGAACCTTCTGCTCCAGCTCACCTCGCCGGTGCTCTGGACCCAGACGGTCCGCCGGATGGTGGCCGACGGCGCCACCGTTTTCGTAGAGACAGGCCCCGGCAAGGTCCTCCAGGGACTGGTGGGGAAAATCGCCCCTGAGGGGACCGAGATTTCGGGAATTGCATAAATTTTGTTATATTTGTCAGAATCGCAAAAACTTACAAAACATTATAGTCGTATGGCAAAAGAGAAAAAATTCATCACCTGTGATGGCAACTTTGCCGCGGCTCACGTGGCATACCTGTTCAGTGAGCATGCGGCCATCTATCCTATCACCCCGTCTTCGACGATGGCGGAACTCGTGGACGAGTGGGCCGCCTTTGGCAAGAAAAACATGTTCGGCGAAGTCGTTAAGGTGACCGAGATGCAGAGCGAGGGCGGCGCCGCCGGCGCAGTGCACGGCTCCCTTCAGGCAGGCAGCCTGACCACCACCTTCACCGCATCCCAGGGCCTCCTGCTGATGATCCCCAATATGTACAAGATCGCAGGCGAGCTGCTCCCGACCGTCTTCCACGTGTCGGCCCGCACCCTGGCCGCACAGGCTCTTTCCATCTTCGGCGACCACCAGGACGTGATGAGCGTACGCCAGACCGGTTTTGCCATGCTCGCTTCCGCAAGCGTGCAGGAAGCCATGGACATGGCCGCCGTCGCGCATCTGTCGACCATCAAGTCGAGCGTTCCCTTCGTACATTTCTTCGACGGCTTCCGCACCTCCCACGAGATCCAGAAGATCGAAATGCTCGAGGCCGAGGACCTGCGTCCGCTGATCAGCGACAAGGCCCTCACTGCTTTCCGCACCAAGGCCCTGAACCCCAACAAGCCCGTGACCCGCGGCACTAACCAGAACCCCGACGTGTACTTCCAGGCCCGCGAAGCCTGCAACCCCTACTACGAAGCCGTTCCCGACATCGTGGCCCGCTACATGGGCGAGATCAGCGAACTCACCGGCCGCCACTATCTGCCGTTCGACTATTATGGCGCACCAGACGCCGAGAATGTGGTCGTAGCCATGGGTTCCGTGTGTGAGACCATCAAGGAGACCATCGACTATCTGGCCGAAACCCGCGGCGAGAAGCTTGGCCTGATCGCCGTCCGCCTCTATCGTCCTTTCTCCGCCAAGTATTTCATGCGCGCCCTTCCCAAGACCTGCAAGCGCATCGCGGTGCTCGACCGCACCAAGGAGCCCGGCGCGCTGGGAGAACCTCTCTACCTCGACGTGAAGAGTGTCATCGCCGATATGGGCGCAAAGGCCCCGAAGATCATCGGCGGCCGCTACGGCCTCTCTTCCAAGGACACCAGCCCGGCCCAGATCATCGCAGTGTTCGACAACTTCAAGCTCCGCGAGCCCAAGGACGGCTTCACCATCGGCATAGTCGACGACGTGACTTTCAAGTCCCTGCCCGTCAAGGAGGAAGTGTCCATCGTGAAGAAAGGCACCTACGAGTGCAAGTTCTTCGGACTCGGCTCCGACGGCACGGTGGGCGCCAACAAGAACACCATCAAGATCATCGGTGACCACACTCCCAAGTACTGCCAGGGCTACTTCGACTACGACTCCAAGAAGTCCGGCGGCTACACCTGCTCGCACCTGCGCTTCGGCGACCAGCCGATCCACGCCCCTTATCTTGTGTCGACTCCCGACTTCGTGGCCTGCCACGTGCCTTCGTACCTCTATAAGTACGACGTGCTCAAGGGCATCAAGGACGGCGGCTCGCTGCTGCTCAACAGCCTTTGGGACACCGAGGAGACCTTCGCCCGCATCCCCGACTTCGTGAAGAAGACCATCGTCGACAAGCATATCCGCCTCTATCTGATCAACGCCACGAAAATCGCCGGCGAGATCGGCCTGGGCGGTCGCACCAACACCATACTCCAGAGCGCGTTCTTCAAGATCACGGGCATCATCCCCTACGATGAGGCAGTGGCCTACATGAAGAAAGCCATCGACAAGTCCTACGGCAAGAAGGGTGAGAACATCGTCAAGATGAACTACGCGGCGGTCGACCGCGGCGGCGACTACGTCGAAGTCGAGATTCCCGCCTCCTGGAAGGAAGCCACCGGCAAGTTCGTCCACGCCAACTACAAGCGCCTAGCTCCCGAATTCATCCGCAACGTGGCCGACGTGGTCGCGGCCCAGAACGGCAACGACCTGCCCGTCAGCACTTTCGCGGGTGACATGGTCGACGGCACGATTCCTGCCGGCACCGCCGCCTACGAGAAGCGCGGCACCGCGGTGATGGTACCCGAGTGGAACCCCGCCAACTGCATCCAGTGCAACCAGTGCGCCTTCGTCTGCCCGCACGCCGCCATCCGTCCGTTCCTGATGAACGCCGCCGAAGCCGAGAAGGCTCCGGTCGCCATCAAGCGCAAACCCGGCATCGCCCAGTTCAAGGAATACACCTTCACGATGCAGGTCTCTCCGTTCGACTGCACGGGCTGCGGCAACTGCGCCGATGTCTGCCCGGCCAAAGAGAAGGCCCTCGTGATGAAGGACTTCGACGGCCAGAAGGCCGAACAGGCCAACTTCGACTACCTGCACGCCAACGTGGGTTACAAAGACAACGTCGCTCCGAAGGAGCAGAACGTCAAGAACTCCCAGTTCGCCCAGCCGCTCTTCGAGTTCTCGGGTGCCTGCGCCGGTTGCGGTGAAACGCCGTACATCAAGGCCATTACCCAGCTCTTCGGCGACCGCATGATGATTGCCAACGCCACGGGTTGCTCGTCGATTTACAGTGCCGCCTTCCCGTCCTCGCCGTTCTGCAAGAACGCCGAAGGTCACGGTCCGGCCTGGCAGAACTCCCTCTTCGAGGACAACGCCGAATTCGGCCTGGGTCTCCACCTGGGTTCCGACCGCGTCCGCGAGACCGTCGCGCGCCTGATGCGCGAAGGCCTGCAGTGCAACTGCTGCACCGCCGAGATCAAGGCGCTGTTCGAGCAGTGGCTCGCCGACCGCAACAATGCGGCTGCCACGCGGAAGATCTGCGACGCCCTCGTGCCGCTGATGAAGGAGTGTGGCTGTGATACCTGCAAGCAGCTCCTTGAACTCCAGAACTTCATCCCGGCCCGCAGCCAGTGGGTCTTCGGTGGTGACGGATGGGCTTATGACATCGGATACGGCGGCCTCGATCATGTGCTGGCCTCCGGCGAGAATGTCAACGTACTTGTGCTTGACACCGAGGTGTACTCCAACACCGGCGGTCAGTCCTCCAAGGCCACCCCGGTCGGCGCCATCGCCAAGTTCGCCGCCTCCGGCAAGAAGATCCGCAAGAAGGACCTCGGCATGATGGCCAT
>CAJONI010000038.1 GCA_905235995.1 uncultured Bacteroidales bacterium
GCCCGGATGGCGGAATCGGTAGACGCGCTGGTCTCAAACACCAGTGGCCGCGAGGCTGTGCCGGTTCGACCCCGGCTCCGGGTACGGAAAAGGCTCCCAAAAGGGAGCCTTTTCTCGTACCCGGAGCTTTCCTTTTTATTCTGAAACGTATTCGAGCAGGTCCCCGGGCTGGCAGTCGAGTTCTCGGCAGAGGGAGTCGAGGGTGGACAGACGGATGGCCTTCGCCTTTCCCGTCTTGAGGATCGAAAGGTTTGCAGGCGAGATGCCTATGCGCTGTGCCAGCTCCCCGGAGGACATTTTCCTCCGGGCGAGCATGACATCCACGTTGACTATGACAGGCATGGCTACGCCTCTCCTTCCGTCACTTCCTCCACGATATCAGCTTCCTTTGACTTTCCCTTCAGGTATGAGGGAAGCTCCATGCCGGCCATCTGGAAGAGTTCCTCAAGCGGCGGCACCGATTTCATCATGCCGGAGATGAAATTGGAGGTAGCTGTTTTCCCGGAGATGTTGTTTCCGTTGTCCCACACCGTGACCTTGTCGATCTTGATGCCCTTTACGGCCTCGACCTGCGTGGCTACCAGTTCGGGCAGCTTGTCGGTGATGAGCATCGTGATGGCGTTGCGGGCGTCGCCTCCGGCGGCCGAGACCAGCTGGCCGAAACCTTCAGCCTGTTTGGAAAGGATCTCGAGGGTACCGCGGGCCTGGGCGTCCATCTTGGCGTAGATGGCGTCGGCCTCACCCTTTGCCTTGCGGCGGATCTGCTCAGCCTCAGCCTCGGCGTCGATGATGGCCTTCTCCTTTTCAATCTGGGCGGCCACGACGATGTTGGCCTGCTGGGTGGCCTTCTCACGCTCGGCACGGGCAAGTTCGGCGTCACGCTCGCTCTTGTAGGCCTCTTCCAATGCCTTTGCGGCTTGAACCTTCTCGGCGGCGACAGCCAGGCGCTCAGCTTCTGCCTGCTTCTCACGGCGGGCCGCGTCGCTCTGGGCGATGGCTATCTTCGAGTTGTTCTCACCCTCGACTGCCTTGGCGTTTGCGTCGGCGGTACGGATACGGGTGTCACGGGTAGTCTCGGCGATACGGATGTCCTTGTCCCTGTCGGCCTCGGCCTTACCGATCTCACCGAAACGGTTCTGCTCTGCCACGCTCTTCTTGGCATCGTTGATGGCCTTTGCGGCGGCTTCCTTACCGAGGGCCTCGATATAGCCGCTCTCGTCGCGGATATCCGTCACGTTGACGTTGATCAGTTTCAGGCCGATCTTGCGGAGCTCAGCCTCCACGTTGGTCGACACGTTGGCCAAGAACTTGTCGCGGTCGGCGTTGATCTCCTCGATGTCCATGGTGGCGATCACCAGACGCAGCTGGCCGAAGAGGATATCGGTGGCGATGTTCTGGATCTGCTCGATGGAAAGGCCCAGCAGGCGCTCTGCGGCGTTGGTCATGTTCTCCGGCTCGGTGGAGATACCGACGGTGAAGCGGCAGGGCACGTCGACGCGGATGTTCTGCTTGGAAAGTGCGTTGGTCAGGTTGCATTCGATCGAGATGGGGGTCAGGTCGAGGAAGGCGTAGCTCTGGAACACGGGCCAGATGAACGAAGCTCCGCCGTGGATGCAGCGGGCCGACGACACGGCCCCTTCCTTGTTCTTGCCGGTCTTTCCGTAGATGACCAGGATCTTGTCGGAAGGGCAGCGCTTGTAGCGCCGCAGGATCGCGGTGAGGGTGACGAACACCACCACCACAATGATCAGGAGAAGATAGATTTCCATATTCTTTAAAATTCTTGGTTATACGATAAGGGTTTCGAGAGGTTCTACCAGCACCGTGCCGGCGCTTATGACTTCGGCCACACGAATGGGAGTGCCTGTCTTGAGGGCTTCCCCGTCGGTGACGGCGGTATACTCGCGCACTGCGTTGTTGATTGATATCTGCACCTTGCCCTCTCCCTGGCGCTCGGCCGGGATGGGGATGTAGACGGTGCCGCTGCAGCCTACCGCCGACTTGTAGAGGTTGATGGTGCCCGACTGCTGCATGCTGCTCAGCCATTTGAAGAGATACATCACGGCTGTGACCAGGGCCACGCCTATTGCTGCCGATACGATGATCAGCAGGGCAGTGGAGTGGATCTTGTCCTGCAGGAGGATGGCCGACCATCCGAAGCCCAGGCAGAAGTTCACCAGGTTGCGGAAGGTGTAGAGATTGGTTCCGCCCTCGACGGCCGCGTCGGCCGCCTCGGAATCGAAGCCTTCACCGAAATCGGTATCGATGCCGCCGTCACCTCCGTCGGCGCCGATGAAGGTAAGGATGCTCTGGATGATGAAGATCAGGGAGGCCGTCAGGGTGACGCCCCAAAGGATTTTCATCGCAAGGGAAAGGGAAACCCACCAGGTGCTTATCATAGTAGTAGAGATTAATAATTTTTTGCAAATATATAAATATTTATCGAGTTACAATAAATTTTTAAAATTTTTTATCTTTCAACAAAAAGAGACCCCGGGTCAGAGCCCGGGGTGAAGTCTGTTTGACATGCCGGAGTTACCCCGGCGTCTCTTTCAGTCATTCCGGACCTGATCCGGAATCTACTCTTCTACGACCTCGGCGGCAGGTGCGTTGCGCATCACCGAAGCGATGCCATTGTCGCGATTGCGCTCCGAAGCATACATCTGGCTCTGGCCGATGACCTGGCCGTTGGTGGCCTTCAGATTGAAGTACGGCTTGCCATTCTTCGCCTCGAGCTTCTCATAGCGCTTCTCTTCTGCGGCATTCTTCTTCACGCTCTCTACACCGTTCAGGCAGGCAGCCTTAGTGGTATAGCCTTCGCTGGTGAGGATGATCTCACCGTTCGAAGCCTTGAGGTTGAACTGGTATTCACCGTTCTTCCGTACCGAAATAACAAATTTTGCCATGGCTAAATGCTTGATTAAATTATATATATTACAAATATACAAAAAATAGGATACAACAAATTTTTCTTAACTTTGTATTAACACATATCCCTGTATGAAGATATCCTGTCTTTCCGTTTTTTATCCTTACCGTGGAGGTATCGCACAGTTCAACGCACACCTCTACCAATCGCTGGTTGAAGCCGGCCATTCTGTAAGTGTCTTCAACTTCACACGCCAATACCCCGACTTCCTTTTTCCGGGAAAGACGCAGTACGTGACTCCTGAAGACAAGGCCATGCCCGTCGAAAGCCTGAGGATGCTCGATTCCATCAATCCCTTTACCTGGAGGAAGACAGCCAGGGCTATTCTCAAGACCAAACCAGATCTCGTCCTGTTCAGCTATTGGCAGTCTTTCTTCGTCCCGGGTTTCATGCCGACCGTAAGCTTGCTTCGCCGCCATGGCGTCAAGGTCGCGACAGTGGTTCACAATGCCATCCCCCACGAGCCCAAGTTCTTCGACAAGCCCCTGGCGCGCCTGTTCTTCCGGAGGAACGACCTGCTCGTCTCGATGACCAACGGCGTCTCCGCCGACATTCGGAACTTGTTCCCGGAAGCCAACATCATGCAGCGCCCGCATCCGATCTACGACCATTTCGGAAAGAAGATGGAGCGCGCCGAGGCGCAGGAGAAACTGGGGCTCGACCCTTCGCTGCGCACTCTGCTGTTCTTCGGCCTTATCCGCGACTACAAGGGTCTGGACCTGCTCATCGATGCAATGCCGAAACTCGGACCCGGATACCAGCTGGTGATAGCGGGGGAGAGCTATGGAAGCTTTGAGAAATACGACGCCCAGATCGCGGCATCGGACTGCGCTGAGCGCATCCACGTGTTCAACCGCTATATCGACGATGAGGAAGTGCCCGCTTTCTTCTCGGCTTCAGACGTCTGCGTGCTCCCCTACAAGAGTGCCACGCAGAGCGGCATTACGGCAATCGCCCTCCATTTCGAAGTTCCGCTGGTGGCGACGCCTGTCGGCGGACTCGAGGAAAGCGTAGGCAAGCCGGGCTTCGGCTTGATGGCCGCGGCCCCGACCTCGGAGGCTCTTGTCGAAGCCATCGAGGCGTTCTACGCCGCCGGTCCCGACAAGTTCGTCGCGAATATCCGCGAGGCCAAGAAGTCCATGACCTGGCAGTCCTTCGCCGACGCACTCATTTCGTCATCCCGGGCCTGACCACCCGTCATCCCGGGCCTGACCCGGGATCTATCTCCAGAAACGATAGGTAATATCCTCCAGTCTCCCCTCCACGACCCGGTAGAGACGCTGGTTCGTGCTGCGGCTCTTCAGCCCGCCCAGTTCGTCGACGTATGGCCCCGTCTTCACATAGTCGAACTTCCGCAGGTCGATGCTCTCGGGCAGCTTTTCGCGCCCTGACCACCAGGCGCTCCGAAGCCCCATGCCGTCCTGTATGAAGGCGCACAGGCGTTCGACCTCCGACGTATCCGCGTCGCCGCCCATCAGCGCGATGCAGGTCACCTCCCCCGCATAGCCGGCATGCATCCTTTTCAGGACCTCCTCGTCGAGGGGATCGCCGATATCTTCCCAGAGGTGCTTGCTGTGACACCCGGGGCAATGAACCGGACACCCGGTGAGATTGACGGCCAGCGTCACCTCATCGGGTATCTCCTGAAATACGATATCGAAATTATAGTACTTAAGCATCCACCGGCTCGGCCACGGGCTCAGGTTCCAGCTGCGGTGCGGGAGCTGGCTTGTTGGCGTTGTAGTAGAAGCGGCGGGAGGCCTCTTCCTGGCGCGGCTGCGAGAAGCTGCTCACACGCTTCATGTAACCGATGATGCGGGTCGCGTAGTCCACGTCGTGGCTGCCGCACTTCGGGCACTCGTGCAGATAGCGCTTGTCGATGTGGCCGCAGGTATTGCAGATGGTGTTGGGAATGTTGAAGGTGAAGTAGTTGCACCCTTCCTTCGCTGCTACGCGAAGCAGCTGGCGGTACTGGCTTTCGCTGAGGTGCTCCTCCAGGTTCATGTGGAGGGCGCTGCCGCCCGTGAGGTGCTCGATGTACTTCCAGCCGTGGAGACGGAACTTGTCGAGGATGTTGAGGTTCTCGTCCTCAACCACGTAGAAATAGCTGTTGTAGCAGTCGCGCGGCACGATGTAGCCGTCCTCGCGGTCCCATTTGGCGTGTTTCACGCCCACGTTCTCGGCAGGAATCATCTCGCAGTTGAACATCACGTCCTTGCTGCGGTATTTCTTGTTCATGCGCTCTATCATTCCCAGGACTCCCTGCACGAAGGCCACGTAGTCGGGGTTGTCGTTGATCTTGATGCCCATGAACTCGGCGGCCTCCACCATGCCGTTCACGCCGATGGTGAGGTACTGGCGGCCGATGTTGATGAAGCCCGCGTCGAACAGCGGAAGCATGCCCTTGGACTGCAGGTCCTTGAGGTTGGCGTCGTAGGCCAGCTGCACCTTGTGCATCAGCTCGACGATCTCCTCGAGGTATTCCATGTACGGGATGCCCTTCTTGAAGGCATACTGCACGCAGCGGTTCAGGTTGATGGTCAGCACGCTCTTCGAGCCGGTCGAAACGCCGCCGGCGCCGAGGGTGTAGCTGAAGCCGTTGTCCTGGATCTCGTTGCGCAGGCGGCAGCAGCTCGCAAGACTGTCGGCGTTGTCGCTCATATAGGTGAAGAAGCTGTGGCCTTCGCTGTACATCTTGGCGGTCCAGTCGGCGTATTCGGGGTCCTTGGCGTCGCCGTTCTCGGTCAGCAGGGCCATGGTCTCGACCGGGAAGGTGAGGATGGTCTTGGTGCGCTCGGCGTTGAACCAGGTCATGAAGCGCTTCTGCAGCCAGTCGAGGCCATTCCAGTGCGGCTTGGAGCCGTCGGGGAAGCGGAACTCTCCGAAGATGCTGTCGAAATAGAAGTGGTCGTAGTAGGAGATGTTCCAGAACACCGACTGGAAGTTGCGGGCGCCGGTGGGCTGGTTGATGGAATACACTATCTGCTCGAAGTAGTCGGTGATTACCTTGTCGAGGGTGCGCTGCTTCTTCGAGAGGTCGACCACGTCGTCCACGTGCCTGTAGTAGTCCTCGCCGTACTCCATCTCGATGAAGTAGTTCATGTACATCAGGAACTCGGGCGTGGCGCAGGCGCCGGCCAGCATGCTGGAGACGATGAACACCAGGTTCACGAAGCCGCCGCAGAAGCTCTTGAGGTTCGTCGGGGGCGTGGAGTTGCCGCCGAGGGGAATCGTGCCCTGCAGGAGCCAGGGGTACATGGTGATGCTGGCGCAGTAGTTGGCCAGGTTGGTCTCGTCGTTCTTGTAGATGAAGTGGTGGCTGAGCAGGTCGAGATAGCGGTCCGACAGTTCCTTGCCGTACATCTCGCGGATGCGGTCGGTGAGCATGCGGCGGTTGAGCCTGATGAAGCTGGGCTTCGGCAGCTCGCCGATTAGCGTGGCGATGTTCTTCATCTCCACGTTGGCGTTGGCGTCGTACTTGCTTCCGGTGGCCGGGTTGGCGGCGGAGCAGTAGTCGATCAGGAAGTTCAGGCGGTCGCGCACCTCACGGTCCTCCGTGTGGTGCTGGCGGTAGAGCATGAAAGCCTTCGCCACGGCGAAGTAGCGCTCGCTCATGAGCGATATCTCCACCTGGTTCTGGATGTCTTCCACATGCATTCCGTTGGAAATGTGCACGCGGCTGAGGATGTTGGTCAGGATCTCCTCGGTAGCGAAGCTGCCGGAGGCCAGGAAGGCCTTGCGGATGGCGTTCTTGATCTTCTCAATTGAGAAAGGGGCGCGTTTACCGTCCCTTTTGATGATGTAAAGGTCAGTATATTCCATAAGTATGTTTCCCAACGGAGGGATGTGATGTGTGTCGGGGTTACAAAGTTAAACAAAAAGTGGTCGGTTGGTACTCCAACCGGCCACTTTTGTAACAAAAATGTTTCTGTTACCTGATTGTCAGTCGATTATCTGAACTTCAGGAATTCCACATCCTTGGAAGCGCGCTCGGCGAGCTTCTCGTTGGTGTTTACAATTTCCATCGCGGCGTTGTAGGCGGCCACGTCACCCTTGCGGGCGGCGATGATGGCTTTCTTGTAGTTGCACTTCGGGCAGTTGCCGGTGATCGTCTTGGCGGCCTTGTCGAGCTGGTTGGTCAGGATCAGGGCGATGGTCTCATTGCCACCCGCACCTTCAAGCTTCTTGGCGGCTTCGGCGTAACGGCCCTGGTAGATGTCGACGGTACCGAGGTTGATCTTGGCGTTCTTGCAGTCGCCGGCTTTCTTGAACCAGCTGGCAGCCTCGTCGAACTTGCAGTCGCGGAGGGCGAGGACACCCATCGCGTTGTTGTAGCAGCAGTTGCCCTTGTCGGACATCTTGTCGAACATGTCCTTGGCGGCCTTGTTGTCCTGCTTGTTGAGGTAGGCCACACCGAGGTTGAACTTCGCCTTGTCGGTGCCGTACTTCTTCACGGCCTGCTTGTAGATGGCGATCTTGGCGTCGAGGTCCTTGACATTGTTGGCGGCACGCAGGAGAGCGGGCTCGTCGAGCACGTCGATGTTGTTCTCCACGAGGTCGGCCAGTTCTTCAGCGGTGTAGTTGGTGTA
>CAJONI010000039.1 GCA_905235995.1 uncultured Bacteroidales bacterium
CGTGCTCCGCACTCGTTGGACAGTACCAGGCTCCTAAATTTCAATATGCTCTGAACCTACGCCTCTGCCTCCCTGGATTTTTCCTCAAGAGACTCAATAAGCGTATTTAACTGTTCAGCTGTCTTCTTTTCATTTCTCTCATTCGCGTCAGCGTACCTATAAGAAATCTCATATCTGCCAATGTCATACGAGCAACCTCCTATAGATATTCACGTCATCTGCGCATTAGAAACGATAGTGCGCAAAAGCCTTGTTGGCCTCTGCCATACGGTGCATTTCCTCTTTCCTCTTGTAAGCCGCACCTTCACAGTTGTATGCGGCGATTATTTCAGCTGCCAACTTTTCTGCCATCGAGTGGCCGGCACGCTTGCGGGAGTAAAGTATCATATTCTTCATCGAGAGAGAGACTTTACGCTCCGGACGCACCTCAGTCGGGACCTGGAAGTTCGCACCACCCACTCTGCGGGACTTTACTTCGACCTGCGGAGTGATGTTTTCCAATGCTTTTTTCCAAATATCGAGAGGAGCCTGGTCAGAATCTTTCATCTTCTCGCCGACGATGTCGATGGCATCGTAGAAAATAGAATAAGCGATACTCTTCTTCCCCTGCAACATAAGATTGTTCACGAAACGGGTGACTTGCACGTCGTGAAACTTAGGATCAGGAAGTAGAATCCTCTTCTTAGGCTTCGTTTTTCTCATTTGTGTAAGAATTTAATAAGGTGAACTACTACTTAGCGGCTTTGGCCTTCTTAGGCCGCTTGGCTCCGTAGAGGGAACGACTCTGGGTACGACCCTCGACGCCAGCGGTGTCCAATGCGCCCCTAAGGATGTGGTAACGTACACCGGGGAGGTCTTTCACACGACCGCCGCGAACCAGCACGATGCTGTGTTCCTGGAGGTTGTGACCTTCGCCCGGGATGTATGCATTGACCTCTTTCTGGTTGGTGAGACGAACACGGGCCACCTTACGCATGGCGGAGTTCGGCTTTTTCGGCGTCGTGGTGTAAACACGGACGCAGACACCGCGCCTCTGAGGGCAAGCATCCAGCGCGCGAGATTTGCTCTTTACTTCAATAACCTCGCGTCCTTTGCGAACTAATTGTTGAATTGTTGGCATAAATAGTTGTTAATCTATTATTTATGTTTTCTTCCCCCGCTTTTTGCGGGGTTGCAAAGATAGGACAAAAATTCCTAACTGCCAACAAGTTTTGCACAAAAATTTCAGAGTTCGAAACGAATCTCAGCGCGCACCGGGGTGCCGTCGGCCGCGATTCCTTCGGCCACGGCGATGAAGCTGCCGCCGTAAAGAGGTCTGGCGCAGGGGAATCCGCATCTTGCGCCAGGTGCAAGTTCGAGCAGGGGCTGCCACACGCGCAGCGGCCTGTAGTCGGGATATGCTTCGGTAACAGCTTCCCCGGAGATGGCTTCGGGATAAGAGACTCCCTGCCATTCGACCACACGGACCTGGTCCCCGAACGGGAAGGAAGGGAGGTTGTGCTTGTAGGTCACAAAATTAGCCACTCCCTCGAAATATCTCTGCCCTATCGAGAACACGTGGGGGTAGACGTGGATGGCTTCGACCAGGGACGGATCGTAGTCGATGATTTTCTGCTGGTCGAAGACGGGAACTCCGTCGAGCAGCATCAGGGTCGGGCCCTGCGAGAAGAGACCTCCGGTCACGTCGTTCAGCTTCACCTTGATATCAGCAGTGCCGTCGCTGCGGCGCCTGTAGCGGAGGTGCGTAACGATCTCCACGAGCACCTCCTCCATGGTGGGGAAACGGGTATAGTCGTCGAGCCTGTAGACCACCTCGTCTTCGCACTTCAGGGCATTGTCGCGCACCGGCAGGCGGTCCTGTAGCGTGTCCGAGGCAAACTGGCGCCCTATCTGCATGCGGACGCTGCGTTCCAGCAGCGCGTCCTTGAGCGAAGGATCCAGGCGCAGCGGGGGAACCGCTGCCACCGGCATGCCGGCGAAAGGCGATTCGAGTTCCAGATGGACTCCGGCAGGGACGTCCCCCTCGATCTCGCAGACACATTCCTTTTCACCGTAAATATTTCCGGTATAGAACTCTGCACGGCCTTCAGGGTCGATGGTCGCCGCATATACTTCGGGGCTGATGGAGGGCGAGGACAGGAATGCGACGCGGCCTGCAAGCCCGGAGGAGAGCAGGTCGGACGAACCGGCGACATGGGCGCGGATCACCTCGCCTTCATATTCCGGGGCGTCTTCGTTGAAGACGCGGGAGCCCAGGCCGGCACATCCGGACAGGAAATCGGCGAAGACGGGATTCCCGTTGGAGGGGAAGCCGTCGTCATGGTAAACGGAAAGCGACAGGCTCATGGCCGTCCGGGCGTGGTTGACAAGGGAAAGGGCCTGGCCGTCCCACGACAGTTCCAGATCCCGGGTCAGGCCCGGGATGACGTCTTCCCCTGCCTGAACCATCCCGTCATGCCGGACCTGATCCGGCATCTCTTCCCCGGCTCTCTCGGTCGAGAACACATTGTAGACCGATATGACTTTGGAGGCTATCCCGGTGTAATCGTATCCTCTCTCCGCCTTGTTCTGCGACGTATAGGCCACCAGGCGGTAGTTGCCGGTAGGTATGGTGACAGGCAGTTTCAACGAGCCCGCTCCGCGTCCGCCCTTCAGGGCGACCTTGCCCGTACACACGGTCGAAGCACCGTTCCTGAGCTCGACATAGGCCACTGAGCTCACGTTGGAAAGCTCTCCTCTCGAAGCGTCGAGGCAGAAAGCCGAGTACCGGAGCTCATCTCCGGCCACATAGACGTCACGGTCCGTGAAAAGATAGGTGCGCTCCACCACCCTCCCCTCCAGCGGAAGGACAAGGCATAAAGCGCAGGCAAGCGACAGCAGGAATGACAGGGTCTTGTTCATAGGCTAAATGTCATCGTTGGGCCAGAAGTCCGGCTTGTCCTTGCCGCCGCTCCCATAGCGGCAGTCCACGCAACGTGCCGGATACCATTCGAAATAGCCGGTTTCTTCCCCGGTAAAGGGATCGAGTATAGGCATGGTCGGAAGCTTTCCGGACATATATGCCATCCTCCACGAATCGATGGCGAGAGTGTCCGGCGGCGGAATCGGCTGGCTGCGGCGCTTGTAGAAACGTGTTCGGGCATTGTCGATGAACAAGCGCTCCGAGACTGTCTGAAGCACGCTCACATAGCCAAGCACCTTTTCCGAAGGATCGTCGAGATTCCGCACGTTGCCCCTGAGTTCCGACGGTTCCGGCGAGAAAAGCCCGCCTACGTCGGAGGAGTTGCGTTCCTGCACCATATAGTAATCGTAGGCTTCCCGGGAAAGCCTGGCCTGGGTCACCTTTGCGGAATAGAGCACCGATACACGTTCGTCGTAGCAGCCAAGGGTATAGAGCTGATGATCCACGACGCGGTTTTCACTCAGCATGTCGGTGGAGGCAATCATCGTCTCGGGACGGACTCCCTTGCTCCAGCAGAAATAGAGGTTGTCCCCGTTCCTGTAGGTCGCTATCATATCGACGTCGCATCTCTCTCCATAATAGTATCCGCCGGCGGGAATAAAGAAACGATCGGTATAGAAATCGGAATGGTATTCCCAGTCTTCCGACACGGTCCACCTGTACAGGCCGTCGGAGCCGTCGGCATGTGACGACACGTTGATGCTCACGGTGCTCCGGTCGTCGCTGATCCTGTAGGACAGGCTGTCTATCTGCCCCGGAGGCAGGGCTGTCTCCCACTCTGACGCATAAGTGCCCCTGGGATTCTCTATGACCAGCCTGTACTCCAGCGAAAGGTCTGCCCCGCTCATGTCGAAGGTGGCCACGTTGCCATATTCCGTCATCCCGCCGCCGGAGGCGTTGATGCTCTCATAGCGGCCTCCGCGGCTGTCCTCGATATGCATCTTGCTGGAATAAAGGTCTCTCATCCGCTCGTAAGACGTGTCGTTGGTGTCGACGAGCGACCAGGAATTGCTCAGGGAGATGGTGAACTGCTCGCCGAGCACGATGTCTCCGGAGACGATCATGAAGCCCCCCTCTCCGTCGATCTGAGGGTTGTAGTCGTACACGCACGCGGTGGCAAGCATCGCGGCCGCGAGCGCAAAGACCAGGGAATGACGACGTTTCTTCTCCATATCCATCAGAATTTCAGGTTGAAGTTGACATATGGTATCTGCGTGGCGAAGACGCTGAGCATATGCCCCTGCACGTTTTGCCCGTCCGAAGTATAGTATATGGAATACGGGTTCTTGCGGCCTGTGACGTTGTAGCAGCCTATGGTGAACGAAAGGTGGGTGAGCTGCCTGAGATAGTGGCTGGGCTCGATGATCAGGGCCAGGTCGAGCCTGAAGTAGTCGGGGATGCGGTGGCCGTTGCGCTCGCTGTACACCAGCTTCATGCCGCCGTTGTGCCAGTACCGGCCCACGGGGACGGTGACAGGACGGCCTGTGGCGTAGTCGAGGTTGGCCGAGATGCTGTAGCGGTGCGTGAACCTGTAGTTGGCCACCACTTTGACGTCGTGGGGTTTGTCGTGGGGTGCGCTGTACCATGCCCCTCCGTTGATGGTGCCCACTCCGCGGTCTTCCATCTCGCGCAGGCGCGAACGCGAATAGGTGTATGACACCCAGCCGTTGAGCTTGCCCACGCTCTTCCTGGCCATCAGCTCAACGCCGTAGGCCCGGTTCTCCGTCTCCACGAGGTCGTCGGCCAGGTCGGGATTCATGACCAATACCGCGCCGCTCTTGTAGTCGACATAATGCTTCACGTGCTTGTAGTAGCCCTCGAGCGAAATGTCGACAGTGTTGTCAAACAGCGTGCGGTAGAAACCGGCGGCGGCCTGCCAGCCCGTCTGCGGGGCGATGCGGTCGCTTGTCAGGCGCCAGCTGTCGGTGGGCGTCACGTTGATGCTGTTCGATATGCGGTGGATGTACTGATGCATGGTGTTGAACCCTGCCTTGACGCTGGTCACGTCGTTGAAGGAGTATTTGCCCGACAGACGGATTTCTGGGCCTCCCCTGAATCTGCTCTCCCCGGGACGGAGGAACTGCGACCAGCGCAGACCCGCCTCCAACGACAGATGCTCGTTGAGGCGCCAGGTGTCGCTGGCGTATATCGCGGCCTCGAGCGCCCGTTCGTGCGCGAGGTCGGCGGGCTCGACGATCGAAAGCTCGCCGTAAGGGTGGTAGCTGCCGGGGTTCAGGTCGTACCATGTGCCGCTCACGCCGTATTCCAGCGTATGCGCATCGGACAGCGACGACTTGAAGTGGGCCTTGGCCCAGGCCTGGTCGACCGAGGTGTTAAGCGTGTAGGCGGCATGGTCGTTGAACTTGTCTTCTATGCCATAATGGTAGCTGTCATATCCCGCCGAAGCGGTCAGGCTCAGCCGGTCGCTGATAACGGAGTGCCATTTCAACGAGCCGTTGATGTTGCGGTAACGGTAGGTCGTGTCGTTGCTGAAACTGAACTTGTCGCGCGAGAAGTAGCCGTAGGCATGGATGCTGTTGCGCTCGTTCACCTTGTGGCTCAGGCCCAGGTTGACGTCCTGGAACGAGGCTTTGCCGCCTGCGTAGCTGCTGTTTTCGGGAAGCAGCCTGAATATCCAGTTGGAGTAGGTTGTCCTGCCTCCGAGGATGAACGTCGTGCGGTCCTTTACGATGGGACCTTCGAGATGCAGCCGGCTGGTGAGCAGTCCCAGACCCAGCGAACCCTGGATCTTCCGGCTATTGCCGTCGCGGCTCGAAACTTCCAGCACCGAAGAGATGCGGCCGCCATATTGCACCGGAATCGAACTCTTGTAGAGCTCCACGTCGTTGATAACGTCGGGATTGAAGGCCGACAGGATGCCGAACATATGGTTCGGGCTGTAGATGGTCCCGCCGTTGAAGAGGATGAGGTTCTGGTCGGTGGCGCCGCCCCGGACGTTGAATCCGCTCGAGGCCTCTCCCACCGACTTTACGCCGGGCAGGGTCATGACCACCTTAAGCGCGTCGGTCTCGCCGAACACCATGGGCACGGCCTTGATCGTATTGATGCGGACCTTCTCGATTCCCATCTGCGGAGTGCGGTGGCTGGACATGCTTTCCGAAGTAATGACGGCGCCCTTGAGCGAAAACACCTTCTCTTTCATCAACACGTCGAGCGAACCGTTGCCGTAGACCTGGAGGTCGAGCTTGATGTCTTCCAGGGAGTAGCCGCTGAATCCAAGCCGGACGGCGCCTACGGGAAGGGTCATCTTGTAAAAACCGTAACCGTCGGTCTGGGCGAAAGTACTGCCGTCTTCAAGGTAGACCGACACCCCCGCCAGTGGTTCTCCGCTCGATACGTCACGCACATATCCGGTCAGGGTGGCACGGCCCGTCTTGCGGGCGGCGTCGGGATCGCCTATCTCGTAGACTTTGTTCTGGAAGGTCATGACGGTGGTCTCGCCGGTCAGGTATTTCTGCAGGGCGGTATCCGCGGCGGAAGGCTTCCTTTCGTCGAAATACCCGGCTGGAAGCCTCGTAGCCAGGCCGGAGCTGCGGGTGATGAACCATTTTCCGCCGTATTCCGTTATGGCATATCCGTTTGCCTTCAGCTCCGCAAAGGCGCGCTCCAGGAACTCTTCCCGCGGTACCCGTATGGTATAGCTCTTGACGTCGGTGGTGTCGCCCACGCAGTAGACGTCTCCGGATATCTCACTGCGGATGAAACTTATCAGCTCATCGACGCTGGCCTTGTACACGCCGAACGACCCGTCGGGCGTCTGGGCGTAGGCATCCGGGACGCATGTGGCCAGCAGCAACGCCAGCAGGCAGACTCTCAGCTTGCTTTTCATCTGGATTCCAAGAAATTGAGTATTTCCATGCCGTAAAGGTCAAGCGGCAGGACGTAGGTCGGATCGAACTCTCTCATATGGCGGCGGATCTCCCGGCGGAGGGGCCGGTCGAACTGACGCAGCAGGTCGGCCTTGCTGCGTATGTTCACCATCTTCCCGGACTCATCCATGTAGCAGTATCTCTTCTCGTAGACGAAACACTGGTACACGTCGTTGCGGTAGACTCCGTCATAGCCGGTCCAGTCGCGTTTATCGCCCTTCAGGTCCTGCTCCATGTGCTTGGTGACCTGCATGAGGAACTTCCTGCGCCCGTCGTACAACAGCTGCCAGTAGCCACGCGGCGCGCTGTCCCCATGAACGAACCTCAGGTTCACGTAGTTATCCTCGCCTATGGAGAAACGTTCCACCGATTCGCGGTCCAGGACCAAGTCCGCCTGGCCGTCCGGCTTCCTGATGAGAAGGTCGTGCCGTACGGCGTCGATGTTGAGCTGGACGTCGCGGTAGACCTTGCCTCCGAAAACCACGTCGCCAGTCCGGTAAGCCGGCGAGAGCCAGTAGTATGTGCCGTTGTAAAGCTGGGTGTAAACGAATGCCCTGTGTCCCCTGAACAGGAGGGAGTTTCCTCCGGCCCTTTCCTGGAAGACGCGTCCGTCTTCCTGGGCCGGAAGGCTTGTCGCAGATACGGAAAGCAGCAGTGCCGCAACGATCAGGTTTCTAAAACTCATGTCCATATAATGCTCCCACTGCGGAAACGTTGCGTGAGCGCCGCAAAAATAAGAACTTTTTCAGAAATTGCCTTTAAATGGTTAACTTTGTTGTATGGAAAGGACTGTCATGGTCGCCTTTGGCGGCAACGCCCTGCTAAGAAGCGGGCAAAAAGGCACTTATCAAGAACAGCTCGCCAACGTCGAGCGTACCTGCGAACAACTTTGGCCCCTCCTTCAGCAGGGTTTCAGCCTGGTCATAGGACACGGCAACGGGCCCCAGGTGGGCAACGTGATGCTGCAGCACGAGGCCGGACGCAAGGTCTTCTCCCTGGAGGCCATGCCCATGGATTTCTGCGGCGCCGAGACCCAGGGTTCGATTGCATACCTCATAGAGCAGGGCATGAACCGCATGCTGCTGCGTCACGGGCTCGACCGGCGCGTGGTGTCGCTCGTAACGCAGGTCGTGGTCGCGGCCGACGACCCCATGTTCCTCAATCCCACCAAGCCGGTGGGCCCCTACTATACGAAGGAAGAGGCGGAGCGCCTGCACGATGCAAGCGGCGCAGTCTATCGCGAAGATCCTAAAGGAAATGGCTGGCGCAAAGTGGTTGCATCGCCTAAACCGCTGAAGATAAATAATATAGATATCGTTCGACAACTCGCCCAAGAGGGCAATATCGTGGTCACGGTAGGCGGAGGCGGCATCCCGGTAGTCGAAAAGGACGGCCTGCGCACCGGCGTGGAGGCCGTCATCGACAAGGACCTCGCCTCGGCCCTCTGCGCCACCCAGATAGGCGCCGAGACCCTCTATATCCTTACCGACGTTCCCAAGGTCTACCTCAACTTCCGCAAGCCTGGCGAAAAGGCCCTCGATGTCATCACCGTCGCCGAGGCGAAGCAGTATCTCTCCCAAGGGCACTTCTCCGAAGGCTCCATGGCCCCGAAGGTGCGCGCCGGCATCCTCTTCGTGGAAAACGGCGGCGGCCAGTGCGTCATCACCGAAGCCGGCGAGCTCGACAACCCCGCCTGCGGCACACGTATCATACCTTAATTCAAATCATAGCAAATGGCATTCAACCTTCGCAACCGCAGTTTCCTCAAGCTGCTCGATTTTTCACCGAAAGAAATAAGCTATCTCCTCGACCTGGCCGCCGATCTCAAGAAAGCCAAATACTCCGGCACTGAGCAGCCCAGGCTCAAGGGCAAGAACATAGCCCTGATCTTCGAAAAGACCTCCACCCGCACCCGCTGCGCCTTCGAGGTAGCGGCCTACGACCAGGGCGCGCATGTGACCTACCTCGGCCCCAGCGGCAGCCAGATCGGCATCAAGGAGACCATGAAAGATACCGCCCGCGTGCTCGGGCGCATGTACGACGGCATCGAGTACCGCGGCTTCGCGCAGAAGACCGTCGAGGAACTCGCCGAGTTTTCGGGTGTCCCTGTGTGGAACGGCCTGACCAACGAGTTCCATCCCACGCAGATCCTGGCCGACTTCCTCACCATGCGCGAGCACTCCGACAAGCCCCTGAACCAGGTGTCGTATGCTTACCTGGGCGACGCGCGCTTCAACATGGGCAACTCACTGCTGGTCGGCGGCGCCAAGATGGGAATGGACGTGCGCATCGTTTCGCCGAAGGCCCTGCAGCCTGCCGCGGAGCTCGTGGCCGAGTGTCGCAGGATTGCCGGACAGACGGGGGCACGCATCACCATCACCGACGACGTAGACGCCGGAGTGAAGGGCTGCGATTTCATTTACACCGACATCTGGGTATCGATGGGAGAGCCCGACGAGGTCTGGAAGGAGCGTATCGCGATGCTGATGCCCTACCAGGTGAACGCCAGGCTGATGGAGCGCACCGGCAACCCCAAGTGCAAGTTCATGCACTGCCTGCCGTCCTATCACAACCGCGACACCAAGGCAGGTGAAGACGTGTACCAGAAATTCGGTCTCGACGGCATCGAGGTGACGGAAGAGGTTTTCGAGAGCCCCGCAAGCATCGTCTTCGACGAGGCGGAAAACCGCATGCACACCATCAAGGCGGTGATGGTCGCTACACTCGGCGACTGATGATCTCGTCGGTGAAGCGGACGAGCTGCTCCGTGCGCCCGGCGGGGAAACCGGCGGCGGCGAGGGCGTCGAGCGCCTTGCCGCGGTAGGAACGGATCTCGGATTCGGCGGCTTCCTTCACGCCAAGTTCCTCATAGATGGCGCGAACCTCCGCGACTTTCTCCTCTCGGGCGCCGGGGCCCAGCTGAAGCAGCTTGTCAAGCGACTTTCTCTGCTCCGGGGAGGCACGGCGCATGGTCTCGACCAGCAGCCAGGTCTTCTTGTTTTCGACTATGTCGCCGCCGATTCTCTTGCCGAAGACCTTTTCATCGCCGAAGGTGTCGAGGTAGTCGTCGGTGATCTGGAAGGCCAGGCCGAGCTCCCAACCGAAGCGGTACAGCGCCTCGCAGGCAGCCGGAGAAGCACCTCCGAGCAGGCCTCCCATCTTGGCCGGACAGGCGATGAGCGCGGCGGTCTTGAGGCCGATCATGCCGAGATAGTCGTCCATCGTCACCAAGGCCATCTTCTCGAAATCCATGTCATACTGCTGCCCCTCGCAGATGCGGATGGCCGTTTCGGTGAAAAGATTCAGCACTTCGGGAAGCTTGTCGGCGGGCGCATGGGAAAGGTAGCGGTAAGCCAGGAGCATCATCGCGTCGCCGGAGAGGATGGCCGTGTTCTCGTCCCATTTCCTGTAGACGGTGGGGTGGCCGCGACGGGTGTCGGAGCGGTCCATGATGTCGTCGTGCATGAGGGTGAACTCATGGTAAAGCTCCAGTGCCATTGCCGGATAGAGGACCGAGGCGTCGAGGGTCTCTCCCGTCAGGTTCCAGGCCAGCAGGCAGAGTTTCGGACGGATACGCTTGCCGCCGATTGACATCATGTAGCCGATCGGCTCGTACAGGCCCGGGGGTTCGTTCCCTGCCACTTCCAGGCGGCTTGCCTTTTCCAGTATTCGGTCGATTTCTTCGAGAGTGTACATGGATTCATCAATTAGTCTTACAAATATAAGAATTATCGACGTCATGCCCGACTTGTTCGGGCATCTTTTATTATCTTTGCATCTATGGAAAACGGAATCGCGACGGTCGTCAAGCACACGGGGAGCCATTATCTGCTCTCCCCTCTGCCGGCATGGGACCCCTTCCCCGCGGTCATACGCGGGAAGCTCCGCCTGACGGGTGCGAAGACCACCAATCCCGTGGCAGTGGGCGACCGCGTGGCCTATGAGGACGGCACCATCACCAAGGTCCTGCCGCGCCGCAACTATCTCATCCGCCGCTCCACCAATCTCTCCCGCGAGAGCCACATCATCGCCGCCAACCTCGACAGGGTGTTCCTGATGGTGACGCTCATCCTGCCCGAGACCAAGCTGGCCTTCGCAGACCGCTTCCTCGTAAGCTGCGAGGCCTATGGCATCCACCCCGTGATCCTGATAAACAAGTGCGACCTCTACACCGAGCCTCAACTTCAGGAGGCCCTGGCCGGTTTCAAGGCGCTTTACCGCGACGCAGGCTATGAAGTGCTGGAAATCTCAGTCCGGACGGGCATGGGGATCCGGCAGGTGCGCGAACTCTGCCGGGAAGGTCTGACGCTCTTCTCGGGCGCCTCGGGCGTGGGCAAGTCTTCGCTCCTGAAGGCCCTCGACCCGACCCTCGACCCGAAGATCGGAGAGATTTCCCTGAGCCATCTCCAGGGTAAGCACACCACCACCTTCTACGAGATGCATCCCCTCGCGGGCGGCGGCTTCGTGATCGACACGCCGGGCATACGCGGTTTCGGCCTGGTGGACATCGCGCCAGAGGAACTGAGCACCTATTTCCCGGAGATGCTGCGGGTGATGGACGACTGCCGCTTCAAGCCCTGCACGCACACGCACGAGCCGGGCTGCGCGGTCAAGGCGGCACTCGATGCGGGCGATATCTCCCCGGAGCGATACTCCTCGTATCTGGGAATGCTCGAGGAAGAGCACAAATACCGCTAGATGGATCTCAGGTCTCCCATAAGCCGCGAAGTGGTGCGGCTCGCCGTCCCGAGCATACTTGCGAACATCACGGTGCCACTGGTAGGCATCGTCAACACCGCCATCGCCGGGCATCTGGGCGACGCCGTGCTGATAGGCGGCATCGCCATAGGCACGATGCTCTTCGACCTGCTCTACTGGAACTTCGGCTTCCTGCGCGTGGGCACAGGCGGCATCACCGCCCAGGCCTACGGCCGCAACGACATGAAGGCCTCCATCGAGACCTTCTCCCAGGGCCTGGCCACGGCGCTGGCGGCGTCGGTACTGATCCTCCTCATCCAGTGGCTCTTCGCCGAGGCCATGCTGCTGCTGGTCGACGCCTCTCCCCAGGTTGAGGCAGTGGCCCGGCAGTACTACTTCATCCGCATCTGGGCCGCTCCCGCCACGCTTTCTCTCTTCGTGTTCAAGGGCTGGTTCATAGGCATGCAGAACACTGTCTATCCCATGATAGTGGATCTGTGGGTCAATATAGTCAACATGCTGGCCGGATGGCTGCTGGCATTTCATACTCCGCTGGGAGTCAACGGTATCGCCGTCGGCGTGCTTATCGCCCAGTGGTCGGGCGCCGTCCTTGCGCTGGGGCTCATGCGGCACCGCTACCGCGATCTCCTGGGCCAGGCGAGGGTGCTGCAGAGCGTGCGCTGGCGCCATTTCAAGAAGTTTTTCTCAATCAACAGCAAGCTTTTCATACGCTCGATGCTGATGCTGGTCGTGTATGAGGGCTTCACGATCTTCGCGGCCCGCTTCGGCGATGTGGAACTGGCCGTGAGCTCGGTGATGATGCATCTGCTGCTCTTCTTCTCCTACTTCGTGGACGGCTTCGCCTATGCCGGAGAGGCGCTCACGGGCCGCTTCATCGGCGAGCGGAATCCCGACGGGCTGAAAGAGACGATACACTGCGTCTTTGCCTGGGGCGCGGTGATAGGCGTGCTCTCGACCATAGCCTACGGGGTCTTCCCCCGCGCCATCATAGGGCTGATAACCAACGATCCGCAGGTGCTCGCGGCAAGCGAACCCTACCTGTTCTGGCTGCTGCTCATGCCGCTCATAAGCTGCGTAGCCTTCATCTGGGACGGCATCTTCACAGGGGCTACGGCCGTCAGGGAACTGATGGTATGCATGGTATGGTCGGCCGGAGGATTCGTCGCGTCGTTTTTCCTGTTCGAAGGGCACTTCGGTCCCCAGGCTCTCTACATAGCCTATTTCGTCCACCTTCTCATAAGGTCGGTATATCTGACAGTTGCGTCGAAAAAGATTCGGATTGTTGAAGAATAATTAGCATATTTGCAGAAAAGATAACAATTTAAAACCCCATACCCCATGACCATCACCCCCAACGCCCAGAAATACATCGACCAGGAAGACCGCTACGGCGCCCACAACTACCATCCGCTGCCGGTTGTCCTCTCGCGAGGCAAAGGTCCGTTCGTATGGGATGTCGACGGCAAGCGCTACTTCGACTTCCTCTCGGCCTACTCGGCCGTGAACCAGGGACACTGCCACCCGAAGATCGTGAAGGCCCTCACCGACCAGGCGCAGGAACTCTGCCTCACCTCGCGCGCATTCTACAACGACTGCCTCGGCCCCTATGAGGAATTCGCCACGAAGTTCTTCGGCTACGACAAGCTCCTTCCGATGAACTCCGGCGCCGAAGCCGTCGAGACCGCGCTGAAGCTGGCCCGCCGCTGGGGCTACAGAGTGAAGGGCATCCCGGAGAACGAGGCGCTGATCATCGTCTGCGAAGGCAACTTCCACGGCCGCACCATCACCATCGTCACCCTGTCGAACGACCCTGAGAGCTACGGACAGTACGGTCCTTTCACTCCGGGATTCGTAAGGATTCCCTACGACGACACCGAAGCCCTGCGCAAGGTGCTGGAAGAGAAGGGCGACAAGGTCTGCGCAATGGTGGTCGAGCCCATCCAGGGCGAAGCCGGGGTCTATGTGCCCCACGACGGCTACATCAAGGAATGCTACGATCTCTGCCACGCGCACAACGTGCTCTTCGTGGCCGACGAGGTTCAGACCGGCATAGGCCGCACAGGTCGTCTGTTCGCCTGCGACCACGAGGGCGTGCGTCCCGACATGATTACCATAGGCAAGGCCCTCTCGGGCGGCGTGCTGCCCGTCTCGGCAGTGCTTGCCGACGACGAGATCATGCTCACCATCGGTCCGGGTGAGCACGGTTCGACATTCGGCGGCTTCCCCCTCGCGGCCAAGGTGGCCGTCGCGGCGCTGGAAGTGATCCGCGACGAGAAACTTACGGAAAAGGCCGAGCGCCTCGGAAAAATCTTCCGCGAGGAGATAGGCAGGATCAGGTCGCCTTTTTTCAAGTCCGTACGTGGCAAGGGCCTGCTCAACGCCGTAATCACCGAGCCCCAGAACGGTATCGAGGCCTGGGACATCTGCCTGAAAATGGCGGAACGCGGCCTGCTTGCCAAGCCTACGCACCGCCACATCATCCGTTTCGCCCCGCCGCTTGTCATCTCTGAAGAGCAGCTCCGCGAGGCGATCGCGATCATCAAGGACGTTTTCGAAACTATTTAGTCCACTTGTCGACGGCCTCGCGCAACTGTTCGTCGTAGCGCAGGGCCACCGGGACGCTGGCCCGGTTGAAATAGAAGCAAGTCACGATTTCCTGCTCCACCAGGGGCAGGATTTCGTCTTTCTTGGCCCTGAGGACAGTCTCCTTGTCCATGTTGACCTTCTGGCGCAGCGCCTCCAGCTCATCCTTGTAGTTGTCGGTGAGGCCCTCCGATTCGGCGGCCTTCACGAGCTGGTCGAACGCCGTCTGCGCTGCTGTTCGGGCGTCGAAGTCCTGCGCTGCCGCGTAGGCCACGAAGTCCTCGTATTCCGCGTCGGTGAGATGGAAGTCGCGGTCGATCCTGTCGTGCTTCAGGAAATACTCTATGCCGTAGGAACCTATGATGTCGTAGTAGATGAGCGAAACCGTTGGACGGCTGAAGGTATGGCCCGGCACCTCTATGTCGGGGGCTATGCCGCCGTTGGAGTCGCGGTCGAGCGAGCCGTCTTTGTGGCGGTTGCTGTAGTCGATGGCCTGCACGCAACGTCCGCTGGGGGTGTAGTACTTGCCCGTAGTGAGCTTCATCTGGCTGTTGTAAGGCACTGCGCGGATGGACTGGATCAGGCCTTTGCCGAAGGTGCGGGTGCCGGCGAGAGTGGCGCGGCCCAGGTCCTGGAGGGCGCCTGCCGTAATCTCGGAAGCGGACGCGGAATTGCCGTTGACCATCAGCAGCAGCGGCATCACGGTGTCGATCGGGGCCTCGGTGGTGCGGTATTCGCGGTTCATCTCAGCCACGCGGCCCTTCGACGAGACGACCAGAGTACCCTTGGGCACGAAGAGCGACACGATGTTGATGGCTTCGTCCATCACGCCGCCGCCGTTGTCGCGCAGGTCGATCACCAGCCTCTTCGCTCCGGCTTCCCTGAGCCGCAGCACCTCCTGGCGGAACTCCTCTCCCATCCTGGCCGTGAAGCCCGAAAGCTGGATGTAGCCTATGCTGTCGCGGTACATGCCTGCATAGACGATGTCCGACACATGGATGCGCTCGCGAACCACCGTGAGGTCGACAGTGTCCCTGGTGCGGCCCTTGACCACCTTGAAATTCACTTCTGTCTCGGGCTGGCCCTTCATGCGGCCGGAACTCTGCTCCGAGGTCTCGTCGTACACGGGGAGTCCGTCGATCTCCAGGATCACGTCGCCGGGTTCCAGGCCGTATTTCGCGGCGGGGGAGCCCTCGTAGGGTTCGATGATCTTCACCCCTTCACCGGGGGCCTTGCGGATGAGCGCGCCCACGCCGCCGTAGTGGCCGGTGGTCATGAGCTCGAAATCTTCTCCCTCTTCCTCGGAGATGTATACGGTATAGGGGTCGAGCGTGGCGAGCATGGCACGCGTACCTGCCACCAGCATCTTTTCAAAGTCGACGGTGTCGACGTACGACTTGGCTATCTCCTTCAGCACGGCGTACTCTATCTCGAGGCCGCGCCCCAGCTTGAAATCCTGGCTCTGCGCCCGCAGCGGGGCCGGCGCGAGGGCCAGCAGCAGCCCGAAGGCCGCTACAATCTGCATCTTTCTTTTCATCTGCTTGATCATATATGACGTGCAAAAATAGTGTTTTTATGCGTAACTTTGTCGTTTCAAGACATTCCTCCCATGGACATTCTCTTCGCATCCAACAATCCCCACAAGCTTGAAGAGGCCCAGGCCATCCTCGGGCCTTCATTCCACGTGGTCTCGCCCGCCTCGAAGGGCCTGCCGGGCGACCTGCCCGAGACCCACGACACCCTCCGCGGCAACTCCGTGGAAAAGGCCGGCGCCGTGTGGAACTTCTTCCAGCAGGACT
Organism: uncultured Bacteroidales bacterium; assembly: GCA_905235995.1. GTDB lineage: Bacteria > Bacteroidota > Bacteroidia > Bacteroidales > UBA932 > Cacconaster. Next base: position 15,954 of record CAJONI010000039.1, read on the forward strand.
GCTTCGCCGACGACACGGGGCTGGAGATCGATGCGCTGGGCGGCGCTCCTGGTGTCCACACGGCCCGCTATGCCGGGGAAGACAAAGACCCTGCCGCGAACCGCCGCAAGGTGCTCCGCGAGCTGGAGGGCCTTCCCTTTGAGGCCCGCAGCGCGAGGTTCCGCTGCGTGGTGGCGCTCGTCGAAGGCGGCGAACTCACTGTGTTTGAAGGAACTTGCGAGGGACATATCGCCCTTGCCGAGAGCGAGGGAGTCCAGGGTTTCGGCTACGATTCAATTTTTGTTCCAGAAGGTCTCGACGTCACCCTCGCCGAGATATCAATCGAAGAAAAGAACGCCCTTTCCCACCGCGGGAAGGCCATGCGGCAACTGCAATGCCATCTCCAGGGAAATCGAGGATAGTGGTGCTCCACCTCACCAAGTTCTCCGACCACGGCCTGGTGCTCCATACCGTAGATTCGGAGGCGGGCCGCCGAAGCTTCCTCCTGCGGGGGATCAAGCATGGCAATGCCGTGGCGGTGTTCCACCCGCTGGGCCTGCTCGACGTCGTGAGCGCCGAAAGCCCGAAAAGTACGCTGGCCTACCTGCGCGAATGGGAGCCGGCCGCAGCCCTGCACTCAGTAAGAAGCGACAGGGTGAAATCGTCCATAGCGCTGTTTCTCAGCGAAGTGCTTTATCGCAGCCTAACCTCGGAACTGGCCGACCCGGGGCTTTTCAGCTGGATTTGCGCCGCAGTGGAGACGCTCGAGGGGGCGGAAGGGAGCGTGGCCAACTATCCGCTCTGGTTCCTCGTGTGCTATGCCGTGAAACTGGGCTTCATGCCCGGCGAACCCATCGAACCTTCCGGAATCTTCGACGAAAGGGATGAAGCGCTGCTCAGGCAGCTGCTGAAGGCATCGTTCCCGGAGGCCATGGCCATCCCGCTCTCCTCCTCCCGGCGCCTGAGCCTTTCCCGCAAACTCCTGCAATACCTTTCCTGGCACCTGGGCGCCAACATCGACGCACGCAGCCTCGACGTCCTCCACGCCGTGCTGGCCTAATAATCAATAGATGCCGTAAAGGGCGGAGCCGCTGCCGGACATGGCGGCGTAGAGCGCGCCGTCGTCATAGAGGGCCTGCTTGGCGGCGGCCAGGGCGGGGTGCCCGGCGAAGACTGTCGTTTCGAAGTCGTTGACCAGCAGTCCACGCCATTCCCCGACAGGGAGATTCAGCACTTCTTCAAGCCGGTGCACAGGTTCGTGGGGCGAGATGCCGGCATAGGCCTCGCGGGTCGACACGAAATCGGGCTGGGGGAAGATGCGTATCTCGTGGCCCGCGAGCGACGGCACTTCGAAGGGAGAGAGTATCTCCCCGCGTCCGCGGGCGATCATGGGGCTGTCGTAGATGAAGAAGGGGCAGTCGCTGCCCAGTTCCGCCGCGAGAGACGCAAGCTCATCTTTCGGGAGCTTCAGTTCGAACACCATGTCGAGGCCGCGGAGTGTCCAGGCGGCGTCGGAAGAGCCGCCGCCGAGCCCGGCGCCCATGGGTATCTTCTTGTACAGCAGTATCTCCACGGGCGGGATGCCGTAGCGTTCGGCCATCAGCCGCCAGGCCTTCCCGCAGAGGTTCTCCCCTTCTATCGAGGCATTGTACACACGCATGCCGAAGCTGTCAGCGCGCACTATCTCCAGGATGTCGCACAGCTCCGGCACCGGGTAGAACAGCGTCTCGATGTCGTGGTAGCCATCTTCTCGTTTGCGGACCACATGGAGGCCCAGGTTGACCTTGGCGGGAGGGAAAAGCAGCATAGCCCTGAAAATGAATCCGGGTACGAAGTTACGCCAAATCCCGCAATTTTTCAACTGTGACAATCCTCGATTTTTACTATCTTTGGGTTGTTTAGCCGCTAATCATTGACTGTGTGATATGAAAATCCCGCGTTTTTTCAGGATGGTCATGCTTGTCCTGGCAGCAGGCGTCCTTGTGTCCGCCAGACCGCCACAGGAGGCCGATACGTCTTATCCGCTGTTCTGGACCTGGCTCGGTCTGCGGCCCGGCAGCAATTTTGAGGCTGAATGCCTGAAGATGAAGGAACTGGGGATCGACGGCGTGATACTCAACGCCCCTACCCCCGACGACTACCGACGCGTGATTCCCACTGCCCATAAATACGGTATCACGGTCTACGCCTGGCTCTGGACGGTGAACCTAGAGCACGACCGCAACCGCATACTCTCGGAGCATCCCGACTGGTTCAGCGTCAATCGCCTGGGCCGCAGCCTGGCCGACACCACGGCCTACGTGGGCTACTACAGGTTCCTCTGCCCGGCGCTGCCTCAGGTGCGGGAGTACGTCAACGACAAGGTGCGCAGCTTCTGCGAGGTGGAGGGCCTCGACGGGATTGCGATCGACTACCACCGCTTTGTCGACGTGGTGCTGCCGACCACCCTCTGGCCCCGCTACGGAGTCGTCCAGGACAAGGAATATCCTGAATGGGATTTCGGCTACCATCCGGAGATGATACGGCTATTCAAAGAGAAGTACGGCTACGACCCCAGGGAGCAGGATGACCCCTCGGCCGACCTGCTCTGGCGCCAGTTCCGCTGCGACCAGATAACGGAAGTGGCCAACCTGCTGGCCGCCACCGTCCATTCCTACGGCAAGGTGATGGCGGCCTCACCCTTCCCCACGCCCAAGATGGCTTCGCGTATGGTGCGCCAGGACTGGGGAGCCTGGGACCTGGACATAGTGTTCCCCATGGTCTACCACAACTTCTACACCTTCGACCCTTCCTTCGCCTACGACTGCACCGCCGAGAACTTCCACGACAAGAACCCCGGCACCACCCTCTACTGCGGCCTGATGTACAGCGACGACATCACCGAGTGCATGGACGAGGCCTTCCGGGCCGGAGCCAGGGGTATCGCCATATTCACCATGGATGGCATAAGGCGACCTGAGCAGGCCGGGCGCTTCAGGGCCTATACCGACAGTGTACGTGCCGTCGTGGCGGCGCACGGCGGACTTCCCGCCGTACAGGAGCCCGGGCGGGCAGATACCGACCCCTTCAGCCATCCCGGCATCATGGCGAAGGTGGAGAAGCGGATGAAGTCAATGCAGGACCCGCAGCTCCCGCAGCTGAAGCTCGGGGAATACCGCTGCCTCGGAGCCAGGGACGCGGCCCGGGACTATGAAGTCACCGACACCGCCAGCGGCACGACCTTCATCGTCACGTTCTATCTCTACGGCGACGTGATTTCCGGATGGGACGTCGTCCGGAAAGTGCCGGAATAATCGTATCTTTGGAAAAAATTTCTGAAAGATGGCAAGAACTGAGATAGCCGACATAGGCAAACAGGCCGCACTTGACAGGCTCTTCGAGGGGAGCGGCTTCACCAACGAACCGACCATAGGCCTCAGGCAGAGCGGCGGATGCTGCACCGCCCAGAAACTCCTGCTCGAAGGCTGCGACTTCGACCTGGTCTATACACCCATCAAACACCTCGGCTACAAGGCCGTACTCTGCGTCCTGGGAGAGATCTACGCCTCCCTCCGCCAGCCCGCGGCCCTGTCGGTCAACCTGGGCCTGTCGAAGCGCTTCTGCTTCGAAGACGTGGCCGCCCTCTGGGAGGGCATGCTGGCCGCCTGCCGGGAACACGGCGTGAAGCAGGTCGGGCTCGACATGGGCCCTTCTGTCAATGGCCTGGCCATCGCTCTTTCGGCCTGCGGCACTCAGAAAAAAAGCGTGATCGGGAAGCTGCCCGCCACGAAGAACATGGACCTGATCTGCCTCAGCGGCCATGTAGGCGCCGCATATATGGGCCTGCACGTGCTTGAGCGCGAGAAAGTTGCCTTCACCGGCACCGGCGAGCAACCCGATCTGGCCCCCTACAAGGCCGTGCTGGCCAGCTACCTGAGCCCCGAGATCAAACCCGGTACGGTGTCGCGCTTCGTCGAGGCCGACGTGCTGCCCTCCCGAGGCTATTTCCTGACCCGGGGGCTGGGCGAAGCCATCCTCAGGCTTGTCCGCGACACGGGCCTGGGAGCAAAGATCTATCTTGAAAAGATCCCCATCTCTTCGCAGACCTTCGCCATGGCCGAGGAGATAGGCATGGACGTGGTGACCGCCGCCATGAACGGCGGCGACGACTACAAGTTCGTCTTTACCCTGCCCATTGAAAAGCACGACGTGATCCGCAAGGATTTCCAGGATTTCGAAGTGATAGGCCACATGGCGCAGCCCGACGTAGGCGCCGTGCTCGTCACGCCCGAAGGCGCCGAGTTACCGATCCACGCCCAGGGATATTAGGACATTTTCCAGCGGGGCGTCCTTCAGGACGACCCGTTTTTCTTCGTCCAGAAGATACAGCGAGGGGATGGCCCTTATCCAGTAGACGGTGTCGCTCAGGAGGATGCCTTCGGAGTCGTGGCCGCACACCCACGAGGAGGGGTAGTTGGGAAGATAGTCGAGCCAGGCCTGCACGTCTTCGTCGGGATAGATGTTTACGACCAGCAGTTTTCCGCTTGCGATCGCTTCGCAGGCGGCCTCGTCGCCGGAAAGGGCTTCGGTGATCTCCTTGCAGTTGGGGCAGCCCGGGTTGCTGAAGAACAACAGGGTCTGCCGTGGTCGACGGCTGTCGATCACATCATGAAGCATCGTGGCGCGCCCTCCCGGCAGGAGGAAGGGGAAGTCGGCGGCCACCGTTCCCAGGCGGTTGAGCGCCAGGCGCGGAAGCATCCAGTTCGCATGCGTCCGCTGCTCCTCGGTCGACCACCCGGAGACTGCCATGCGCTGCGCCACCGGGAGGAACAGTTCCTCGCTGCGCCATGGGCTGTTGGGGTCGGCGAAGAAGCGGTCCTGCGCCTCCATCTCTTCCTGCCATGACAGGCTGTCGGAGGATGCGCTCTCGAGCCTGGTTTCCTGGCGTGCGAGGGCCTCTTCCAGGGGCAGGGATGAGATTTCCTCGACATATTGCCCGAAACGGGCGAAGCGCGCCGACTGGGTGTGAGCTCCGTATTCCGCGAGCGAAGGACCCTGCTTCTCAGGCCGGCATGACGGCAGAAGCAGTATCACGCAGAGAAGCAAGGGGTGACATTTTGTCATAAATCTCTTCATTGGCACTCAATTTGCCTTCTGGTCGTACAAAAATAATCAAAAAAACAACAAAAAATATTTACCATGAACATCAAACCATTAGCAGACAGGGTGCTGATCGAGGCCAAGGAAGCCGAGACCAAGACCGCCAGCGGACTCTTCATCCCGGATTCCGCCAAAGAGAAACCGCAGCAGGGCAAGGTAGTCGCCGTAGGTGGCGGCAAGAAAGACGAGCCTATGGAGCTCAAGGTCGGTGACACGGTGCTGTACGGCAAATATGCCGGCACCGAGATCACGGTAGACGGCAAGGACTATCTGATCATGCGTCAGAGCGACGTGGTTGCAGTACTTAACTAAGGAGGAAATATACTATGGCAAAAGACATCAAATTCAATACCGATGCCCGCAACCTCATGAAGGAGGGTGCTGACGCCCTGGCCAACGCCGTGAAGGTAACGCTCGGCCCCAAGGGACGCAATGTTGTTATCGACAAGAAGTTCGGTGCTCCCCAGGTGACCAAGGACGGTGTGACCGTGGCCAAGGAGATCGAACTCGAGGACCGCTTCCAGAACATGGGCGCCCAGATGGTCAAGGAGGTCGCGTCCAAGACCAACGACCAGGCCGGTGACGGCACCACCACCGCGACCGTGCTCGCCCAGAGCATCATCAACGTGGGCCTGAAGAACGTTGCCGCAGGCGCCAACCCCATGGACCTCAAGCGCGGCATCGACAAGGCTGTCGAAGCCGTGGTGGCCGACCTCAAGAAGCAGAGCCAGGAAGTGGGCGACGACTACTCGAAGATCGAGCAGGTTGGCACCATCTCCGCCAACAACGACAACTACATCGGCAAGCTCATCGCCGACGCCATGGCCAAGGTCAAGAAGGACGGCGTGATCACCGTCGAAGAGGCCAAGGGCACCGAGACCGAGGTCAAGGTAGTGGAAGGCATGCAGTTCGACCGCGGCTACATCTCCGCCTACTTCATGACCAATGGTGACAAGATGGAGACCGTGCTCGAGGATCCGCAGATCCTGATCACCGACAAGAAGATCTCCACGATGAAAGACCTGATGCCGATCCTGGAACCCATCGCCCGGGAAGGCCGCTCGCTGCTGATCATCGCCGAGGACGTGGACGGCGAAGCCCTCACCACCCTCGTGGTCAACAAGCTCCGTGGCACCCTGAAGGTTGCCGCCGTCAAGGCCCCCGGCTTCGGCGACCGCCGCAAGGAGATGCTGCAGGACATCGCCACCCTGACGGGCGCCGTCGTGGTGAGCGAGGAGAGGGGCTTCACCCTCGAGAACGCCACCCCTGACATGCTCGGACATGCAGAAAAAGTGGTCATCGACAAGGAGAACACCACCATCGTCGGCGGTGCCGGCGACAAGGAAGCCGTCAAGGACCGTGTCTCCCAGATCCGCAAGCAGATCGCTACCACCACGAGCGACTACGACCGTGAGAAGCTCCAGGAGCGTCTGGGCAAGCTCGCCGGTGGCGTGGCCGTCCTCTATGTGGGCGCCGCTTCGGAAGTCGAGATGAAGGAGAAGAAAGACCGCGTCGAAGACGCCCTCAACGCGACCCGCGCGGCCGTAGAGGAAGGCATCATCCCTGGTGGAGGCGTAGCCCTGGTCCGCGCCGAGGCAGCCCTGGCCAAGGTCAAGGGTGAGAACGAAGACGAGACCACCGGCATCCACATCGTTTCCCGCGCCATCGAGGAGCCCATCCGCATCATCGCCCAGAACGCTGGCAAGGAAGGAAGCGTCATCGTCCAGAAGGTGAAGGAAGGAAAGGCCGACTTCGGCTACAACGCCCGCACCGACACTTTCGAGAACCTGCTCTCCGCCGGCGTGATCGACCCGACCAAGGTGGTCCGCGTCGCCCTCCAGAACGCCGCTTCCGTGGCAGGCATGTTCCTGACCACCGAATGCGCCCTGGCCGACATCAAGGAAGAGCAGCCCGCAATGCCCCCGATGAACCCCGGCATGGGCGGCATGATGTAAGAAGCCCGAAGCCAGGCCTGGCCTGACACGAGTTCAGAACGACACCCCCGACATATTCCCGGGGGTGTGTTTTTTTATTATCTTTGCCCCACGATGAAGGAAAGCGAAAAGATAATTGCCGAGGTTACCGGCGGCGAGTATGAGCAGGGCTTCGAGACGGCCGTGGAGCAGGAATTCGTGCCCAGGGGCCTGAACGAAGACATCATCCGCCTCATCTCCGCCAAGAAGGAGGAGCCTGCCTGGCTGCTGGAGTTCCGCCTGAAGGCCTTCCGGCAGTGGCAGACCATGAAGCTGCCCGACTGGGCGCACCTCGACATCCCTCCCATCGACTTCCAGGACATCATCTACTACGCCGCCCCGAAGCAGCCCTCCCATAAATCGCAAAAGCGCACCATCGACCCCGAGATCGAGAAGACCTTCGACAAACTCGGCATCCCGCTCAACGAGCGCGAAGTTCTCGCGGGCCTGGCCTCGGGCGAAGGGACGGCAGTCGACGCGGTGTTCGACAGCGTGTCCGTGAAGACCACCTTCAGCGAAACCCTCGCCGAGAAAGGCATAATCTTCTGCTCGTTCTCCGAAGCGGTGAAGAATTATCCCGAGCTGGTGCGCAAGTACCTCGCGACCGTGGTCCCGCCCGCCGACAACTTCTACAGCGCCTTGAACAGCGCAGTGTTCAGCGACGGCTCGTTCTGCTACATCCCCAAGGGCGTCCGATGCCCCATGGAGCTCTCCAGCTACTTCCGCATCAACGCCCGCGGCACCGGCCAGTTCGAGCGGACGCTCATCGTGGCAGACGAAGGGGCCTTCGTGAGCTATCTCGAGGGCTGCACCGCCCCCAGGCGCGACGAGGCCCAGCTCCACGCCGCGGTGGTCGAGATCGTCGTGGAGAAGGACGCCCAAGTGAAATACTCCACGGTCCAGAACTGGTATCCCGGCGACGCGGAAGGCAAGGGCGGCATCTATAATTTCGTGACCAAGAGGGGCCTGTGCAAGGGCAGCGGCAGCCGTCTCTTCTGGACGCAGGTCGAGACCGGCAGCGCCATCACCTGGAAGTACCCCAGCACCATCCTTCGGGGCGACCATTCCCTCTCCGAATTCTACAGCGTGGCCGTGACCAACCACTTCCAGCAGGCCGACACGGGCACCAAGATGATACACCTGGGCCGCGGCACCACCAGCCGCATCGTGAGCAAGGGCATCTCCGCAGGCCGCAGCCAGAACAGCTACCGAGGCATGGTGAAGATACTTCCCGGCGCGGAAGGCGCCCGCAACCACTCGCAGTGCGACTCGCTGCTGCTGGGCGACAAGTGCGGCGCGCACACCTTCCCCGTGATTGAATCGCAGAACCGCAGCGCCACCGTGGAGCATGAGGCCACCACCTCGAAGATCAGCGAAGACCAGCTCTTCTACTGCCGCCAGAGAGGCATCTCGGAAGAAGATGCCATTGGCCTGATAGTCAACGGATACGCTAAAGAAGTGCTGGGCAGGCTCCCCATGGAGTTCGCTGTCGAAGCCCAGAAACTGCTGCAGGTCTCCCTGGAGGGGAGTGTAGGATGACTTTCAGCTGGCTTGACCTCGTGAGCTCGGTGCTGGGCCTGACCTGCGTGTTTCTCGCGGGCCGGGGCAGCAAATACAATTTCTGGGTGGGCTACCTCTACACCATCGCCCTCTTCTTCCTCTTCTGGCAGAAGAACCTCGTGGCCTCGCTGCTGCTGCAGCCCATCTCGCTGGGCATCAACGTGCTCGGCCACTATCGCTGGACCCATCCAAAGCCCGGCGAGGAGAGCGCCGAGAAGTCGGGCGAGCTGAAGGTATCGATGCTCAGCTGGCCGGAGCGCATCCTGACCGTGGTCATAGTGCTCGTGGTCGCGGGCGTCTGGGGCTGGCTGCTGGGCCGTCTCTTCCCCGCAGACCCGCACCCCTATCTCGATTCCTGCGTCACGGTCCTGATCCTGGTGGCACAGTTCCTCAGCGCCCAGAAGAAATGGGACTGCTGGGTGGCCTGGATAATAGTCAACATCGCGCAGCTGGCGCTGCATCTCTCGGTGGGCAACATCTTCATGCCGATAGTCAGCGCGCTGTATCTCATAAACGGTATCGTCTCCCTGGTCAACTGGGAGAAAATGTACAGGAGGAAAGCCTGATGAACACCCTTCTCAAGATAGAAAACCTTCACGCCTCGGTGGGAGAAAAGGAGATTCTCCGCGGCGTCGACCTGAGCGTCCGCCCGGGCGAAGTCCATGCCATCATGGGGCCCAACGGCGCGGGCAAAAGCACCCTGGCCGCAGTGCTTTCGGGCCGCGAGACCTTCACCGTCACCGAGGGCAGCGCCACCTACGACGGCCGCGACCTGCTGGCCCTCTCGCCCGAGGAACGCTCCTGGGCCGGCATCTTCCTGGGCTTCCAGTATCCGGTGGAGATTCCTGGGGTGAGCAACGCCAACTTCATGAAAGCTGCTGTCAATGAGCACCGTAAGCAGCGGGGCCTCGAACCCCTGGGCGCCGGAGCCTTCCTGAAGCTGATGAAGGAAAAGATGGCCGCAGTGGAGATGGATCCGAGCTTCTCGGGCCGCGGAGTCAACGTGGGCTTCTCGGGCGGCGAGAAGAAGCGCAACGAGATATTCCAGATGGCGATGCTCGAACCGCGCCTGGCAATCCTCGACGAGACCGACTCCGGCCTCGATGTCGACGCGCTGCGCATCGTGGCCACGGGCGTCAACACCCTCCGCACCCCCGACAACGCTTTCCTCGTCATAACCCACTACCAGAGGCTGCTCGACTACATAGTGCCCGACGTGATCCACGTGCTCTACCAGGGGCGCATAATCCACACCGCCGGCAAGGAACTGGCCCTGGAGATCGAACGCAAAGGCTACGACTGGCTGATCCATGAAAACTGACGCCAAATCCCTTACCCTGGGCCCCGGTGAAAGCAAAGCCCTCCTGATTGTGCAGGAGCGCGGCGAAGAGGCTTCCTTCGACATCCGTCTCGAAGAGGGAGCTTCGCTGCGGCTGGTGCTGCTTTCGCTCGCGGGATGCTGCCGCAACAGCATCAGTGTGGAGCTTGCGGGCCGGGGCGCCTCCTGCCGCCTCGCGGGCCTGGCCCTGCCGAAGGACGAAGAGAAGATGTCATGCTCCGTGGAGCTGGTCCACTCCGTGCCCGAATGCCACAGCACACAGCTCTTCAAGAGCCTGGTCGACGGCAGAGCGACCTACTGCTTCGACGGGCTGATCCGCGTCGCTCCCGACGCCCAGAAGACCGAGGCCTACCAGGCCAGCCACAACCTGCTGCTGAGCGAGCAGGCCCGCGCAGATTCCCGGCCCCAGCTCGAAATCTATGCCGACGACGTGAAATGCAGCCACGGCGCGACGGTCGGCCGACTCAACCCCGACGAGCTTTTCTACCTGCGTTCCAGGGGGATACGGGAAGATGACGCAAAGCTTTTGCAGCAGCTGGCCTTCGCTTCCGAAGTGATGGAAACAATCGAAGACCCGGCCCTCAGGGAAGAGATGCTGCGGAAAGTGGAGGCGCGCCTGAGAAAATCTTAAATTTTTTTCTTCCAGGACTCAACGTTCAGGCCACTTCCTGCATCTAATAAGTGGTTTAGGTTTTAGTATATTCAAAAGGGTGGCCCGTCGGGAGATCGGCCGCCCTTTTGTATTTGCTCTTTCCGGGTTTTTTCCGTACCTTGCCTTTCGTTTCAAACCCGGCCTGACCCATGTCTTTCGTACATCTGCACGTACACACTCAATACTCCATCCTCGACGGACTTTCCGACATAGAGAAACTGTTCGCGCGGGCACGCGAGCTCGGGATGCCCGCCCTGGCCATCACCGACCACGGCAACATGTACGGCGTCAAGGAGTTCTTCAAATGGGCCAAGGACAAGAGCAACCTCGACGAGGACAAGCAGCCCATAGTCAAGCCCATCATAGGCTGCGAAATCTACGTGACCCGGCACTACGACCATACGATCAAGGACAACGACCACCGGAAATATTACCATCTCACCCTGCTGGCCAAGAACTACGAAGGCTACCGCAACCTGATGAAAATCTGTACGGAGGGGCACATCCACGGCATGTACTACAAGCCCAGGGTGTCGCACGAGATCGTGGAGCGCTACCACGAAAACCTCGTGTGCTGCTCCGCCTGCCTGGCCGGCGAGATTCCCCGCGACATCATGGACGGTGACGTCGAGGCGGCCCGGGAAGCGATCCGCTGGCACAAGCGCGTCTTCGGCGACGACTACTATCTCGAGGTGATGTGCCACAAGACCGAGGTCCCCGGCCTCGACGACGACGTGTACCGCGCCCAGATGCAGGTCAACCCCGTGATCTTCGACCTCGCGCGCGAGGAAGGGGTCAAGGTGGTGGCCACCAACGACGTCCACTTCATCCGCCGCGAGGACGGTCCGGCGCACGACAGGCTCATCTGCCTGACCACAAACTCCGACATCGACGACCCCAAGCGCCTGCGCTACACCCAGCAGGAGTTCCTCAAGAGCGAGGAGGAGATGGCGCTGCTCTTCCCCGAGCATCCCGAGGCCCTGGCCAACACCCTCGAAGTGGCTGGCAAGATAGAGAACTACTCCATCGACCACGACTACATCCTGCCCAAGTTCAAGATCGACCCGGCCTTCCTGGCCGACATCGACCGCCACATGGAAACCTACAGGGAGTTCATCGACGCGGGAAGGAACGACCCCAAGGGCAACTACCGCGGCGACGACTTCTGCCGCTCCGTGGCCTATCTCTGCCACCTCACCTACGAAGGCGCACACAAGCGCTACGGCCCGGAACTCACTGAAGAACAGGCGGAGCGCATCTCCTTCGAGCTGAAGACCATCTCCTCGATGGGCTTCCCCGACTACTTCCTTATAGTGCAGGACTACATCCGCGCCTCGCGCGACATGGGCTGGCTCGTCGGCCCCGGCCGCGGCTCGGCCGCAGGCAGCGTGGTCGCCTACTGCCTCTGGATCACGAACCTGGATCCCCTCAAATACCAGCTCCTGTTCGAGCGTTTCCTCAACCCCGACCGCATCTCGATGCCCGATATCGACGTCGACTTCGAGAACCTCGAGGCTGCCCACCGCTACGTCGAAGACACTTACGGCGTCGACCATGTGTCGAGGGTCATCACCTTCGGCACCATGCTCGCGAAAGGAGCCATAAAGGACGTGGCGCGCATCAGCCACGTGTCCATCGACGAGAGCAACCGCCTCTCGAAGATGGTGCCTGCGCGCCTTTTCGAGCGCGTGAAGAACGACAGCGGCCAGATGGAGGAGAAGAACGTCAAGATCACCCTTGCCAACTGCTTCAGGCTCGTGCCTGAATTCCGCGACGAGCTGGCCAGGGAGGGCAACGACCTCAACAAGGAGGTGCTTTCCTTCGCGCAGCAGCTTGAGGGCAGCGTGCGGCAGGTTGGCATGCACGCCTGCGCCACGATCATCGGCCCGGGCAACCTCTCCGACTACATTCCCATCTGCCTGTCCAAGGACAAGGACACCGGCAAGGACGTCTGGACCTCGCAGTACGACGGCCACTACATCGAGGAATGCGGCCTGCTGAAGATGGACTTCCTGGGCCTCAACACCCTGTCGATCATCCACAAGACCCTCGACCTGATAAAGGAAGGCCGGGGCGAGGACATCGACATCGAGGCCATCCCCATCGATGACCCCGAAACCTACGCGCTCTACGGCCGCGGCGATACCACCTCGATCTTCCAGTTCGAGTCGCCCGGCATGCGCGAGTGGCTGCAGAAACTGCACCCCGAGCGCTTCGAGGACCTGATCGCAATGAACGCGCTCTACCGTCCCGGCCCGATGGACTACATCCCCGACTTCGTCGACAGGAAACTGGGCCTGGAGCCCATCACCTACGACCTGCCCGAGATGGAGGAGTACCTCAAGGACACCTACGGCATCACGGTCTACCAGGAGCAGGTGATGCTGCTCTCGCGCAAGCTGGCTGGCTTTACCCGCGGCGAGGCCGACAAGCTCCGCAAGGCCATGGGCAAGAAGAAGATTAAGGACCTGGAGGAGCTGCAGGGAAAATTCATCGAGGGCGGAACCAAAAACGGCATAAGCAAGGAGATGCTCGACAAGATATGGCAGGACTGGCGCGCCTTCGCGGAATACGCGTTCAACAAGAGCCACGCCACCTGCTATGCCTGGGTGAGCTACCAGACCGCCTGGCTCAAGGCCCACTACCCGGCCGAGTTCTTCGCGGCCAACATGAGCTGCAACCTCAACAACATGGACGAGATCTCCAAGATCATGGACGACTGCCGCCGCTGGCAGATCCAGGTCCTGGGGCCCGACGTAAACGAGAGCGCCACCGAATTCACTGTCAACAAGGCGGGCAACATCCGCTTCGGCATGGGCGGCATCAAGGGCGTCGGGGCCAACGTCATCGATGCCCTGATAGCCGAAAGGGAGAAAGGCGGGGCCTTCAACGGCGTCTACGACTTCGTGGAGAGGATGCCCCTCGGAGTGATCAACCGCAAGGTCCTGGAGTGCCTCATAGCCGCCGGCGCCTTCGACGGTTTCCGCGAACTCTCGCGTCCGCAGTATTTCTTCGAGACCGGCAAGGACGAGACCTTCATCGACCAGCTGCTGGGCTATGCCGCCAAGTTCCAGAGAGATTCGATGGCCGCCACCCCGAGCCTCTTCGGCGAGGTGGAGGAGTTGCGACCCGTGCGACCGCTTGTGCCGCCGATGGCCGAGTACAACGAGATGGAGATGCTCAAACGGGAGAAGGAATGCGTGGGCATGTACATCTCCGCCCATCCGCTCGACCGCTACCGCTTCGAGATCGAGGAATTTTCAACGGTCGACATAGCCCGTCTCGACGAGATCGAGCGGACTCTCGCCACCGACCCTGCGGTGCAGAACAAGGAGTTCTATGTGGCGGGTCTGGTGTCTGAGTCGGAGGTGCGGCATACGCGCAAGGACAACAAGCCCTGGTGCCGTTTCACCCTGGAGGATTATTCTGGCAGCCACTCTTTCTCGCTCTTTACCAAGGAATACGAGACCTTCATGAAATACACGCAGGTCCATACGGCTCTGCTGATCAAGTGCGTCACCAGGCCCCGCTTCCGCAAGGAGGAAGACGGCGTCGGCTCGACCGTCTATGAACTGCGCATCCAGAACATGATGCTGCTCTCCAACACCCGCGACGAGTTCATCAAGGAATTCCATGTGGAATATCCTTTGCAGGGTTCCTCTCCCGAACTGCGCGGCGCCCTGCTCAAGGAGATCAAGCACCACAAGGGCAAGGCGCGGCTGCACATCGACCTGACCTTCGACCACGAAGGCGAGTCGCAGCAGCTCGGCCATTTCTCAAAGAAATACTCTGTCACTCCCGGCTTCGAACTGGTTGCCTTCCTCGACAGGCATCATCTCCGCCACCACCTCGTGAAGAAGGTGGTGATGTGATCATTCCTTGCCGTAGGGGGCTTGATCTTCCTGAAGCAACCTGATTATTGCCGTATTGATATAATCATTTATGGTATAGCCGTTTGCAGCGGCCATAGCGGCTACTTGGGCATGAACTTCTGAACTCATGCGCAGATTCAGCTTTCCGCTGTATGCCCTTTCAGGCTCCACTCCGTCATTGGCACAGGCTTCGAGATAGCTGTCAATCCCTTCCCGAAAATCCTTCTGGAGTTCTTCCAGAGACTGCCCTTCATACAATATCAAAGATTTATGAAGGCCTTGAACCTTGCCATGAAGGCAATCATCCTTCAGGCTATACTCTACGGATCCTTTGTATCCTTTGTATTCCAAAAAATCCATGGCTATATCAAACTCTTTCCACAAAGGTACTAATTTTAGTACCAAATCCAAACTTTTATTTCACTATTATCGCGTTGGCGACGGGGCGCTCGCCTTCGGCGTCGAACTTGCCGTTGTCGGAGGGGTGGTTGACCACCTTGCCTCTGACCACCATCGCGGAGGAGCCGCCGCCGTCGAGATTGAGGGCTTCGGTGCAGCCAAGGGCCTGCATTACCTGCTGCAGCTCGGGAATCGACAGCCCTGCCGCAGAAGAATTGCGACCGTCGGCCACCACGAGGACCACGGTGCCGTCGGGACGGCGTCCGACTGCGGTGCGGGGATGGCGGTTGGTGTTGAACCTTACTTTCCTGGTCTCCAGCACCTTGCCGGCGGCCATTAGCGAAGGGCCTGCGGTGAGCACGTCTTCCGCCTGGATGTCCTTTTCCCAGAGGGGCCTGCCGTCGCTCATCAGGACGTATAGGTCTCCGCGGAACGTGGCCACGGCTCCCTGCCAGTGCTCGCCGGGGCGATGGTCGCCGCCACCCTGGTTGGGCGCGAGTTCCTCGCCGTCGACCCGGAGGTAGCACACCGATCCGTAGGGGGCCTTCATGTTGAAGAAGGAACCGTTGACCGCGGCCGTGGCTCCGTAGCGTTCGGCGAGGGAGGAAGTGGTCTCGAGGGCGCCTTCGGCGGAAGGCACTATGTCGAAGCGCACGCCCGGTGCGATCTCCAGCACGCAGAGATACTGGTTGGCGTCGAACAGGTTGCCCTGAAAGGCTCCCTGATGAAGGGTGATATTCTCGGTGACGGCCTCATGCGACCATTTTCCAGCCGACAATACTCCCGGCATCGGCTGGGCACTCGCAAACAGCGGAGTGAGCAGGAGGTCTATAAACAATAAGGTTTTATTCTTCAATGAGTTCATAGTCAAGTATCTTTTGTTCGAGGCTGGCGCGGATGACGCGGATCTTCACGGGGTCGCCGAGACGTATCACGCGGCCGGAGGCCCTGCCACGGGTTTCATATTTCTCTTCGTCAAACTGGTACCAGTCGCCGCGGATCTCGCGCAGCGACACCATTCCCTCTACCTTCGTGGGCTCGATCTCCACGTAGATGCCCCACTCGGTGAGGCCGCTCACATGCCCGTCGAACACCTTCCCGATCTTGTCCTGCATGAATTCCACCATCTTGTACTTGATGGAGGCGCGCTCGGCGTCGGTGGCCACCTGCTCCCGTGCGGAGCAATGCTCGCAGGCGGTCTGGTAGCGGAGCCTGTCCTGCGAACTGCCGCCGGCAAGGTAGTGCGCCAGCAGGCGGTGTACCATCATGTCGGGGTATCGGCGTATGGGCGAGGTGAAATGCGTGTAGTATCTGAAGGCCAGTCCGTAGTGGCCCACGTTGTCGGTATCGTAGCGCGCGCGGGCCATGCTGCGCAGCGCCAGCATCTGCAGCGCGTTCTCTTCCGGAAGGCCCTTGGTGCTCTTCATCAGCGCGTTGAGGCTCTTTGCGGCTTTCTTGGGGTCGGCCGTGTCGCCCATCTTGTGGCCGAAATTGCCGGCAAACTTGCGCAGGGACTCGAGTTTCTCGGGGTCGGGATTCTCATGGACGCGGTACACGAAGGTCGGGTCCTTGGCCTTGCAGTGCCGCGCCACGTGTTCCGCCACACAGCGGTTGGCCAGCAGCATGAACTCTTCGATGAGCCAGTTGCTCTCGCGGCTGACCTTCTGCACCACGTCGAGAGGTTTGCCCGTCCCGTCGACCAGCACCTTCATCTCTGGCCGCTCGAAGGAGATGGCGCCGTGGTCGAAGCGTTGCCTGCGCAGGATGGTGGCAAGGGCGTGCAGGGCCCCTATCTCTTCTGCGAGCGGGCCCTTGCCCGTCTCGATGATTTCCTGCGCCTGCTCGTAGTCAAAGCGCTGGTCGGAGTTGATCACCGTGCGCCCGAACCACTGCGAGACGACCTTGGCCTTGGCGTCGAGCTCCACCACGGTGCTGAAGCAGAGCTTGTCTTCGTGCGGGCGTAGCGAGCAGAGGCGGTTGGAGAGCTTCTCGGGCAGCATGGGGATCGTGCGGTCTACCAGATAGACCGAAGTGCCGCGGGCGAAGGCCTCTTCGTCGAGCACGCCGCCCGGCTGGACGTAGTGGGTCACGTCGGCTATATGGACACCCACCTCGACGTTCCCGTTCTCAAGCTTGCGGTACGAGAGAGCGTCGTCGAAATCCTTGGCATCGGAAGGGTCTATGGTAAAGGTGGTTACATTGCGGAAATCGCGCCGGCCCCTGAGGTCAGCTTCGGTGATTTCCTCGCGTATCTCCCCGGCCGCCGCCTCGACCGCAGGTTCGAAGCGGTAGGGCAGCTGGAATTCGGCCAGGATGGCGTGCATCTCGGTGTCGTTTTCTCCAGGGACGCCGAGCACGTCGACTATGCGGCCCAGAGGCTCCATGGAGCGCCTCGGCCAGTCGGTCACCAGCACGGCGACCTTCATCCCGTGTTCCGCCTGCTTGCCGCCGATCTCCGGAAGGTCCTCCGGCCCGTCGATGTCGATGCGTATGTCGTAGGGCATGTTCTTGCTCTCGACTATGGCCCATACCTGCCGTCCGCGCACCATCAGCACTCCGATATGGGGCTTGGCGCTGCGGCGGATGATCTTCACCACCTCTCCCTCGAGGCTGCGGCCCTTCGCTCCCGAGGCGATGCGGCGCTTGGGTACGGCTATTTTCACGAAGTCGCCGTTGAGTGCGAAATGCAGCTTGCGCATGGGGATGAACACGTCTTCCGGAAGGCCCTCCACCTTCACGAAGCCGAAACCGTCGCGCGAGAGCGACACCATCCCCTCGAACTCCTCCACCGACTTGCTGCGACGCTCCCTGAAGCTGGTCCTCACCGGCTCAGCCTCCCCCCGCGCAAGCCTCTTGGCCCGCTTCAGCGCACCTTCCCGCACGGGTTTCTCATTTTTTTTGTTTTTCCCCTGCCTTCGTTTCGATAATGCCATTTAATTCACTAATTTTGCCGGTTATTCAGAGATTACAAATGTACTAAAAAATATGAATAAGAAAGTCCTCCTCATGATCCTTGACGGCTGGGGCGAAGGCCGTCACGACTATTCCAACGCTATCTGGACCCAAGGCACTCCGAACATCGACGCCCTGCGCGCGAAATACCCCTTCAGCCACCTGCAGGCCTGCGGCGAATACGTCGGCCTCCCAGACGGCCAGATGGGCAATTCCGAAGTGGGCCACATGAACCTCGGCGCCGGCCGGGTGGTCTACCAGGACCTGGTGAAGATCAATATCGCCTGCCGCGAAAGAAAGCTTTTGGAAAACAAGGAGATAAAGGCTGTGTACGATTATGTCAGGACTTCCGGGAAGAAGCTCCACCTCATTGGCCTTACCTCCCATGGCGGAGTCCACTCCTCGCTCGACCATGTCTACGAATTCCTGCGCGTGGCCAAGGAGTACGGCCTTGAGAAAGTCTACGTGCACGCCCTGATGGACGGACGCGACACCGACCCCCGCAGCGGCAAGGGCTTCGTGGCCGAACTGGAGCAGAAGATGGCCGAGACTACCGGCAAGGTCGCCACGGTCTGCGGCCGTTTCTACGGCATGGACCGCGACAAGCGCTGGGGCCGCATCAAGGAAGCCTACGACCTGCTGGTCGATGGCAAGGGCACTCCTTTCACCTCGGCGACGGAAGGCATCCAGGCCTCCTACGACGCCGGCGTGACCGACGAATTCATCAAGCCCATCGTAGTGACCGACGCCTCCGGCGCCCCGCTGGCAAAGATCGAGGAGAACGACGCCGTCATCTTCTACAACTTCCGCAACGACCGAGCCCGCGAGCTGACCACCGTTCTCACGCAGAAGGACATGCCCGAGGAAGGCATGAAGACCATACCCCTGTACTACTGCTGCCTGACGCCCTACGACGCCTCGTTCACCGGAGTCCACATCCTCTTCGACAAGGAACTCGTGCAGGACACCCTCGGCGAGACCGTCTCCAAGGCCGGCAAGCGCCAGCTCCGCATTGCCGAGACCGAGAAATACGCCCATGTGACCTTCTTCTTCAACGGCGGCCGCGAGACCCAGTTCGAGGGTGAGGACCGCATCCTGGTCAATTCCCCGAAGGTCCCGACCTACGACATGCTGCCGCAGATGAGCGCGCCGGAAGTGGCCGAGAAACTCATCGATGTCATCCGCACGGGCAAGGAAGACCTCATCATCCTTAATTTCGCCAACGGCGACATGGTGGGACACACCGGGGTCTACAACTCAGTGACCAAGGCCGTGGAGTGCGTCGACCGTCTCGTCGGCCGCGTGGTCGAGGAGGCCCTGGCGAAGGATTACGTGGTGCTGCTGACCGCCGACCACGGCAACGCCGACTTCGAAGTCAACGCCGACGGCACGCCCAACACCGCCCATTCGCTCAATATCGTCCAGTTCATAGTGATTGGCGCTGGCGATAGCGTGAAGACGGTCAAGGACGGCGCCCTCTGCAACGTGGCTCCGACCATCCTCAAGCTGATGGGCATCCCTCAGCCCGCCGCGATGACCGCCGAGCCGCTGATATAGGCTGCTGGAGGCGTTTTAAACAGCTAACGCCCATCTTCTGTAGTGACCGACCTGCGCGATAAGCTTTCCGAGGTGCCGCACAGCCCCGGGGTGTACCGCTGGCTCGACGCCGACGGTACGATCATCTATGTGGGCAAGGCCAAGGACCTGCGCAAGCGTACCGCTCAGTATTTCAGGCCGGAGCATCAGCTCGACCGGAAGACCCGCGCGCTGGTGGAGCACATCGCCGACATACGCTACACAGTGGTCGAGACCGAGGAGGACGCGCTGCTGCTCGAGAACAACCTCATCAAGCAGCTGCAGCCCCGCTACAACATACTCCTCAAGGACGACAAGACCTATCCCTGGATCTGCATACGCAAGGAAGCCTTCCCGCGCGTGATGCTCACCCGCCGCTACGTCAACGACGGCTCGCTCTACTACGGCCCCTACGCCTCCGTGCAGCACGCCCGCAGGCTGCTCGACCTGATGGGCAGCCTCTACAAGCTCCGCATCTGCGCCCACGCCCTGAGCCCCGAGCAGATAGAGGGAGGCAAGGTGCGCTGCTGCCTCAACTACCATCTCGACAAATGCGCCGGACCCTGCGAGGGCCTTTTCAGCGCAGAGGACTACGACGCCCAGATCGCCGAGATCAAGGCCATCCTCAGCGGCCGCACGCGCGTCGTGATGGCTTCCTGCCGCGAGAAGATGCAGCAGGCCGCCGCCGCTCTCCGCTTCGAGGAAGCCCAGGAGTGGAAGGAGAGGCTCGCGCTGCTGGAGGCCCACCATGAGCGGGAGAAGGCCGTGGGCCACGGCATCCTCGACATGGAGACCTACAGGCTCCTGAAGGAGAAGACCCTGCCGCGCCGCATCGAAAAGTCGGAAAAGGTGCTCGAGCAGATGAAGAAAGACCTGGGAATGTGCGTCCTGCCCCGCCATATCGAGTGCTTCGACAACTCCAACATCCAGGGCACGAACCCCGTGGCCTCATGCGTGGTGTTCCGCGACGCCCTGCCCAGCAAGAAGGACTACCGCCATTTCAAGATCAAGACGGTGGTCGGCGCCAACGACTTCGCCTCGATGAAGGAAGTGCTGAACCGGCGCTACTCCCGTCTTATGGCCGAGGGCGAGGAACTTCCGCAGCTCATAGTGATCGACGGCGGCCGGGGCCAGCTGAGCTTCGCCAGGGAAGCCCTGATGGAACTGGGCATCGCCGACCGGATCATGACCGTAGGCCTGGCCAAGCGCATGGAGGAGGTCATCCTGCCCGACGACCCCCTGCCCCTGTTCCTCGACCGCAACTCCAGCACCCTGAGGGTGATGATGCACATCCGCGACGAGGCGCACCGCTTCGGCATCACCTTCCACCGTCAGCTGCGCACCAAGGGCCAGACGGTCAGCGCCCTGCGCTCGATCCCGGGCGTCGGGCCCAAGACCGAGGAGAAGCTGCTGAAGCATTTCAAGAGCGTAAAGCGGATGAAGGAAGCTTCGCTGGAAGAGCTTACGGCTGTTGTCGGTCCGAAGCTTGCCGAGCTAATCCGTTCCACTGAATGAGGCCGTAGACGGCGTTGGCCAGCGCGAAGGCGAATAGCACGAGCGAGGCCACGGCGTGTTCCTGGCCGTCGGCCACCGCCATCACCCATTTGACCACCTGGAAGGCGTCGAGCAGTATCCAGATATACCACTGCTCGGCTATAGCCCTGACCATCATATACATAGCTATGAAGGAAATGGCTGTCGTGGTGGCTTCGAGCCAGGGCTGGGCGTCGCCGATGAACGGGCGGGAGAGCAGCCAGGCGAAGAAGGGGATGAGCACCGCAGCCGCGGCCAACAGCACCAGCGCCATCTTTCCGGTGAGGTGCTTCACCTCCACGGCGCCGCTCTCCGCGTTCTGGTTCTTCTTCCAGCTGAACCAGCCCACGAACTGCATGGGCAGGTAGTAGAGCAGGTAGAAGGCCGCGTCGGCGTAGTAGCGCGTGCGCCAGGCCACATAGATGTAGATTGCGTTGTAGACTATTCCGAAGGCGTAGTTCCAGAGGTTGCCGCGGGCCACGAGCACGAGGTTGATTACTCCCGTGACGGCCATCACGAAACCGAAGATGTCCTTGTCCCAGACAAGGCAGGTGAAGATGCTGACGAGCGTGGTCCCGAGAATCAGGAACCAGTCGAAAGCGTTGAGTCTGAAAGCTTTGGAATTTCCCATGGTATTCTGGAGGCCTGCCTACAGGCCGGTGCTCATGACGAACTGGAAGCGGCCCCGATCGCCTTCGATGTTGCGGCGGGAATAGCGCACGCCTATCTTGAAGTCGCTGCCTATGCGGAAGAGACGCGTTGTCACCATCAGCGCGGTGCCGTAGGAGAAGAAGGTGTGGGGCTCGAGGGTCACGTCGTAGCGCGGGAATTCCTGTGAGGCGCGGCCGCCGCCGGGCATCACGGGATGCGACTTGTCGTAGGCCAGGTCGACGAAGGGGATTATCATGAACCTCTTGAGATAGAAGAAGAAGCCTCCGTCCACGTCGCCGGCCCAGATGGGCAGGGCGTACTCGAGGGTGCCGCGGTGATAGTCCATCAGCACCTCCTTGGAGAAGCCGTAGGGCATCTTCACGAGGTTGTAGTCGGGATGGTAGCTGAACGAGCCCCAGGGCTGGTACTGGCGCCAGTAGGAGAGCTTGAAGCCGTCTTCCTTGCCGAAGCCTGGCAGATAGACCCAGGCGCGTATGCCGTAGATCGCGTTGCGGAGCATCTCGGGCGCTATCCTCATCTCCCCGCTGAGCTGCAGGCCGAAGCCAAGGCGGGGCGTGAGGCGTGCGGCGGGCTTCGCAAGCTGGGTGCTGAAGTTCAGCGTGCCTATGAGCAGCTGGGTCACGGGCGTCAAATCTCCCGTTCCGGCGTCTGGTTCGAGGAAACGGAACGAGTCGTTGGTCAGCACGTAGTTGACCTGCGGCACGAAGCTCGTGTACCAGCCTCCGCGCGAGAAGTTGAGCGGTAGCGAGACCGCCGCATTGACCTTCAGTCCGGGCCGCGCGAGGGTGTCTATCTCCTGGATGATACCCTTGCCTGGCTCGTAGGAAAGGTCCGTATGGGTCTGGCTGCGTTCGTTGAAGTCTACCGAGAGGTCGAAGCGGGGGTACAGGCCCGTATAGCTGAAGTGCGCGTGCGCGCCGTGGTGACGGTCGTGGTATGAGTAGCCCAGCGTGGTGACGAGCGTCCCAAGGTCGTTCTGCGAGAGCACCGTGGCGCCGAGGGAGGCATATTCGTACCAGTTGCTGAAATTGGTGAGGTCGAAGCCCTCGATATCGTTCATCAGGCGGTCGACGTTGGCATAGAACGGGGCCCAGGAGTGGATGTGGAAGCCGTGGAGCAGCTTGCTGTAGCGGCGGCTCTCCAGCTTGTCTATCTTCTGCCGCAGGAGCGAGTCCTCTTCAGGGGTCAGGGCCTGCGTATGCTCTTCGGCCTGACGGCTGTTGCGGTCGGCCAGCAGGTCGTGGTAAGGTTCTGAGAATGAGGCTTCCTTCCATTGCAGGGCCTCGGGCGTCACCTTCACGGGCTGGTAGCCGCGGCGGTCGTAGTCGCCGTACCAGATGCTGCCGTCGTCGCCCACGTGCGGCTTCTCGGCGCTGTAGCGGGCGTTGGCTATGCGCCAGAGCCGGGGCTCGTCGCCGGCAGGGTCGAAGGCGTAGATGCAGCTGATCCCGTCGAGGTCGGAGACGAAGCTCAGGAGGCTGTCGCAGTAGGGCCGCAGGTCGCGGATCAGGCGGCTCTGCGGGGCGACGACCTCGCTCCAGGCGCCGTCATAGCGGTATATGCCCTGGCCTTCGGTGGTGATCACCGTCGCGTAGATGGCGCCGCCCATATCGGCAAGGCTGGTCACCTGGCCCTTTTCGGGCGCCGGGATGCGGTCGCGCAACTTCCCTTCGCGGTCGAGGACCACCACGTCGGAGCCGCCCTCCACCTTGTATTCGGCCGCCAGGATCGAGTCGCGGCCCGCCGAGGGCGTGGGATTGAGGTAGCGCGTGCGGCGGGTGAGGGTTTCGAAGCTGTTGCTTTCGGTGTCGTAGCGGCGTATCACCGACCAGCTGCGATGCTCCCAGCGCGGGTCGGGCACTATCTCCGAGAAGATGAACGAATGGTCGCTGTCGGCCACCAGGGTGCTGGTAGTGGCGGAGATGGGTCGTTTCCAGTGCCAGCGTCCAAGCGAGTCTATGCTGACCAGGCGCCGCTCGTGCCGCACTCCGCTCATCGTGGCGAAGGTCTCGCCGCCCAGTGGGATGGGGTTGGAAATCTCGGTATAGACTTTCTCGCGCTTTGCGAGCATTGGATCGAATTCGGTGTAGGGGGCCCTCAGCTCATACTCCCTGCTCCAGAGCTCGGTGCTGCGGGCGACGGCCAGAGCCCAGTTCCGGCGACGCTTCATGCCGGAAGCGTGGATGTAGGAGCGGTTCGACACGCTGAATATCCTCCACCAGTCGCGCACCTGCTCCTCCAGGATGTCGCCCGCGACATAGTAGTTGCCCGAATTGTCGCGCATCGTGCTGGTGATCATGTAGCCGAAGGGATACTTGCCGGGGGTGTAGTTGCGGAAGGAGCCGTAGCGCAGGACCGTGTACCTGAGGGAGTCGCCTTCGAGGAACGAGGCCCTGAAGAACTTCAGGAATTCGGGGTTGCGGCCCCGGCCCGAGGCGGTGAAGTCGGTCTCGTTCTGCACCGCGTCGCCTTCGAAGAGCACCTGCGAGGGGTGGACTCCGACGCCCAGGCCCACGGACTGTTCGCCTGCGATGTAGCTCAGCACCTTATATATCCCTTTTGTGTAGTGGGACATCTGGCCGATATGCCGGCCTTCGTGCGTTGCCAGCTGCATCTCCCAGTTCAGGGCATAGAGGGGGTCGCCGGGAGGCGTGGTATAGAGTTCCAGGCGCCTCGGGGCCCAGACCACCGTGCCGTTGCTGTA
This sequence comes from uncultured Bacteroidales bacterium, assembly GCA_905235995.1. Lineage (GTDB taxonomy): Bacteria > Bacteroidota > Bacteroidia > Bacteroidales > UBA932 > Cacconaster. The sequence continues at coordinate 40,303 of CAJONI010000039.1, forward strand.
CATGTTGTAGGGATGCAGTATGATGGGCATCCTCGGGGTCTCGATGTGGAGGCCGGAGAGGGTCTGGTCGCGGGTCTTCTCGAAGGAGTAGAGGTACTCGCGCGAGAGGGAGTCGAGGCCGTCGGGGAAGATTATGTCGAAATGCTCGCTCCGCATCCTGTTCCAGCGCAGCCCGGAGGGGTCGCTACCGGTCTGGTAGTATTGCGCCAGGGCCGCTGGCGCGGAGAGCACCAGCGTAATGAACAGGAGTATCAGGCCTTTTTTTCGCATGAGCCGCAAAGTTATAACAAAATCCGTTCCTAAAAACTTATCTTTGTAGTGAAATGGATGTCGTCATCACCTATGTGGACGGGACCGACCCGCTCTGGAAACGGGATTTCCTGGAGACAACCGGGCAGGAGACCAGGCCGCGGCGCTACCGCGACTGGGGGACCCTGCAGTTTCTGCTGAGGGGCCTGGAGAAGCATCTGAAGGGCATGGGGAAGCTGTTCCTGGTGGTAGCGCGCGAAAGCCAGGCGCCCGGCTGGATCGACCGCAGAGAGGTCGAAGTGGTGCTCCACGGGGACATCGTTCCGAAGGAACTGCTGCCGACCTTCAACAGCACCACCATCGAGCTTTTCCTCCACCGCATACCGGGGCTTTCCGAGCGCTTCCTCTATTTCAACGACGACTGTTTCCTGATGGAAGACGCCTGCGAGGAGGATTTTTTCCCCGGCGGGCTGCCGGCCACGGGTTTCGCGCGGCATCTTTTCGCAAGCAACCTCTACAAGAAGCAGGTGCGGCGCTCCGACGTCCTGGCCTGCAAGGCTTTGGGGAAGGTGCCTCCGCTGTTCTTCCTCCGCCCCCAGCACAGCTGCCTGCCCTGTCTTCGCTGCGCGGGCGACGAACTTTTCGGACGCATGGGGCCTCAGATCATGGCTTCGCTGACCACCCTCCGGGAGCCGCAGAACCCCAATTTCTACATCTTCCTCGACTATCTGCGCCGGAGCGGACGGGCGAAGCGGAGGCGGCTCGACAGCCGTCACATCTCGCTCCAGGCGGTTTCGCCGGACGTGCTTCGCAGGGCGATCACTGAGCCGCGGGCGCAGCTGCTCTGCCTGGGCGACGTGGAGATGGGCCCGGAGCGCTACCAGAAGCTGCGCAATGCGATGATGGTTGCGTTCATGAAGCGCTATCCTGACGTTTCGAGATTTGAAAAGTATTGATCATGGACAAAGACGAAATCTTCATGCGGGAGGCCTTGCGCGAGGCGCAGACGGCGGGCGATGCGGGCGAGGTGCCCGTGGGCGGCGTCGTGGTGTGCGGCGGGAAGGTCATCGCGCGGGCGCACAATCTCACCGAGACGCTGACCGACCCGACGGCGCACGCTGAGATGCAGCTCATAGGCATGGCTGCGGATTATCTTGGGGGCAAATACTTGGATGATTGCACTTTATATGTTACGCTGGAGCCGTGTCCGATGTGTGCTGCGGCGCTTGGCTGGGCCCAACTGGGGCGCCTCGTCTACGGGGCCTCCGACCCCCGCCGGGGCTACACCCTCTTCACCCCGTCGCTCCTCCATCCCCGCACCGAAGTCAGCTCCGGCATCCTCGCCCCCGACGCCTCCACCCTCCTGACCGACTTCTTCAAAAAGCAACGCTGAACTTTAAATCAAAAAATATTTATACCTTTGCATTTCCGCCTGGTATGCAGATTCCGGGACGGAGACCCTGAGATATGGTGTAATGGTAGCACAACAGATTTTGGTTCTGTTTGTTCAGGTTCGAATCCTGATATCTCAACGATAACCAACCAAGCATTCCTGTGGAACCTCCGAGTAGTCTGAAAGGAAATGACGGGAACCCAGCCGGGCTCCCTACCATGGGATGTTTGCCCAAAACCCCATGGCACTATACCTGAAAAAAGAACTGGATGATGACGCCCGGATATACGTCTGGGAAATCACTGAGACCGAGCAAGAGCTGATGGCCAGCACCACCGTTCCCGAGAACGAGCTGGAAGAGCTGTCGTACACCAGGAGTGAAGCCCGCCGCAAGGAGAAACTTGCCGAGCGCGCGCTGCTCAACGAGATCTTCCCCGAGAAGCTCTACCTCGGCCACCACGACAACGGCAAGCCGTATCTGCTGAATACGGCCATGGAGATCAGCATCTCCCACACCAGCCGCTTCGTGGCCATACTGCTCAGCCCCGATGAGAACATCGGCATCGATATCGAATGTCTCGACCGCGATTTCTCCGCAGTGGAGAAGAAGGCGCTGAGCGAAGATGAGCTGGAAGACCTCGACGAGCGCAAGAAGAACCTCCAGCTGGCCATCTACTGGTGCGCCAAGGAGGCCATCTACAAGCGCATGTCGGTCAGCGGAGTCGATTTTGCAGAGCAGATAGAGGTCGAACGCTTCTCCCCCCGCGGCGAGGGCGAGATCGAAGCCACCTTCACCCACAAGGACGGCACCGAGATGGAGTTCGAGCTCAGCTATGAAGTAATAGAGAACCACGTGATGGTATGGCTGGTGGGTTAAAAATCAGAACATGATGCAAAATTTCGTAGAAGAACTCAAGTGGCGCGGCATGATCCAGGACATCATGCCAGGTACCGAAGAAAAACTCATGGAAGGCCCGCAGTCAGCCTACGTAGGCATCGACCCCACGGCCGACAGCCTGCATATCGGACACCTGGTCAGCGTGATGATCCTCAAGCACTTCCAGCGCTGCGGACATAAACCCATCGCCCTGGTGGGCGGCGCGACCGGCATGATCGGCGACCCTTCGATGAAGAGCGCCGAGCGCAATCTCCTCGACGAGGAGACCCTCAACCACAACGTGGCCTGCATCAAGGCCCAGCTGGCCCGCTTCCTCGACTTCGAAAGCGACGCGTCCAACAAGGCCGAACTGGTGAACAACTACGACTGGATGAAGGACTACACCTTCATCAACTTCATCCGCGACATCGGCAAACATATCACCGTCAACTACATGATGGCCAAGGACTCCGTGAAGAAGCGCCTCTCCCGCGAATCGAGCGAGGGCATGTCGTTCACCGAGTTCAGCTACCAGCTCATGCAGGGCTACGACTTCTATTGGCTCTGGAAGAACAAGGGCTGCGTGCTTCAGCTGGGCGGCTCCGACCAGTGGGGCAACATCACCACCGGCACCGAGCTCATCCGCCGCATCGACGGCGGCGAGGCCTTCGCCCTCACCTGCCC
>CAJONI010000040.1 GCA_905235995.1 uncultured Bacteroidales bacterium
GGCTCGAACCCAAGACCCCAGCATTAAAAGTGCTGTGCTCTACCAACTGAGCTAGCGAGTCAACCCTTTAAGGGACTGCAAAAGTATGCAATATTTTGCAATTCACAAAAAAAACCGGCATCTCACTCAATCAGGTAATCACAAAGGTTGGTCACCGAAATGAATTTCTTGTAGGTCGACACCTTCCCACGGACGTAAAGCTTCCTGTGGAGCAGCGGGCGGTTCAACGTGTCGGCCAGGCTGAGAGCCGCCTTGTGGGCAGACTTGGTCAGCTGTACCGCCATGCACGAATCGACAGCCCCTGCGGACGGACTGCCCGCCAGCGCCAGATTGTTTGCCGGAACCAGCGAATCACAGCCGAAAATCACCGTCTTCTCCTTCAGTATCGCCCCTACGACGTAGCCCCACACCCATAGCGTGTCCCCGGCCCGGCCGGAGGCCAGCAACTCACCGACGCTCAGCGCATAGGTCGGGATTTCCACTTGGGTTTCAGGGTCTTCGGGATCAGGCATCCAGGCGCAGGATGTCATGGCAGCGGCCGCGATCGCGGCCATCAGGGCGGAGATTATCCCCGCCTTCACAAATCTTTTCATATAACCTCCTATTTTAATATGTCCGGGGCAGGCAACATGCCAGCTCCACGACAAAGGAAGGTATTTTTTTCGGAACGGAAGCCGCAAAAAAGCAATTTATCGCAGGAATTCACTAATTTTGAAAATTGAATCCCGAAAAGCAGATGGAACAAGCCATGAACATACTGGTTACCGGGGCGAACGGGCAGCTGGGACGGTCGCTCAGGCGGATTGCCGGCGCGACGCCTCTCCGCTTCGTCTTCACCGACATCACCGACGACCCCGGAACCCGCCGGCTCGACATCACCAGGCCCGACGACATCAGGGCCATGGTGAAGGAAGAACATATCGACGCGATAGTCAACTGCGCCGCCTGGACCAACGTCGACGCAGCCGAGGACCACGAGGACCTCGCCGAACTGCTCAACGCCACCGCGGTCGAGAACCTGGCCGTCGCCATGAAGGAAGTCGACGGGCTGCTGGTCCATATCTCCACCGACTACGTGTTCGGCGGCGAGCCCTACAACAAGCCCTGCCGCGAAGACCAGGCAGGCACGCCCACCGGCGCCTACGGCCGCACGAAGCTCCACGGCGAGCAGGCCATCGCCAGGGTCGGCTGCCGCAGCGTGATAATCCGCACCAGCTGGCTGTACAGCGAGTTCGGAAAGAATTTCGTGAAGACGATGCTCGAGCTCACCGCCACCCGCCCCCAACTGCAGGTGGTCTTCGACCAGGTAGGCACCCCGACCTACGCCGGCGACCTCGCCGACGCAATTATCGCCATCCTGCGACAGCGGGAGCGAAGCGAAAACCGGAGCCACGAAGCGACCGAGATATATCATTACAGCAACGAAGGAGTCTGCAGCTGGTACGACTTCGCACTCGCCATCGCCCGCGGCGCCGGCCACGAAAACTGCGAAATCCGCCCCTGCCACAGCGACGAGTTCCCCAGCAAGGTGATCCGCCCCGCCTACTCCGTCCTCGACAAGACCAGGATCAAACAGACCTTCGGCCTGACGATCCCCCACTGGACCGACTCTTTGAAGATCTGTTTGAATAATCTATTGTAAAAAAAAGAAGCCCGGCCAGGCCGGGCTCTTTTTTTATCCACCGAAGTTGTCGTAGAGGACGCTTTCGGGAGGAACGCCAAGCGAATCGAGCAGAGCGTTCACCGAAGACACCATCATCGGCGGACCGCACATGAAGTACTTGATGTCCTCCGGAGCCTCGTGGTCCTTGAGGTAGGTCTCGTTCATCACATTGTGCACGAAACCAGGCGTGTACTTCACACCCGCCGCATCCGCGGCCGGGTCCGGACGGTCGAGCGCCAGGACGAAGTGGAAGTTCGGGAACTCCTTCTCGATCTCCGCGAAGTCCTCGAGGTAGAACGCCTCGACCAGCGCACGCGCACCGTAGAAGAAGTGCACCTGACGCTTCGTCTTGAGCGTCTTGAACAGATGCATGATGTGGCTGCGGAGCGGGGCCATGCCGGCACCGCCGCCCACGAACACGTATTCCATGTCTTCCGGATCATCCTTCGGCAGGAGGAACTCGCCGTAAGGACCGCTGATCCACACCTTGTCGCCCGGCTTGCGCGAGAACACATAGGTCGAAGCGATGCCAGGAGGCACAGGCAGCATCTTGAACACACCCTTGGGCTGCGAACGGTCGAACGGAGGAGTCGCGATACGCACGTTGAGCTTGATCACGTTCTTCTCGGCAGGATACGAAGCCATGGAGTAGGCACGGATGGTCGGCACAGTGTTCTTGTACTTGATGCCGAAGAAACCGTACCTGTCCCAGTCGCCACGGTAGATGTCGTCGATGTCCATGTCGGCGAAGTCCACGTCGTACTCCGGAATGTCGATCTGGATGTACTCACCGCTCTTGAATTCTATGTCCTCGCCCTCAGGCAGCTTGACGGTGAACTCCTTGATGAAGGTAGCCACGTTCTTGTTGGAGATGACCTCGCACTCCAGCTTCTTGACGCTGAGCGCGGAGTCGGGCACCTGGATCTTGAGGTTGTCCTTCACCTTCACCTGGCAGCCGAGGCGCCAGTTGTCGGCTATCTGCCTGCGGGTGAAGAAGCCGGTCTCGGTAGGGAGGATCGAGCCGCCGCCCTCGAGCACCTGGCACTTGCACTGTCCGCAGTTGCCCTTGCCGCCGCAGGCGGAGGGCAGGAAGATCTTCTGCTCGGCGAGAGTTGCGAGCAGCGAGCCGCCCTGCGGCACGTCGAGCACCTTCTTGCCGTCGTTGATATCGATCTGCACCGTCCCGGAAGGGGTCAGTTTGGCCTTGATGAAGAGCAGCAGGGCCACGAGTATGAGCGTGACCACCACTATCACGAGTATTGCTGCAAAAATAGTAGTATTCATATCTTTTCCTCCTCCTTTACAGTGAAATACCCATGAAAGTCATGAACGCCATGCCCATCAGGCCCACCACCATGAAGGTGATGCCCAGGCCCTTGAGCGGCGCCGGCACCTTGGAGTAGGCCAGTTTCTCACGAATCGCGGCCAGGGCCACGATGGCCAGCCACCAGCCTATGCCCGAACCGAGGGCGTAGGTCGCAGCCTCGCCCACGTTGAGGAACTCCTTCTGCTGCATGAACAGCGAACCGCCAAGGATGGCGCAGTTCACAGCGATCAGCGGGAGGAAGATGCCCAGCGAAGAGTAGAGCGCCGGCAGGAACTTCTCCACCACCATCTCCACTATCTGCACGAAGGCGGCGATCACGGCGATGAAGAGGATGTAGCTCAGGAAGCTCAGGTCCACGTCGGCGAAGCTCTCGCCAAGCCAGGAGAGAGCACCGGGCTGCAGGACGAACTTGTCGAGCAGGTAGTTGAGCGGGAGAGTGCAGAGAAGCACGAAGATAACCGCCACGCCAAGACCATTGGCCGTCTTTACGTTCTTGCTTACCGCCAGGTATGAGCACATACCCAGGAAGTAGGCGAAGATCATGTTGTCAACGAAGATTGACTTGACAAACAAGCTTATATATTCCATAGTCGTAGTCCTTTAGGCGGTTATTTCTCCTGCAGGTCCTTCTGGATCGAGCGCTGGACCCAGACTATGCAGCCCAGGAGTATGAGCGCCATCGGCGGAAGGATCACGAGGTTGTTGGGAACATAGCTCGCGGGGAGCACGCGGAAGCCGAGCAGCGTGCCGCTGCCGAGCAGTTCGCGGAAGAAAGCCACGATCACGAGTATCATGCCGTAGCCCGCACCGTTGGCCAGGCCGTCGAGCAGCGAAGGGATGGGCTTGTTGCCCAGCGCGAAGGCTTCGATGCGGCCCATCACGATGCAGTTCGTGATGATCAGGCCGATGTAGACCGAGAGCTGCTTGTCGATGGAGTAGGCGTAGGCCCGCAGCACCTGGTCGACCAGGATCACCATCATAGCGACCACTACCAGCTGCACGATGATGCGTACACGGTTGGGGATCGAGTTGCGGAGCAGCGAGACTATCAGGCTGGAGATGCCCGTGACGATGATCACAGAGAGGGCCATCACCAGGGCGCCCTTCAGCTGGACAGTGACGGCCAGCGAAGAGCAGATACCCAGCACGAGGACCGTGATGGGGTTGCCCTTGAATATGGGGTTCAACAGGGTTTTCTTGAGATCTTCATTCATGGCTATCCCTCCTGTACGGTTTCGTTGTTGGTTTGTTCACAATCCTGGCAGCCTTCCTGGCATCCGTCCTCGCAGCAGACCTCAGCGGCCGCGGCTTCGGCTTTCATCATCAGGAAAGGCATGTAGGCCTTGAACCAGGTGTCGAGCGCGGCCTCGAGGCCGTTGCAGGTCATCGTGGCGCCGGTGATGGCGTCGACCTGGCTGTCGTCCTTGACACCTGCGGGGGCACCGCCCTTGACGATGTCGAACGAATCGTCAGGCTTCGAGAAGTTGACCCTCTCGCCCTTGAACTGGTCGCGGAACCATGCCTCGTCCTTGATCTTGGCTCCCAGGCCGGGAGTCTCGCTCGAGTGGTCGAAGTAGGCGCCCACGATCTCGGTGCAACTGGCGTTGAAGGCGATGTAGCCCCACACCGGGCCCCAGAGACCGGCACCGTAGACCGGAATCACGTTGATCTCCTCGCCGTCCTTGTCGAATACATACACGGGAAGGGAAGGATTGCCGGAGGCGATGTTCTTGTTCTCGAGCTTCAGGTTGTCCTGCAGTTCGATGTCGCTGACCTCGGTGTTGAGTTCGCCGGTCTTCTGGCCGGCGGCGTCGATGATGAACGCGGCCCTGGCCTTCTCGCTGTACATCGAGAGGATCTGGTCGTTGCTCATCCTGGAGAGGGCGTCGGTGTCGGTCAGGCCGGCGGCCATGAGCATCTGGCTGATGGTCTCGGCCTTGATGTTGGCCTGCTGCATGGGCTTGAGCGCCATGGCCGCGACGGACAGGATGGCCGCAGCCACCACTACGATGACCGTCGTATAGATAACGGTGTATACGTTGTTGTTGGTATTCATGGCTACACGGTTTTAGCCCGCTTCAGGCGGCGTTTGACGTTCGCGTCGACCACATAATGGTCGATCAGCGGGGCGAAGGTGTTCATCAGCAGGATGGCGAGCATCATGCCCTCGGGGTAGCCCGGGTTGAAGAGGCGCACCGTGATGCAGAGGGCGCCGATCAGGAAGCCGTAGATCCACTTGCCGGTCTCGGTCTGGGCGCTGGTCACGGGGTCGGTGGCCATGAAGACCGTACCGAAGGCGAAGCCGCCCATCAGGAGCTGCTCCCATGCGGGGATGTCGGTCACGCCGAAGGCGGTGCCGAGCCAGCCGATGCAGAGCGCGCCGACGACCGACGAGCACATGATCTTCCAGCTGGCCACTCCGGTGCAGATGAGGAGCAGGGCGCCGATGAGGATGGCGATCACGCTGGTCTCACCCACTGCGCCGGGGATGTCGCCCAGGAAGAGGTTCCAGGCGCTGGTGCCGGCTGCGGAGAGTCCGTCGAGCGAGGCGTGGGACAGAGGGGTCGCACCGGAGAGGGCGTCGACCACTTCCCCACCCTTCCAGGGGGTTCCGCCGGCGAGGGCCTTGTTAAGGCCACCCACCCACACGGTGTCACCCGACATCTTGCTCGGATAGGAGAAGAAGAGGAAGGCGCGGGCCAGCAGGGCCGGGTTCCAGATGTTCATGCCGGTGCCGCCGAAGACTTCCTTGCCGATGATCACGGCGAAGGCAACGGCGATGGCGAGCATCCAGAGGGGAACGTCGACCGGGACGATGAGCGGGATGAGGAAGCCGCTCACCAGATAGCCCTCGCTCACCTCGTGGCCCTTGAGCTGGGCCGAGGTGAACTCGATGGCCAGGCCCACGATGTAGGACACCAGGTAGAGAGGGATGATCTTCACGAAGCCGTACCACACTTTCTGCCAGAAGCCCCAGTCGAGCCCGAAGACTATGCTGTGCTGCTGGCCGAGGTTCCAGATGCCGAAGAGCAGCGCCGGAACCAGCGACATGACAACCACTATGAGTATGCGCTTCAGGTCGACGCAGTCCTTCACGTGGACGCCGCCCTTGCCCGTGGTGCGGTCGGGGACGAAGAAGAAGGTCTCGAACGCATCGACCGAGGAGTGGAGCCAATGCAGTTTCCCGCCTTCCGAAACGGCGGGACGTATCTTGTCAAAAAAGTTCTTTGCCATGGTCGTTCCTCCTTACATTTCTTTCATCATCAGTTCGATGCCGTCGCGGACTATCTTCTGGATGGGGACCTTCGACGGGCAGACGAATTCGCAGAGGGCGACGTCTTCCTCGAGCACCTCGTAGATGCCGAGGTTCTCCATCTTCTCGAGGTCGCCGGCCAGGCAGGCCTTGAAGAGGTAGAGCGGGTAGATGTCCATGGGAAGCATCTTGTTGTAGACATCGTTCATCAGGAACGGGCGTTCGCCGCCGTTCTCGTTGGTGTCCATGTCGTACTTCTTGCGGCGCAGGAAGGCGGGATAGGTCTTCGACACGGAGAACTTGTGGCTGCGGAAGGGATTGATCCAGCCGAAGAGCTCGAAGTAGTCACCTTCGGGAAGGACGCTCACCTGGTTGTGGTAGAAGCCCAGGAAGCCTTCGCGGCCCACGGCCTCGCCGGTGAGCACGTCGCCGCTGATCACGCGGACGTTGCCTTCGCCGAACCAGGGGGCCAGGTCTTTCATGCAGACGCCTGCCGTGACCTCGACATACGAGGGGTTGACGGCTGAGGGACCGGCCACGGCGATGCGCTTGCGTGTGTCGTAGACGCCCTTGAGCAGCATGCGGCCTATCACGGCCACATGGTGGAGGTCCACCGTCCATACCAGCTCACCCTTGTTGATCGGGCTGATGTGGGCGATCTGCACTCCGACGTTGCCGGCCGGGTGCGGACCGGAGAACTGGTGGAAGGTCACGCCGGTAAGCTTGTGGAACTCGCTGCCGGAGAAACTCTCCGACGGAAGCGAGAGGTGCACGCCGCCGGGAGTGAGCTTGCCGAGGATCCCGATGCCCGCCTGGATGGCGTTCACGTCGCCCTGGAGGGCGTACTCGGGATCGGCGCCCAGGGGGGCGGTATTGATACCTGAAATGAAGATGGCCTTCGGGGTGGCTTCGGGGTCGGCGACCGTGCCGTAAGGGCGCTGCTTCAGGCAGGGCCAAAGTCCTGTCTTGAGCAGGAAGTCTACGGCATCCTGCCGGGCGAGCGCAGAGACGACGGGCACGTCGAACTTGACGGCGGCGTTCTTCTCGTCGGCCTGAACCCGGACTTCAAGAAGCTTGCGCTTGTCGCCACGAACCACCGCGCAGACCTTGCCGCCGACAGGCGAGCAGAACACCATTGCCGGGTGCTGCTTGTCGGCGAAGAGCGGGGTGCCAGCCTGGACGCTGTCGCCTTCCTTGACCAGCAGGCGCGGGACCATCCCGCGGAAGTCGGTCGGCTTGACAGCCACCAGACCGGGGGCGACGCGGCCCGTCACCTCGCAAGAGGCGGCTCCCGAGATGGGAAGGTCCAGCCCCTTCTTCAATCTGATTTGATCTGACATGGATTTATTATGTTAACAGTAAATATTTTACAAATTGCGGCAAAGTTACCTATAAAAAGTCAGTAAAAAAAGTATATTTTTGCACCGTTATGAACAATGATACGAACGACCTGTACGAGGGGTTGGACAGCGCACAGAAGGCCGCCGTCCTGAACATTGAGGGACCCTCCCTGATCATCGCGGGCGCAGGGTCCGGAAAGACGCGGGTACTCACCTGCCGGGTCGCGCACATACTGGAGGGCGACTGCCGCCCTGGCCAGGTGCTCGCCCTGACCTTCACCAAGAAGGCCGCCGGCGAGATGAAGGAGCGCGTAGCCACGCTTGTAGGCGAGCGGAAGGCCCGCTGGATACAGATGGGCACCTTCCACTCCGTATTCATCCGCTTCCTGCGCGAATACGCCGACCTGCTGGGCTACCCCGCCCAGTTCACCATCTACGACCAGAGCGACTCCCGCAGCGTGGTGAAGCAGTGCGTCAGGGAGCTGGAGCTCGACGACAAATACTACAAGCCCGCGACGGTGCAGAACATCATCTCCATGGCCAAGAACAGCCTGACCACCGTGGAAGCCTACAGCCGCGACCCGGAGATCGCAGAGGCCGACCGCGCCGCCCGCCGCCCGAGGATGGCCGAGGTCTACGCCCTCTACCAGAAGAAATGCAGGGAGGCCGGCGCCATGGACTTCGACGACATACTGCTCAACATGAACATCCTGCTGGCCCGCTTCCCCGAAGCCTGCGCCGAGATCGCCGGACGCTTCCGCTACATCCTCGTGGACGAGTACCAGGACACCAACCGGGCCCAGTACATGATCCTGCGCCGGCTCGCGCAGCCACACCGCAACATCTGCGTGGTGGGCGACGATTCTCAAAGCATCTACAGCTTCCGCGGGGCCCGCATCGAGAACATACTCCGCTTCAAGAAAGATTACCCCGAGGCCAGCGAATTCCGGCTCGAGCGCAACTACCGCTCCACACAGACCATAGTCGCGGCGGCCAACAGCCTGATAGCCCACAACGAGAACCGTCTGCCCAAGGAGTGCTTCTCCCAGGCCGGCACTGGCGAGCCCATAGGCGTGATCAAGGCCTACACCGAGAGCGAGGAGGCGCTGCTGGTGGCATCGGCCATAGTGGAGCGCATCTATTCCGCAAAGGCATCCTACGACTCCTTCGCGATACTCTACCGCACCAACGCCCAGAGCCGAGCCTTCGAGGAGCAGCTGCGCAGGCGCAACATCCCCTACCGCATCTGGGGCGGCCACGCCTTCTTCGATCGGGCCGAGATCAAGGACCTGCTGGCCTACTTCAAGCTGGCGGTCAACCCCAGGGACAACGAATCCTTCCGCAGGGTGATCAACGTGCCCGCCCGCGGCATAGGCGACACCTCGATCGACCGCCTCGCGGCAGCAGCGCAGACAGCGGGATGCACGCTCTACAACGCCCCACTGCTCAGCGACGAACAGCTCCACGCCGCAGGGCTGCGCGACGCCGCCATCAGGAAACTCAGGGATTTCGTGGCCATGATGGAGCCCTTATGCCAGGAGACGGAGCGCGAGGACTGCTACAGCCTGGCCCTGCGCATAGGTACGGAGAGCGGCTACCTGCCCGCCCTCCAGGCCGACACCAGCCCCGAGGCCCTGTCGCGCACGGAGAACGTGAAGGAGCTCTTCAACAGCATAAAGGAATACAGCGAGGAGGAGGCCGAGATGAGGCGTATTCTCGCCGAGGACGGCGAAGAGGCCGTCGACACCACGGTGACCATGGGCGAGTGGCTGGAGAACATCTACCTGCTGACCGAGGCCGAGAAAGACGACGTGCAGGACCCCGACCGCTCCCAGACCAACAAGGTGCTGCTGATGACGGTCCACGCCGCCAAGGGCCTGGAGTTCCCCTACGTGTTCGTGGCCGGGATGGAGGAGGACCTCTTCCCCTCCGAGAACATGAACGACACCCCCGAGAAGATCGAGGAGGAGCGGCGGCTCTTCTACGTGGCCCTGACCCGCGCCGAGAAGGCCGTCACAGTGTCTTACGCCCAGAACAGGCGCAAGTGGGGCAGCGAGAGCTCGAACCGGCCTTCCCGCTTCCTGAGGGAGATCGACAGGAAATACTACGCCGTGGAGCCGGACTCCTGGCAGGACCGCTACTACCCCTCAGCTCCCACGCTCCGTCCCGCCATGCCACGGCAGCACGTGCAGCCCGTCCAGCCAGTTCAGCCTGCAAGGCCGCGCTTCTCGCCCCCGGCCGCCCACACACCATCGGCGGGCTTCGCCCCCTCGGCTGTGGCCGACCTCCGCGTGGGGCAGAGAGTCGAGCACGACCGCTTCGGCTACGGGACCATACTCTCGCTGGAGGGCAGCGGCCCCGAGCGCAAGGCCGTGGTCAGCTTCGAATCGAGCGGCAGCAAGACCCTGCTGCTCAAGTTCGCAAGGCTGCGCATAGTGTAGCGCTCTTGCGTATCTCCGCCGGAAACGCTATATTTGCCCCCTCAATCAGCAATTGAAATGACCAACGTCTATTTCGAACGCGACCGCATAGTCGTCGACGACTCACAGGTCGCTGAATTCTGCTCCAATTTCCAGGAGATTCCCGCCGGCGGCGGCCTCGTACGCAACAGGGATAACAAATACCTGCTCATCTGCCGGCACGGCATCTGGGACCTTCCCAAGGGCAAGCAGGAGCCCGGCGAGGACATCGCGGCCTGCGCCCTGCGCGAAGTGGAGGAAGAGACGGGGCTGCACGACCTGCGGCTCGGGGAGCTGATTACGGTGACCCACCACACCTACCAGGTGTTCGGTCAGAAGTGCCTGAAGCACACGTACTGGTACTGGATGGACGACCTCTCCGAGGAATCCCTGCTCCCCCAGGAAGAGGAGGACATCACCCTGGCGAAATGGGTCGACAAGGCCAGCCTCCCGGAATACCTGGAAGGCTCCTACCCCTCGATAGTCGAGGTGTTCGTCAGCGCAGGTCTGTTATGATCGTATTATCCCCGAAAAGGTCGGGATCGATGATGAAGAACGTGGCGGGCCACGGCTCTTCCGCGTTGCGTATGCCTGTGAGGGTGATGGTCCAGCTGCCGTAGGTCACCACGGCGGTGCCGTCGGCGGAACGGCTCACGGCGATCTCGTCCAGGAACGAAACGTCGTTTTTCTCTATCACGAGTTCCTCGCTCGAAGGCGACCAGATCCAGCGGTCCTTGCCGTTGCAGTAGACCTGCATCGCTTCGGTCTCCAGGCGGTAGCAGTCGTCCTGCACATAGCCCACGCCCTTCGCGACAACTTCGCCCGTGGCGGTATCGACCATCGTGAAGCGGCAGGAGAAGCGCTGCTGCGCCCCCAGGGCAGTGGCGCAGAGCAGGATTGAAAGCAGCAATAAGAGTCGTTTCATGGCTTTTTGGAATCAGATATGGTCCAATGCTTCCAATTTCTGTTCCAAAGTGTCGAGATCGGTGATGAGGACCGCACGGGCCTTGCTTCCCTCCTGGGGTCCGACTATGCCCGCTGCCTCGAGCTGGTCCATGATGCGGCCGGCCCGGGCATAGCCCACGTTGAGCTTGCGCTGGAGCATGGAGGTGGAACCCTGCTGGTACTGCACCACCATGCGGGCGCACTCGTCGAAGAGCTGGTCGCGGCGGTGGAGGTCGATGTCGGAGGCTCCGCCGTCCTCGTCGTTGGGATCCACGTATTCGGGCAGATAGAAAGGCCCGGCGTAGCCACGCTGCGAGCTGATGAACTTCACTATTTCGATGATCTCCGGCGTGTCGACCAGGGCGCACTGCACGCGGGTAAGGTCGTGGCCGGGATAGACCACCAGCATGTCGCCGCGGCCTATGAGCCTGTTGGCTCCGGGTGCGTCGATGATCACCTTGGAGTCGGTGCCGGTATTGACCTTGAAGGCTACGCGGGAGTTGAAGTTGGCCTTGATGGAGCCGGTGATGATGTTCACCGTAGGGCGCTGGGTGGCGATGACAAGGTGTATGCCCACGGCCCTGGCCTTCTGTGCCAGACGGGCGATGGGGTTCTCGATCTCGCGGCCCGCGGTCATCAGCAGGTCGCCGAACTCGTCGATTATCACCACTATGTAGGGCAGGAACTTGTGCCCGTTGTTGGGGTTGAGCTGGCGGTTCAGGAACTTGGCGTTGTACTCCTTGAGCTGGCGCACGTCGGCCTTCTTGAGCAGGTCGTAGCGGGCGTCCATCTCGATGCAGAGGGAGTTGAGCGTGTTGGCCACCTTCTTGGTGTCGGTGATGATGGCGTCGCCTCCGTCGGGGAGCACGGCCAGGTAGTGCTTGTCGAGCCTCTCGTAGAGAGAGAACTCCACCTTCTTCGGGTCGACCAGCACCATCTTCATCTCGGCGGGATGCCGCGCATAGAGCAGCGAGGTGATCATCACGTTGAGTCCCACCGACTTGCCCTGGCCCGTGGCGCCTGCCACCAGCAGGTGTGGCATCTTGGCCAGGTCGAGGAAGAAGGGCTCGTTGGTCACCGTTATGCCAATGGCCATGGGCAGTTCCATCTTCTGCGAGGCTTCCTGGTACTGCTGGCAGCCCAGCACAGACTTCAGGGCCACTACGCTCGGCTTTACGTTGGCCACCTCGATGCCCACTGAGTCGAGCAGGGTAACCACGCGCACGCCCTTGGCGCCCAGCGAGATGGCTATGTCTTCCTCGAGGTTGCGCACCTGCGCGACCTTGATGCCGTCGTCGAGCTGTATCTTGTAGAGGGTCACGGTCGGACCCATCTTGGCAGTGATGGCCTTCACGCGTATCTTGTAGCTGCTCAGCGCGTTGACTATGCGTTGCTTGTTGTTCTCGAGCTCCTGGCGCGAGACCTCGTACCACATGTCCTTGTAGTCCTTGAGCAGCGACATGGGCGGCAGCTTGTAGCGCGGCAGGTCGAGACGGGGGTCGTAGCGCTCCCGCCAGGCCTCGTCGGAAAGGCCGGCGATAATATCGTTGTCGCTCTTCTCGATGGTCAAGGTTACTTCGTCTGCGGGGCTGCTGGAGCCTGTCACCCAGCCTGTTCCAGCGATTCCTTCAGGTACGCCCGCCTGCGCTTCGGGTATCAGTTCCTCCCGCTCAGGCGCGTTCCCGGTATCCAGGTCCTCGGGAGGTTCCGGAAGCTCATCGAAATCATCCAGTCCATCCGGACCTTCCAGTTCGTCCATGTCCTCGTCTTCTTCGGGATCATCCTCCTCACGAGCCTGACGGCGGAGCGATATCCCAGCCACCAGATCGTCGAACCAGTAGGCCACCCTGGGAGTCAGCAGGCTTATATAGAGGAAGGTGAGGGCCAGCAGCACCGCGGCCTCGCCTGCAGGACCGAGAATCCCGAGCAGCCATTGGCTGGCGTAGTGGCCGTAGGAGCCGCCAGCGCCGTTGCCCAGCATCGTGTCGAACGGGGTGTAGCTGAACACGAAGGCCAGCAGCACGGAGCAGAGCACCGCGCCGAAGGCACAGAGCAGGAACGCCCTCACAAGATTGACCTTCCTGCGGAAGATATGGGCCGTGAGCACTCCCAGAAAGATGGGAAGGGCGAAAGCGCCGAGCCCGAACCATTTGGATATCAGCAGGTCAGCCCAGAGAAAGCCCAGTTTGCCGCCCAGGTTGGCGGCGTCGGCGCCGACATTGAAGAGCTCCGGATCGTAGGACAGGCTCTGGTCGGTGGTCCAGGTGAAGACATAGGATATCAGCGCGATCAGTGTGTAGAGGGTAAGCATGCCCACTGCCACGCCGAGCACGGTGCGTATCACCCTGCGGCGCGATTCCGTGAGGACGGGGTCGCGGGGCGGGGCGGAGCGCCGCGAAGCGGCGGACCGCTTCCTGCGGGTCTTCGACTTGGCCTGTTTCCTGGCTGCCATCTATCTCTTGCGCCTCCAGTTGCGGTTTTTCTTTCCGTAGCCGCCCTGGTTTCCCTGGCCCTGGCCGGGACGCGAGAAACTGGCGTTCTGGGATATGGCTCCGAGATGCACGTCTTCCGGCACCTTGATGCGGCCGTCGGAGAGGCGTTCCATGTCGGCGAAGATGGTCTCTTCCGACACGTTGTCCTTGTTCCAGATGAGGTATTGCTGGCGCATGTAGAGGGCCAGGTTGCGTATCACCTCTTTCTTCACCTCACCGTCTTCCAGGCCGGCCACCAGTTCGATGATGTTCTCGATGTTGCGGCCGTAGCAGGCCGCCTTGACCGGTTTCCCGGGCAGGGCGATCACGTCGGGCCGGGCCTCGAACTGCTGAGGCGTGGGGGCGGGATAGGGCGCGTCGATGTCGAGGTCGAAGCCGCCTATCACCTGTGCGTGGTCCCAGAGCTTGTGCCTGTAGTCGTTCAACTCGCGTATCTGCGGGTTGAGTATGCCCATGACCTGAACCACTGCGCGCATCTGCTCGCTGCGCTTAGTCTTGTCTTCAATCTTCTTCACCTGCTCGATCATGTTCTGCACGTGCCTTCCGTACTCCGGCAGGATGAGTTTGTCGCGCTGGGTGTTGTAGTCCATTTCTTCCATTTCTGCGTTCTACCTTAATATATAGACTTAATACAGTGCAAATATAATCTTTTTATCGCTTCCGCCACTCCGAATAGCCGGGATAGTCCCTGAAAAACGGCGCCACGGAGTCTTTTTCCGAGAGTATCACCTCCTCAGGAGCAATTCCCCAGTCGATGGCCAGGTCGGGATCGTTCCAGCGCAGCGAGCCTTCCGACTCCGGAGCGTAGTAGTTGTCGCACTTGTACTGGAACAGGGTGTCGTCTTCGAGCACCAGGAAGCCGTGGGCGAAACCTCTGGGAATGAAGAACTGACGCTTGTTCTCGCCGCTCAGTTCCACCGTCGCGTGCTTTCCGAAGGTCGCCGAGCCCGGGCGGAGGTCCACCGCCACGTCGAGCACCCTTCCCCTGACGACCCGCAGGAGCTTGGCCTGCGCCTTGTCGCCTTTCTGGAAATGCAGGCCGCGAAGTACGCCTCTCCGCGCCGAGAACGATTCGTTGTCCTGGACGAAGTCCACGGGACCGGCGTGCTCCACGAAATCACGCAGGGAGAAGGATTCGAAAAAATAGCCGCGCCTGTCGCCGAAGACCCTGGGCTCCAGGATCAGGAGACCTTCTATGCTCGTAGGAATATAATTCATCGAAAAACTGGTTTTATCCAAGCACAAAGGTAGGGGAATTTTTCTTACCTTTGGTAACTATTTTTGACTCCAGGACACCACATGTATAAGATCGAAAAACATCCCGTGCTCGAAGTCCCGCAGGAGGAACTGCACGAATTCCTGTTCGAGGGCCGGCCCGTACGCGGCCAGAAAGGCCAGACCATAGCCGCCGCCCTCCACCAGGCCGGACTTCCGGTCCACCACCACAGCCTCGACCACCGCAACCGCACCATGGAATGCGGCATAGGAAAGTGCGGAGCCTGCGAGATGATAGTTGACGGGCAGGTGCACCGCATCTGCATCACCAAGGTCGACGGGGTGCGCGAAGTGCGCAGGGCCGGGACGGAGAGCTTTTCGCAGGTGGAGGCCGCTTCAGTGGGGACGGACGCGCCGAAGCGTGTCTACCGCACCACGGTGGCCATTGTGGGCGCGGGTCCGGCCGGACTTGCGGTACGCGAGGAGCTGCTCAGGGCCGGGGTCGACTGCCTGGTGCTCGACGCGGGCGACTCCATCGGCGGACAGTTCCAGATGCAGACCCACCAGTTCTTCTTCTTCGAGAAGGAGCGGAAATTCGGCGGCATGCGCGGTTTCGACATAGCCCGCACCCTGGCGGGCGATTCGCACGAAGGGATACTGCTAAACAGCGTGGTCTGGGACATCCTGGACGGCAAGCGTCTGGCGGTAAAGAACATAGCGACCCAGGAGATCTTCTACGTCGACGCCGCCCAGCTGGTTGTCGCGGCGGGTGCCCTGCCCTTCATGCCGGCCTTCCGCAACGACGACCTGCCCGGCGTATACACGGCCGCGGTGTTCCAGCGCATGATGAACAAGGAGTTCACCCTGCTGGGCCGCAAGGTGCTGACCGTCGGAGCAGGCAACATAGGCTACCTCACTTCCTACCAGGCCATGCAGGCCGGGGCCACGGTGAAGGCCATAGTGGAGGCCATGCCCAGGGAGGGCGGCTTCCCCGTGCAGGCCAACCGCCTGCGCCGCCTCGGAGTGCCCATCATGACGGGCTGGACGCTGGTGGAGGCCATCCCCAACGCCGACCACAGCGGAGTGACAGGCGCCATACTGGCCAAATGCGAGAACTTCAAGCCCATACCCGGCACGGAAGTGCGTCTCGACGGCATCGACTGCATCAACATCTGCACCGGCCTGCTTCCCGACAACCAGCTGCTGCGCAAGGGTGAGGCCGTATTCGGGACCGCCTGCCACGGCGTGGGCGACGCGGTGCGCATAGGCGAGGGCACTTCCGCCGTGCTGCGCGGCCGCCAGTGCGCCTACGAGATCTGCCAGGCCCTCGGCCGGCGAATAGACTACGAAGCATATCTCGCTGTTTCAAAGGAATATATAGATTCGCAGCAACGGCCGGTGCGCCTGCTCGACCAGCCTCGCCTCCCTTCGCCTGAGCGTATGGGCAAAGGTGGCTTCGTGGTCGCCGACTGTCTCTACGGCTTCGCCTGCAACCCTTGCTCCTTCGCCTGCAGGCAGAGAGCCATCACCAAGAGTTCCACCTCCGCCACTCCGGTCATCGACTTCGACAAGTGCATAGGCTGTATGGAATGCGTGTCCAAATGTCCGGGGCTGGCCATCTTCGGCTACCGTCCCGACCGCAGCCAGGTATTCCTTCCCGTGGAGTTCGACGTCGATGAGGGGGCGGAAGTCTTCCTGGTCGACGACGACGGAAAGAAGCTCGGCGAGGGCGTAGTGGAGAGAATCATCCACAAGCCCGGCAAGACCCATGTGGCAGTTGTGAAGGCGGAAAGGCTATATGCCGCCGAAAGCGGCGAGGCCCTGACCGGAGTCCACGGATTCATAGTCCGCGAGCGCTACCCTGAACCTCTGCAGCTCACGCCCGTCAAGCCCGGGGACGGCTCTCCCTACATCTGCCACTGCGAAGACGTGACCCTCGACAAACTGCTGGAGCTGCTCAAGGGCCGCACCAGCATCACCGCAATGGAACTCAAACACATAAGCCGCATGGGCATGGGCCCTTGCCGCGGTTCTCGCTGTCTTCCGCGGGCGAAGCAGGCGCTGCGCGCCCACGGCATCGAGGTTACGGGCGAATTCACGCCGCGCGGTCCCATGGCCAACCTGGTGGAGATTGGCGGGGTGATCAATCCCTCCGGCAAGGTGGATGTCCTCACCTCCCCTGCCTGCACCGACCCTGAGGTCCCGCGTGTCGGGGCTTTCGTCGCAGGCGGCGGCATGGCCGGGACGGCGGTGTTCCGCTACCTGGCCGAGGCGGGGTTCAAGCCGGTGCTGGTCAACTACGGGCACGGCAGTTCATGGCGCTGCATCGCGGGCGGACGTCCGGCCTTCTCCCTCCCTGCCCTGGCCGACATCGCTTCGCACAACCTTGAGATCTTCAGGGAGGTGCAGGCCCTGCGCGATATCGACCTGAAGATGACGCGCTATGTGAACTTCGTCCACGACGATGCGACCTACCGTTCGCTCGATGCCTCGAGAGCCTGGTCGAACGCATATATGGTCGAGAGGAAAGATTTCACGAAGGAGATTTCGCCCTTCTTCAACCCTTCGCTCGACATCTACAGCCACGCGCTGGTCTCGCTCGACTGCTGGCAGGCCTCGCCCGGCAAGACCATCGACACGGTGCGTCAGCTGGGGGTCGCGGCCGGGGGACAGGTGTTCGAAGACACTGAACTCGTCCATGTCGAGAAGGACGGAGGACTCTACCGAATCCTCGTGAAAGGCCGCGACGGGCGCTACAAGCGCTACGAGACGGAAGTCTTCGTCAACGCGCTGGGGGCCGAAGCCGCGAAGTTCGCGGGCCAGCTGGGCATCGAGACGGGCCTCTACCCGGTCCGCCACCAGGCTTTCATCACCAAGCGTCTGCCGCTCATCGGCAAGGACGGCGATTCGCTCGACATGCTCATCGACCGCCGCCGTTACAAGGGCTTCTCGGCGGTCTACGGGCAGCAGCTGGCGGAGACGGGGCAGATAATCGGCTGCGCTTCTCCGGCGATGGATCCGGGCGAGGCAGGCAAGGGCCTGAAGATGGGGACGCAGGAGTTCCTGGAGATTGCGGCGGAGGTGTTCACGGAGTGGATTCCGCAGCTGCGGGGCATGAGTTTCCAGGCGACGTGGTGCGGCTACTACACGGAGCCGCGCTACATAGTCGATCCGGAACTGGGTCTGTTCACGGGCATGCGGGGCCACGGCTTCATGCTGTCGCAATACATAGCGAAGCTCTATGTCGACGCCCTCCTCGGACGCGAAGTCCCCTCCTACTTCAAGGATATGTCCCTCTCCGGCCCCGGCCTCTCCGAACAGGCATTCAAATAATTAATACGGGGCTCCAGGAAAGACCATACTGCGCTTGCTTGAGGCGCTCTGGGTATTGCTTCTAGGACCGACGCTTCGCGTCTCGGCGGGCTTCGCTGCGTCCGGGGATGTTGCTCTGGAACCGTCTCGCTCCGCTCGACCCCTCCCACGCTGGGGCGTGGGCCCCTCCCTCTTACAGTGCCGAGGGTGGCATGTGTTCCAGAGCAACATCCCACTCCCGCGTGCTACGCCCTATTCGCAGAAGTGTGCCCGCTGATTCTTTTGTGTCTTACGTATATGATAGATTGCTTGTCCACACTTGCTTAGCAGCGTAAGGTTTGCCCAAGTATTCTAGTTTACATGAAGTATTAGCCCGTATAACTGGGCACACTTCCACATATTGGAATCAGGGCGTAGCAGGCGGGTGGTGTATGCGTAAGCCGAGCATTTTTCTGCGAGGCGTCGCATCACCAGAGCCGCGAAGCCCTTACGAGCGGAGTTCCTCTAAAGCATATCCCTCCGAACAAATAGGCAAAAGCGCAGAAGAGTTCAGAACAGTCCGAAGAGGCGGGCGTCGATCTTGTCGGTGATTGAGGCGAAGTCTTCGGGGCGGTTCTGGAAGTCGAGATTGTCGGCGTCGAGCGTCAGGACTTCGCCCTTGTATTCTTCGTTGATGAATTTTTCGTAGCGGTCGTTCAGGCCGCCGAGGTACTCGAGGCTCATGGTCTGCTCATAGTCGCGGCCGCGTTTCTGGATCTGCGCCACCAGGTGCGGTATCGAGCACTTCAGGTAGATCAGCAGGTCGGGCAGCCTGACCATGCGCATCATCACGTTGAACAGGTCCATGTAGGCCTCGTAGTCACGCTGCGACAGGTTGCCCTGAGCCACGTTGTTGGCCACGAACACATAGACGCCCTCGAAGATCGTGCGGTCCTGGATGATGGTCTCGGAACTGCTGGCTATTTCCATCACGTCCTTGAAGCGCTGCGTCAGGAAATACACCTCGAGGTTGAACGACCAGCGTTGGATGTCCTTGTAGTAGTCTTCCAGAAACGGGTTGTGGGTCACGGACTCGAACCTTGGGGTCCAGCCGTAGTGCTGGGCAAGCATACGAGTGAGAGTCGTCTTGCCGCTGCCGATATTTCCTGCGATTCCGATGTGCATGAGGACGGATTGTTGAATTTTTTCGTAAATTTACGGATTCAGATACAATCAAACAAATTAAAAATATAAAGTCATGAGAGACGCCATCTACGCATTCCCTGACCCGGCCAACGAGCCGGTAAAGACCTACCTGAAAGGTTCTCCCGAGCGCGAAGCCCTCGAAAAGGAGCTCAAGCGCCAGAGTTCCGTCGAGATTGAGATCCCTCTGATCATAGGCGGCAAGGAAATCCGTACCGGCAACACCGGCAAGGTCGTCATGCCGCACGACCACCAGCATGTGCTCGCAACCTACCACAAGGCCGGCCCCGCGGAGGTGCGCATGGCCATCGAAGCGGCCATGGAAGCCCACAGGCAGTGGTCGCAGACCGACTGGACTGTGCGTGCCGCCATCATGCAGAAGGTCGCCGAACTCATCTCGACCAAGTACCGCGCGCTGATCAACGCCGCCACCATGCTCGGCCAGAGCAAGAACTTCTACCAGGCGGAAATCGACTCCGCATGCGAACTCATCGACTTCCTGCGCTACAACGCCCACTTCGCCTCCGAGCTCTACAGCTTCCAGCCCAAGAGCGCCAAGGGGCAGATCAATACCGTGGAATACCGCCCGCTCGAAGGCTTCATCTTCGCGCTGACGCCATTCAACTTCACCTCCATCGCCTCCAACCTGGCCATGTCGCCGGTGCTGATGGGCAACGTGGCGGTCTGGAAACCTTCCACCACGGCCATCCTCTCGAACTACTACCTGATGCGCATCTACAAGGAAGCGGGCCTGCCCGACGGCGTGGTGAACTTCATCCCGGGCCAGGGCTCGGTGATCGGCAAGGAGATCTTCGCCTCGAAGCACCTCGCCGGCGTACACTTCACCGGCTCCTCCGCCACCTTCAACACGCTCTGGAAGCAGGTGGGCGAGAACATCGACAACTATGTGAACTATCCCCGCCTGGTGGGCGAGACGGGCGGCAAGGACTTCATCTTCGTCACCCCTACGGCCAACCCCAAGGACGTGTCTACCGCAGCCTTCTGCGGGGCCTTCGAGTTCCAGGGCCAGAAATGCTCCGCCGCTTCGCGCATGTACGTCCCCAAATCGCTGTGGCCCAAAATCCTTGAGGGCATAAAAGCCTTCGCCGCGGAAGTGAAGATGGGAGACGTCTGCGACCCCGACAACTTCATCAACGCGGTGATCGACGAGGCTTCCTTCGACAACATCGCGGCCAACATCGCCTATGCGAAGGCTTCTCCCGACGCGAAGATAGTCATCGGCGGTGGCTGCGACAAGAGCAAGGGCTTCTTCGTGGAGCCGACGGTGATCGTCACGACCGACCCGCACTTCAAGACGATGGAAGAGGAGATCTTCGGCCCCGTGCTCACGGTCTACGTCTATGAAGACGCCGACATGGACGCCGCAGTGGAACTCTGCGACACGACTTCGCCCTACGGCCTTACGGGCGCAGTGTTCGGACAGGACCGCCTGGTGGTGCAGAGCGTGGCCGACCGTCTGCGCTATACCGCCGGCAACTTTTATGTGAACGACAAGCCCACGGGAGCCGTGGTGGGGATGCAGCCCTTCGGCGGTGCCCGCAAGTCAGGCACGAACGACAAGGCCGGCGGCGAGTTCAACCTCATCCGCTGGACCATCCCCCGCGCCATCAAGGAAACCCTGGTGCCCGCCAGAGGGTATAAATATCCTTACATGAAATAAATGAAAAAGGGTGACTGGGTCACCCTTTTTCATTACAGATAATCCTCGAAATACATCGTCACCTTGTCCATGAGGTGGACGCGGTCGACGCCGCGGACGTTGTGCGGGTGGGTCGGATACGGGAAGTAGTCCACCTGGACTCCCGCCTTGATGCAACTCTCCACGAAGCTCAGGCTGTGCTCCCAGACCACCGTGTCGTCGATGGCCCCCTGACAGATCAGCAGTTTGGCCTTGAGGTCTTTCGCGCGCGGAATCAGCGACGTGGCCGCGAATCCTTCGGGATTGGTGGCCTCAGTCTCCATGTAGCGCTCGCCATACATCACCTCATACCACTTCCAGTCGATCACCGGACCTCCCGCCACAGCCACCTTGAACACCTCCGGATAGTTGACCGCCAGCGAGATGGTCATGAAGCCTCCGTAGCTCCAACCGTGGACCCCGATGCGCCCGCAGTCCACCCATGGATGCGACATCAGCCACTTCATGCCCTCCATCTGGTCCGCCATCTCCACCTGGCCGCAGCGCCTGTGGATGGCCTTCTCGTATTCCGCGCCCCGGTTGGGCGTGCCGCGGCCGTCCATCGTGAAGACTATGTAGCCATGCTGCGCCATGTAGATGTCCCAACGCGACATGCCGCCCTGGAAAACGTTGCGGATGAGCTGCGAATGAGGGCCTCCGTAGACGTAGAGTATCACGGGATATTTCTTCGAAGGATCGAAGTCCAGCGGATAGACTATGCTGTAGTGGTTGTCGTACCGCCCGTCGGCGCTCTTCACGGTGCCCATCTCGATCCTGCAGTTGGTCAGCAGCGGGCTCGCAGCCTCTGAGCGCCATAGTGCGGTGAATTTCCTGCCGTCGGTGGTCCCCCAGCCCATCGCGCGCGGCACGTCGAGCGAGCTCCAGGTGTCCATGAAATACTTGCCGTCATCGGAGAGCACGCAGTTGTGCCAGCCCACCTCGCGCGTGAGGCGCTGCTTCTTCCCGGTCCTGACGTCGACACGGAAAAGATGGTTTTCGACGGGAGAGACCTCGGCAGAATAATAATAAACATACCTGCCCCTCTGCCCCACATAGGAGCAGTCTGCGTCCACGTCGGTCAGGCGCCTGGGCTCGGATTTCCCTGAAGCCGAGCAGAGGTAATAATTCTTGTATCCATCGCGGTTGTCGGTGAAATACAGGAACTTGTCCGGGTCGCTTTCCAGGAACACCAGCGGTTCCTGCGGCTCCACCCAGCGCTCGTTCTCCTCGGTCAGCAGGGTGCCGAGGCAGCGGCCGTCGGAGGCGTCGTAGACGTTGAGATGGACATGCTTCTGCGGACGGTCGAGCACCTGGATGTAGAGCCTGTCGCCCGCCGGACCCCAGGTCACGTTGGTAAGGTAGCGCTCGTCGTCGAAATCGGTCACGTCGAGCCAGACCGTAGTACCGGCAGCTATGTCGTACACGCCCACCGACACATGTTCCGAAGCCATCCCGTTCATGGGGTAGCGGATCTCGCGCAGGGTGCCGGTACGCGTGGTGATGTCGAGCAGGGGGAAGAGGGTCACAGCCCGCTCGTCCTTGCGGTAGAAAGCTATCCTGCTGCTGTCGGGCGAGACGAAGATGCCGCCGTTGATGCCGAACTCGTTGCGGCTCACGCTCGTGCCGCATACGATGCCGGGGTCGTCGTACGCCGTGATGGCGCGCTCAGTGCCGGAGGCGTCGCGGAAGTAGAGGTTGTTGCCTTTGGTATATGCGAAACGCTCGCGCCGGGGGCCGCGGAATCCCTGGCCGGGGGCGGCGGGCTCGTCGAGCGCAACTACGGTCTTGTCGCCGGTCCAGTGCCACGCGGGCGACTGTATCATCATGCCGCGGCCGAGCACGGCTTCTTCCATCGTCATCGCCCTGCGGGCTTCCTGCGCCGGGCAAAAAAGGCCCGAAAAAAGCAGGGCCAGAATAACAAATGTTGAATTTTTCATAAAGTAAAGATAATGATTTTTATCTTTGTCACGTTTTTTGCAGCAATTTTGCTGACTAAAACCTTGACTATGGATAAGAAAGCAGAACGCATACAGACTTCCGTACTTAACGGTCCTGAGCGAAAAGCGCTCATCTGGATGGCCGGCCGCATGCCCGGGTGGGTGACTTCCGACATGCTGACCTGGTTCGGCGTCTTCGGCTCGGTCCTGATCGGACTGGGATATGTCCTCTCCAATTTCAGCGTACAGTGGCTCTGGCTGAGCTCCTTCGGCCTTCTGGTCAACTGGTTCGGCGACTCTCTCGACGGCACAGTGGCCCGCGTGCGCAACACCCAGCGTCCCATCTACGGCTACTACCTCGACCATACGGTCGACGGCATCAACGAACTGATGATGTTCCTCGGCATAGGCCTCTCGCCCTACCTGAACCTGTATACCGCCATGTCGATGCTGGTGGTCTACCTGCTGCTCACCCTCAACGTCAGCATGGCCGCACACCTCAAGGCCGAATTCAAGCTCACCTACGCAGGCCTCGGCCCCACGGAGTTCCGCCTGATCGCCATCCTGCTCAACACCGGACTGATCTTCATCGCTCCCTGGCGGGAGTTCGAAAGGGTGTTCCATATCCTCGGCAAGACCATCTATGCCCACGCCCTCGACTATCCCGGCCTGGTGATCCTCGCCATACTCATCGTCATCTACGTGGTGACCATCTGGCAGGACCTGCACTACTACGCGAAGATTGACCCGATGCCCAAGCAAAAGGATGAGTAACCGACTCGAAGACATGCTGAAGCACTTTGCAGGCTACTTCACAACGAGCCTGCTGGGCACTGTCGTCGACACGCTCGTGCTGTGGGTATGCTCGCACTGGCTGTTTCCCGGCAGCTACTTCGGCCGCAACATACTCTCCCCCACCCTCTCCTTCGAATGTGCGGTCCTGATCAACTTCACGAACAGCTATTTCTTCGTATGGAAGGACCGTATCCCGAAGCACAGCTCCAGCACCTACTGGAAGCATTACGCCGCCTACAACGCCTCGTGCACGGGAGCCTTCCTGCTGAAGATGTTCCTCCTTCAGCTGGTACTGCTGATCACCGGATTCGACGTGGTGATCTGCAACCTGATAGCCCTCTGCTTCTCCGGAACGCTCAATTTCCTGATGAACGAGAAGGTCATTTTCAAGAAAAAAAAAGCCATCCCGATACCCGATGCCAGTAATTACCCAGACGCAGATACAGCAGCAGGTACCGAAGCTGAATAACCGGGCCGGCGGCGCCCTGATAAGGGGCGCGATGCACCTGGCTTCGCTCGACCGGGTCAACGCGCTCTACGACCGCTGCTCACACTTTCAGGGAGCCGATTTCGCCGGCGCCCTGATGCGCGACATCGGTATCGACTACCTGATAGGCAACCCCGAACGTCTTGATGCCCTGCCGGAAGGTCCGTTCATCACTGTGAGCAACCATCCCTACGGCCATATCGACGGCATCATCATGATCGACCTCTTCGGCCACCTGCGGCCGGACTACAAGGTGATGGTCAATCAGTTGCTGGCCCATATCCGGGCCATGTCGCCCAACTTCATCGAAGTTGTCCCTAAGGGCAACGTGGCGACCGGGCCTAAGGCAGCCAGCCTGGCGGGAGTGCGGGAGACCCTGGGCCATCTGCGGGACGGACATCCTGTGGGCTTCTTCCCCTCCGGTGCGGTATCGGACCTCAGCCTCAAGGAACGCTGCATCCGTGACCGGGAGTGGCAGGAGGCGGTGCTCCGCCTGATTCAGAAAGCCCGGGTGCCGGTCATACCGGTGCGCTTCTTCGACCGCAACTCGATGTTTTTCTACCGCCTCGGCCTGATTGACTGGAGGGTGAGGCTCGTGCGCCTATGCGCGGAAGTGTTCAACAAACGCGGCAAACAGGTGCGGCTGGGCATAGGCGAGACAATCTCCGTAGAGGAGCAGAGCGCCTGCGCTTCCATCGAGGAATACGGAAAAATGCTGCGCGACAGCGTCTATCAGATGCCCCTGCCGACTGCTTTCCAACGCCGCAGCGAAATGAATTTTTAAAAGATTTTTTTTGACGGAACCGGAAAATTGTCTACATTTGCGGTCCACTTCTGGATGTGGCGCAGTTGGTAGCGCACCTGGTTAGGGACCAGGAGGTCGCTGGTTCAAGTCCAGTCA
>CAJONI010000041.1 GCA_905235995.1 uncultured Bacteroidales bacterium
AACACCCGACCTCTGCGTCCCGAACGCAGCGCGCTAGCCAACTGCGCCACTTCCCGAGTTCCCGAAATGGGACTGCAAATATAGTAATTTTTTTAAATACGGTTCACAATTATCTGCCAAAGGACTATTCCGATGGATACCGACACGTTGAACGAGTGCTTAGTGCCGAACTGCGGGATTTCCAGGCAGATATCCGAGGCGTCGACCACTTCCTGGGCCACGCCGCGGACCTCGTTGCCGAAGACGAGGGCGTAGCGGCGGCCTGCCTCCGGACGGAAGTCCTGCAGCTGCACCGCACCTTCGGCCTGCTCCACGCTCACTATGGTCCAGCCTTCGGAGCGAAGCTTCTCCACGGCTTCGAGCGCAGTGTCGAAGTGCTCCCACTCGACGCTGAACTCCGCGCCGAGGGCCGCCTTGTGGATTTCGGGCGTGGGTGGCGTAGAAGAGATACCGCATAGGCAGAGCCTTGCGATGCGGAAGGCGTCGCCGGTGCGGAAGGCCGAGCCGATGTTGTGCTGGCTGCGAACGTTGTCGAGCACCAGCGCGATGGGCGATTTTTCAGCATCCCTGAAGGCTTCGCGGCTCATCCGGCCAAGTTCGTCATTCTTAAGTTTGCGATACATAAAACGCATTTAGAGGCTGCAAATTTAGGAAAATGTTTTATCTTTGTGAACATGAAACAGGACGTCCAAATATCCGATCTGATCCGCAAGGAAGAGGAGCGCCAGAGCGAAGGTATCGAGCTGATCGCATCCGAAAACTTCGTTAGCAAACAGGTGCTCGAGGCGCTGGGAAGTGTCTGTACCAACAAATACGCAGAAGGTTACCCCAACGCCCGCTACTACGGCGGCTGTGAAGTGGTCGACCAGATCGAGCAGCTGGCGATAGACCGCCTCTGCAAGCTCTTCGACGCCGAATACGCCAACGTGCAGCCGCACTCCGGCGCCCAGGCCAACATGGCGGTGTTCTTCACCTGCCTCCAGCCAGGCGACACTTTCATGGGCCTCGACCTGGCCCATGGCGGCCACCTCACCCACGGTTCCCCCGTCAACATGTCGGGCAAGCTCTACAAGGCTGTGGGCTACCAGCTCGACAAGGCGACCGGCCACGTGGATTACGACGACATGGAGCGCAAGGCCCGCGAATGCAAGCCCAAACTCATCATCGGCGGAGCCTCGGCCTATTCCCGCGAATGGGACTGGGAGCGCATGCGCGCCCTGGCCGACGAAGTGGGCGCCATCTTCATGGTCGACATGGCGCACCCTGCCGGCCTGATCGCGGCAGGTCTGCTCAAGAACCCTGTGAAATACGCCCATATCGTGACCTCCACCACCCACAAGACCCTGCGCGGCCCGCGTGGCGGCGTGATTCTCATGGGCAAGGACTTCGACAACCCCTGGGGCGTGACCACTCCCAAGGGCGAGATCAAGAAAATGAGCGCGATGATCAACTCCGCGGTCTTCCCCGGGATCCAGGGCGGTCCGCTGGAGCACTGCATCGCCGCCAAGGCCGTCTCGTTCTACGAGGCCCTTCAGCCCGAGTTCCGCGAATACCAGGCCCAGGTGCAGAAGAACGCCCAGGCCCTGGCCAAGGCCTTCATCGAGAAAGGCTATTTCATCGTTTCCGGCGGTACCGACAACCACCTGATGCTCATCGACCTGCGTCCGAAGTTCCCCGACCTCACCGGCAAGGTGGCCGAAAAGGCCCTGGTCCGCGCCGGCATCACGGTCAACAAGAACATGGTGCCCTTCGACACCCGCAGCCCCTTCCAGACCTCCGGCCTGCGCGTCGGCACCCCTGCCATCACCTCCAGAGGCCTCGTCGAGAAAGACATGCCGGGCATCGTCGAGATGATCGACCGCGTGCTCTGCAACGTGGAGGATGAATCAGTGATCGAGGAAGTGCGCCAGCAGGTGAAGATGAAGATGAACGGTTTCCCGCTGAACCGCTGGTAAAAAAAGATGCCGGGGCAAACCCGGCATGACGAGATGCGTCGCCCCCGGCTTAGCCGGGGGTGATTTTTTTATATGCTGATGATTCCTGGCTTCTTGGTCAGGCCGAGGCCCGGCTTGTCGGCCAGGGTGATGCGGCCGTCGACGAGCTTCATGCCGTCGAAGCAGTCGTTGGCCAGGAGATAGTTGCCGTCGAGATCGGCCCAGATGACCTTCGGGGAAATCTGCGCCGCGGCCGAGATGGCGACCGAAGTCTCGGTCATGCAACCCACCATCAGTTTTATGTGGAGCTGCTCCGCCATGGTGATCATCTGCCGGGCCTCCCAGAGGCCGGTGCACTTCATGAGCTTGATGTTTATGCCGTGGAACGCTCCCTTCAGGCGCGGGATGTCGTAGATGCGCTGGCAGCTTTCGTCGGCCATCACGGGCAGGGGGCTGCGCTCCGTGACCCAGGCCGTCTCGTCGAGCATCAGTTTGCTCATGGGCTGCTCAATCATCTCTACTCCGCGTTCGGCCAGCCAGTGGATCATGTCGAGGGCGTAGTACTTGTCTTTCCAGCCCTGGTTGGCGTCGATCACGATGGGCCGCTGGTCGCGGGCGCGGATGAGGTTGATCATGCGCTTGTCTTCGGCTTCGCTCATGCCGAGCTTCACCTTGATGATCTTGTTCCAGGAGGCTTCGGTGATCTTGGTGTTGACCATCTCGTCTGAGGCGTCGTAGCCTATGGTGTAGCAGGTGTAGGGCGTGTCCTTGGGGTTGAAGCCCCAGATCTTCCACCACGGCTGGCCGAAGATGTTGCCCACCAGGTCGTGCAGGGCGATGTCGATGGAAGCCTTGGCGGCAGTGTTGTTGGTCGTCAGCTTGTCGACGGCGGCCATGATGGCTTCGATCTGGAACGGGTTGTCGAACCTGGGCAGCACGTTGTCGACCACCTTCTTGTAGAACTCATGGCAGGAGGCCTGCGTCTCGCCGAGATAGGGGGGCATGGCTGCCTCTCCGTAGCCCGAGTAGCCGTCCCAGCTGAGGCGGGTGATGACTATGGGGGTTGTGGTGCGGGAACTGCCGGAGATCGTGAAGGTGAATTTCATCATACCCTGGAAGTCTTCCCATGCGAGCTCGAGCTTCTTGCTGCCCGATTTCTTCCTGGCTGCGTCGCTGCGGGCGAAAAGGCTGGCGGGGTTGACCAGCGCGGCGCCGGCTGTCATCAGACCGGCGGTCTTGAGGAATGTTCGACGATTGGTCATATACTAAAAATAAATATTACCATTTGATACTGAAAGGACGTCCCTGCCGGAGTCCTGGGTGCCGATGATGCGGCATGCGCGCAGGGGCTTGCGGTCATAGTAGTCGGGTTCGCCCTCCACCAGCGAGCTGATCCTTACCATCTGCGAGGAATGGATGATCCTGCCGTCGCCCATGTAGATCGAAACGTGCGTCATGCGCTCCGGTTTGTCGGCAGTGGCTTCTCTTCCGAAAAACACGAGGTCGCCAGGCAGGAGCTTGTCGAGCCCTTCCGAGATGTCAACAGGCTCGCCGGTCTTGTACTGCTGCGAGGCGTTGCGGAGCAGGACGTAGCCGTTGAGGAAATATACCGTCTTCGAAAGGCCGCTGCAGTCCACTCCCTTGATCGAGGTGCCGCCCCAGAGATATGGTACGCCGATGAACTGGCGTGCGGTCGCCACTATCAGCTCGCGGGCCTTCTGCAGTTCGGTTTCGGAAGCGTCGTGGCCTACGAGGGCTTCGCGGGAATCCGCCCATGCGCGGAAATCGGCCACTTCGCAGGAAAGGATCCAGGCCTCGCGACCGTCGGGCAGCTGCACCTGCGTCCATCCGCCGGCCTCTCCGACATATTCTGCCACATCTCCCCAGACAGCGTCGCTCACGGGATCGGCGTCGGCGCGGGGGACTGATTTAAAAGAGGTATACAGACTGGTGACGATTACCCTGCGCGAGGCTTTCCAGTCCGCGAACCCGGCCGAATCGACGGGGGCGATGGCCATTTCGTTTACCCAGGCCTTGTAGCCGTCGGGCGTCTCGACGCGGGCCCAGTATCTGTCGTGGCCGAGTACCTTGACGGGGGTGCCCATCAGGGCCTGGGTGCCGAGCTCCGCCGAATAGTCGGCCTGCTCGCGCATGTTGATGACCGAAAGGTTGGCGAGTGCCAGACCTTCCTCTTCCTGAGGGACCGTGGATTCAGGGCCCTGCTTCCCGGTGGAAGTGCAGCTCCAGACCAGGAAAAGGCACAGAAAAAATGATAATAACCGTTTCATGACGAAGACAAAAGTACTAAAATAATCCGCGTATTTTGCCACGCATGCGTTCATTTCACCCCAAAAATGGAAGAATTCGCCACAAACGGCAAGGAAAGATAGCGATGCTGACCATGAAATGACTATCTTTGCGGCCTAATTAAAACCTGACTGAAATGGACAAAGCAACTATTGAAACCAAAGTCGTTGACATCATTGCCAACAAGCTCGGCCTCTCCAAAGAAGAAGTAATCCCTACGGCCAACTTTACGACCGACCTGGGCGCCGACTCCCTCGACACCGTGGAACTCATCATGGACTTCGAAAAGGAATTCGGCCTGAAGATCTCCGACGAGGACGCCATGGGCATCAAGACCGTCGGCGACGCCATCGAATACATCGCAGCACGCCAGTAATCTGGCAGGCGATTCCGGCTCCGGAAGCTACAGGGTCGTGCGGCCAGTCTGTTCCGCAACGGCCTTGTAGTAACTCTTCGAGACCGGGATTTTTTTTGCCTCGGGGTGAGATAGAATCAGGAATAACCTGGAGTTTTCCCGCTTGAACTGCGACACCTTGTCGACATTTACTATGTAGGAGCGGTGGCAGCGGATCAGGGAAGTCCCTTCCAGCTGCTTTTCAAGACGGGTGGTGCGACAGCGCATCAGATAGTTGAGCAACTTGCCATCCATCTCGTAGCGTATCTCCACATAGTTGTCCTGTGAGGCGATGTAGTAGATGCTGTCGGAAGCGACAGATATCTTCAGGGCTCCGCTGTAGTCGTAGAAAGGAATGGTTTCCGCCTTCGAGGGCTTCCCGGACTCCAGGTTGAGGCGCAGGGCGTTGATCTCCTCCTCCTTGTCACGGTTGGCGGCTATGAGCGCGAAGATGGTGTAGGGGATGGCCAGGATCAGGGCTACGCAGTAGGAGGTACGGAACAGGAGTTTCGGAGAGAGGAGCATCTCCGGGTCGAAGTATCGCGATGCGAACAGCAGGTAGACCGTGGCGATGATCACGAATTCCCCGAAGAGCCAGAGGAGGTATTGAGGCACTGTGACCGTGTGGCGCAGCTGATAGCCCATCAGGGCAAACTTGCTGATCAGCAGGATAAGTATGTCGACAAGATAGAAGAGCAGGATCGGACCAAGGTTGGATTTTGAATCCAGAGTGATCCAGATGGTATCGGAGAACGGACGGTAAATGAAGAGGAAGAGGAGCGAAAACCCTACCACGAACGGTACCGATTTCAGAAGAAACGATTGCTGCAGCAGGTATTTAGGTGCTTTCTCCATGCCTGTCCATTTTTTGCAAAAGTAAGAATTTTTATGGAAAATCGAAGAATAGTGATTACCGGAGCAGGGGTGGTTTCCCCTGTCGGGAACGATATACAGTCTTTTTGGAAAGCGCTTTGTGAGGGACATTGCGGCATAGGGCGCATGACAGGATGGGATGAATGGCACCTGCCCGTGACCGTTGCCGGCCAGGTGCGCGGTTTCGACCCGCTTTCCTACGGCCTTACTCTCAAGGAGGCCCGCCGCAACGACATCTACTGCGTGTATGCCCTTGCGGCTGCGGCGCAGGCTGTCGCCGACAGCGGCATCGACAGCTCGTCGAACATCGCCCCGGAGAGGCTCGGTGTCTATATGGGCTCCGGCATCGGCGGCCTGAACACCTTCGCCGAGCAGAGCAAGGTGCTCTTCGATGAAGGCGCGGAGCGCGTGTCGCCGCTCTTCATCCCGACCATGATCCCCAACATCGCCGGAGGCAACATCGCCATCAAATACAACGCGCAGGGCCCCTGCGTCACGCATGTGGCGGCCTGCGCTTCAAGCACCTACACCGTCGGCGAGGCGTTCCTGACCCTTAAGCTGGGCCGGGCCGACGCCATCATCGCTGGCGGCTCGGAGGCTGTGGTGCATCCCCTCGCAGTGGGCGGTTTCGCCAACAGCAAGGCACTCACCCTCGAGTCGGATCCGCTTAAGGCCTGCCTGCCCTTCGACGCCCGGAGGGCCGGTTTCGTGATGGGAGAAGGCGCTGCAGTCATGGTCCTGGAGGAATATGAGCACGCCCGCAAGCGCGGTGCGAACATCCTGGCCGAGGTCACGGGCTACGGAAGCACCTGCGACGCCTACCACTTCACCGCTCCGCGTCCCGACGGCACGGCGGCATCGCGGGCTATGGCCCAGGCGCTCGGCGAATCCGGCTACGATTGTTCCCGCGACACTCTCTATATCAACGCCCACGGCACGGGTACCGTGCTCAACGACAAGTCCGAGACCCTGGCTATCAAGCTGGCGCTCGGCGAGGAGGACGCCCGCCGCGTGTCCATCAGTTCCACCAAGTCGATGACGGGCCATCTGTTCGGAGCGGCAGGCGCCCTGGAAATCCTCGTTTCCGCCCTGGCCCTGCGCGACGGCATCGTGCCGCCCACGCTCGGTCTCCGGCAGCCCGACCCTGAATGCGACCTTGACTACACTCCGCTCGAAGCGCGGAAGAAAGACATCGACATCGCCCTGTCGAACTCCCTGGGATTCGGCGGGCACAACGCCTGCGTGGCACTTCGCAAAATCTGACAATCATGAACAGAGAACAACTCAAGACCATACTGCCGCACCGCGAGCCCATGCTCCTGGTCGACGAATCGGAGCTGGACGGAGAATTCGTCCACTCGAAATATCATGTCCGCGGGGATGAATTCTTCCTCCAGGGACATTTCCCGGGATATCCCGTGGTACCTGGCGTCATACTCTGCGAGATAATGGCGCAGTCGAGCGTCCTGCTTGTAGGAGAGGGGGAACTTGCCACCAACACGGCTTTCTATGCCGGGCTGGAAGGCATCAAGTTCCGCAAGTCCGTGTTCCCGGGCGACACGGTGTGCGTCGAAGCGCGTGTTGCGCAGCAACGCGGTCCGGCCTACGTCATCGAGGCCACGGCGAGCGTCGACGGGGCGGTCTGCTGCT
This sequence comes from uncultured Bacteroidales bacterium, assembly GCA_905235995.1. Classification (GTDB taxonomy): domain Bacteria; phylum Bacteroidota; class Bacteroidia; order Bacteroidales; family UBA932; genus Cacconaster. The sequence continues at coordinate 7,159 of CAJONI010000041.1, forward strand.
CCGGCACGCTCAAGATAATGCTGGTTCCCAACGATTCTTTGAAAAAATAAGGTTATGGCATACAATCTCTTGAAAGGAAAGAAGGGCATCATCTTCGGAGCCCTCAACGAACAGTCGATCGCATGGAAGGCGGCTCTTCGCGCCCATGAGGAAGGGGCCGACCTGGTGCTCACCAACACTCCCGTCGCCCTTCGTCTCGGCACCCTCCAGGGGCTTGCCGACCAGACCGGGGCGCTGCTCGTTCCGGCGGACGCCTCTTCGGTCGACGACCTGAAGGCCCTGGTCGACCAGGCGCAGGAGTATTTCGGGGGCAAGATCGATTTCGTGCTGCATTCGGTGGCGATGTCGCTGAATCTCCGCAAGGGCCGTCCCTATGAGGCCGCGGACTACGATTTCTTCAACAAGACTCTCGACATCTCGGCACTGTCGTTCCACAAGCTGCTGCAGGTGCTTTTCGAGAAGGATGCGATGGCTGAGTGGGGCTCGCTGGTAGCGATGACCTACATCGCGGCGCAGAGGGCATTCGAGGGCTACAACGACATGGCCGACGCGAAGGCGCTGCTGGAGTCGATCTGCCGGAGTTTCGGTGTGATCTACGGAAGGCGCAGGCATGTGAGGATCAACTGCGTGTCTCAGTCGCCGACGCTGACCACCGCGGGACAGGGCATTGCGGGGATGGAGGAGATGTTCGGCAAGGCCGATGCGATCTCGCCGCTGGGCAACGCTTCGGCCGACGACTGCGCCGACTACCTCGTGTCGCTCTTCTCCGACCTCACGCGCCACGTCACGATGCAGACGCTCTTCCACGACGGTGGCTATTCCATGACAGGAATCATTTAACCATTGCTGGGCTTTGCGGCTCTGGTGTCGCGCGTGTTATCTCTTGGGATAATTGAAGAATATCGACCCCAGGGCGCAGAGGCCCATGATGGCCGGATAGTACAGATGTGGAATGATGGCGGTGGGGGCAAGTCCTGCGATCCCTGCCGCCATCAGTATCTGTGCCCCATAAGGCAAAATCCCCTGCACCAGGCAGGAGAAGGTGTCGAGGAGGCTGGCCAGCTTGCGCGGTGCGACTCCGAAGCGGTCGGTGATGTCCTTGGCTATGCCGCCCACCGTGATGATGGCGATGGTGTTGTTGGCCGTGCACACGTTGGCCAGGCTCACCAGCGCCGCAATGGCCAGCTGCGCGCCTCTGCTCCCGCTTATCCTGTGCGTGAGCCCGCGCACTATCAGGTCGAGCCCGCCTCCGGCGCGTATGAGCTCCAGCATCCCGCCGGCAAGCATCGTCACGATTATCAGGTCGCTCATGCCGCCGAGGCCCCGCCCCAGCGAATCGAGCCATGAGGTCCAGGTGAAGTCGCCGTAGGCAAAGCCTATGACCGCGGCGGCGGCGATGCCTATGGTCAGGATTATCGTCACGTTCTGTCCCGTCAGCGCCAGGGCTATCACCAGCAGGTAGGGCAGCATCTTCACCCAGTCGACGTCCTGATGCTGGGTCAGGAAGCTTACCGACTGTCCCTGAAACAGATAGATGACCGTCACCACTATCACTGCCGGGGCTGTGATGCGTATGTTGGTGCGGAACTTGTCGCGCATCGCGCAGCCGGCGGCACGGGTGGCGGCTATGGTCGTATCGGATATGAACGAGAGATTGTCGCCGAAAAACGCGCCGCCCACCACTATCGCGGCCAGGTGGGCGGTGCTGATGCCCGTCTCCGCGGCTATGCCCGCGCCCAGCGGCATCAGGGCCACTATCGTGCCCACGCTCGTGCCCACTGCCATCGAGATGAAGCAGGCGGTCAGGAAAAGGCCCGCATAGAGCATCGAACCCGGCATCAGGTTGAGGGTCGCGCCCACTGTCGCCTCCACCGCGCCCATGTCCTTCGCTGTCCCGGCGAAAGCGCCGGCAAGCAGGAAAATCATTATCATCAGCAACACGTTCTCGTGCCCCGCCCCGCGCAGGAAATGTCCCAGACGCTCCTTCAGCGGTCCCTGGGCCACGCACACGCCGTAGATGCACGCCAGCAGGAACGCCGCCGAGATGGGGACCCTGTAGAAATCCCCCGTGACTATCGAAGTGACCAGATACACCGCCAGAAACACAATCAGCGGCGTCAGTGACAGAAACTGTCTTCCCTTTTGCATGCTACAAAGGTAGTGAATATACTATTTCAGTATGAGCGTCCTTCTCGAGGGTTTCGATGGTGACTCCGGGGCGCAGGATTATCCGGCGGAGCTGCGGACAGTTGTTGGCATGGATATGCTCCATCTTGGAGCAGACGGAGGCTGTCAGGTCGAGTTCTTCAAGTAAAGGAGAGTTGTCGCACCATACTGAACTGATGTAAGGGTTCTGTGAGAGGTCGAGGAACCTGCCCTTGAAATCACCGATGTCGAAGGAATAAAGTCCAGGGAAATGATGGAAGTAATCTTCTGGCATATAGCGCGCTACGCCTCCCATATGCAGGCTTCCAAGATGCAGGAAGGTCATGTCGGGCAGACCGGTCAGGTCGGTGCCGTTGAGGCCGATTTCCGTCAGCTTGGGATTATGGGAGAAATCGATGGAGTCCAGCGGATTGACGCAGGCCGAAAAGTTCCATAGCAGGGGGTTGTGCGAAATGTCGACACTATGGAGCCGGTTGCTTTCGAGGTGGCAGAATTCCAGCAGCGGGTTGCCCGAGAGGTCGATTTCCTGCAGCTGCCCGTATCCCCACGGGGAGCCGTCGGCTACCAGTTTTCTGAGCCGGCTCATCTTTTCGAGGCCTTTCATGGAGTAGATGGAGTCGGTGCAGACCGTGAATTCCGTGATTGTCTGCGCTTCAGTCACGGTAAGGACATCGTCGTGGTTTTCGTCGAAATTTTCCAGGATGAAGCGGCGGAACACCGGGTCCGGGATGTCCACGGTTTCTTCGCTCTTGTCAGTGCTGAATGTTATGGTTTCGGTAAAGAGTGTTACAGAGCCGTTGCCCATGAAGGCCTCCACGTGGTAAATCGTTTCCGGGCTCAGTCCCTTTATTGTAGCGCTGAGCTGTCCGTCCGCCAGCGTTGCCGGGATCTCCCGCAGCGCATCTTTCCCGAAGCGGAAGCCATACGTGGCAATGCCCGCCGTCTCCCCTTCCACATGGCAGCTGACCCGCGCCTGGAATGCCTCCGCATCGACCGTCACCTCCCCAAGCTTCGGTGCCGCAAAATTGTCCGCCGCCGGATCAGGCGCGCAGCCGGCCAGGACGGCGAATGCCAGGAATATGGAAAGGAAACGGTTCATCGATTGATCCACAACCCCATGACAGGATCGGCCAGAAAGCATTTGCCGTCTTCGCAATAGACCAGTCCTTTCTCAAGCAGCGCCTTTTTTGTCGCGACGGCGGCGGCGGAAGATCCCAGTTTGAATTTACTGATGACTTCCGAGGAGGAAAATCCATTATGGATGCCGTTTGCCACCGCTTTCAGGAACCGCATCTGGACGGGACTCAGGTTTTCCGTCCGGCTCTCAAATAGAGCAGTGTTCTGGTCAATCAGTTCTTCGATGCCCGCATCAATGTTCTGCCAGGTCACCATCTCATTCGAAAACAGGTAGACATACCAGCAGAGCTGCTGTACGTAAGAAGAGTGATAATCAACGACTTGGCATATTCTCTCAATCTGGTCTGCAGAAATAGCCTTTCCGGCTGCATTGAATTTGTCGGTGATATATTCTTCCCAATAAGAGAGGGGGATTCTTTTCAAATAGAGGATGTCGCCGAATTTGTAAAAGGGCTTGGAGGCATCATCGAACAAACCCTCCATCATGTGTTTTTTGCTGCCGAACAGACAGTAGGAAACCCGTTTCTGATGCTGCCAGACGGTCCTTAATTGCTTTTGGAAAGACAGGCTGTCGGCGAATTCCGTGATCTGCTGGAATTCGTCGAGGCAGACTACAATGCGAATATCTTTCTTCTCAGCAATCCTTTCGGGCAGATTGAGAATGTCTTCCACTGTCTGTTGTTCGTCATTCAGACCAAATTGCACCTTGATTGGATTCATGGGGTCAGGAGAAAGATTCACCCCCAGATTGATTCTTCCCAGAAATCTTTTTGCATTGTCAATGAATTCATCGACAGCGGAAGCGCTTTGCTTCAGTACGGCGTTTCCCAACATTTCGCAGAATTCTTCGGGCGTCCTGGCCATGAATACGTCTGCGAAGATGCAGAGAATCTTTTCGCTGTCCGTTTCCCGGATGACTTTCTTGACGAGCGATGTCTTTCCCCATCGTCTGGGAGAGATGATGAAAGTATTAATCCCACCCGCGAAGTTCGCCGCCAGTCTGGCGGATTCTTTCTCTCTGTCCGTGAATGCGTTATCCTCCACGGGCTTTCCAAAAACAAATACTTGGTCCGTCATGGCGAAATAGTTTTTTGCAAATGTAAGTATTTATTTAGTAAGAAACAACTTACTAAACGATTATTTACTAAGCAACTACTTATATTTATAGAATCCTGGCATGTCAATTAGATTGATGTCCCAAACGAAGAAATCGTATCTTTGCGCCTTTAATCGGCCATGGCAAAGGAAAAACTAGCGGGACATCTGGCGGTCGGAGGGGCGTACGTCATCTTCGGGCTGAACCTTGTGTTTTGCAAGGATATCGCCAACAGCGCGGTGGTGCCGCCCATCGTGCTCTTCGCTTTCCGGGCGATGGGGGCGACGGCGCTGTTCTGGCTGCTGTCCCTGTTTCTGCCGAAGGAAAGGATTGAGCGGGGCGATTTCTGGAAGATTGCACTTGCGTCTCTGCTCGGGCTGTTCCTGACACAAATCACCTTCCTGAAAGGCATCACCATGGCCAGCGCCATCGACGCGGCCATCCTCGGCACGCTGGGTCCCATCTTTACGATGATCTTCGCCTTCCTGTTCCTGAAGGAGCCAATCACGGGCATGAAGGCCGGGGGCGTGGCCCTGAGTTTCGGCGGCATCCTGTATCTGATCCTGCACTCGGCCCACACAGGCGGTGCCAGCTCCACGAGTCCGGCCGGCATCATGCTCCTGCTGCTCAACAGCCTCTTTTTCGCCATTTACCTGGCCTTGTTCCGGCCGGTCATAGCCAAATACAGCGTGGTTACATTCATGAAGTGGATGTTCCTCTTCTCGATGCTCATGTGCCTGCCCTTCGCAGCGCGGGGGCTGCTGGCCACCGACTACGCCGCCATCACCCCGAAGGTGGGGTTGGAGATCGGCTACCTCGTGTTCTTCGCCACTTTCGTGGCTTATTTCCTGATTCCGTACGGCCAGAAGCGCATACGCCCCACGCTGGTCAGCATGTATTCCTATCTCCAGCCCGTCCTTGCCACCGCCCTGAGCATCATCCTGGGAGTTGACGCCCTCACCTGGCAGAAGATCCTTGCCACCGCCCTGGTCGTCGGAGGCGTGGTCCTCGTCAGCAAGAGCCGCGCGCTTTGACGCTCATGCGCATCGAGAATCTGGCGTGAGATTTCTTCGAATTTGACGGAAAACCCGGGGAGCAAGAAAATTTTATCATTATATTTACGGCTTCAAAAATCTGAAGCCCTATGAGTATCGACCGTTTCGACCTGGCGCGGGAGGCTTTCGACAAGAAGGCGCTGCCCGTGGAGATTCCGTCCAAAAAGATGTCCGAGTATTTCGGAGAGCGCGTTTTCGGCCGCAATGCAATGCGGAAGTATCTTGATCCGCAGGCACTTGGAGCCCTGCTCGAATGCATCGACAAGGGCCGGCCGCTCGACAGGGCGACAGCCGACAGCGTGGCCCGCGGCATCAAGGAATGGGCGCTGGAGAACCATGTGACCCACATCACCCACTGGTTCCAGCCCCTGACCGAAGGAACGGCCGAGAAACACGACTCGCTCATCGACCTCGACGGCAAGGGCGGAGTGGTCGAGACTTTCGACGGCTCTTCTCTCGTGCAGCAGGAGCCCGACGCCTCGTCGTTCCCCAACGGCGGCATCCGCGCCACCTTCGAGGCGCGCGGCTATACGGCCTGGGACCCTACCTCCCCGGTCTTCATCCAGGGCGACACCCTCTGCATCCCCACCGTATTCGTCGCCTATACCGGCGAAGCGCTCGACTACAAGACCCCGCTCAAGCGTTCGCTGAAGGCGGTTTCCGACGCCGCCATCCCCGTGTGCCGCCTCTTCGACCCCGCTGTGAACAAGGTGAAATGCTACCTCGGCTGGGAGCAGGAATATTTCCTGGTGGACGAAGACCTCTACGCCGCCCGCCCCGACCTCATGCTGTCCGGCAGGACGCTGATGGGGCACATGTCGTCGAAGAGCCAGCAGCTCAGCGACCACTATTTCGCGGCCATCCCGGCCCGCGTGGCTGCGTTCATGCGGGAGCTCGAGGTTGAGGCGCTGCGCCTCGGCATCCCTCTCAAGACCCGTCACAACGAGGTGGCCCCCAACCAGTTCGAGATGGCGCCCATCTTCGGTGAGGCCAACCTTTCCAACGACCAGAACCAGCTGGTGATGAACCTGATGAACGGAATAGCCCGCAAGCACGGCTTCGTGGTGCTGCTCCACGAGAAGCCTTTCGCCGGCATCAACGGCTCGGGCAAGCACTGCAACTGGTCGCTGGGCACCGATACCGGCACGATGCTGATGGCCCCGGGCAAGGACCCGATGGGCAACCTTCAGTTCCTGACATTCTTCGTCAATACCCTGGCTGCGGTGCAGAGGCACAACGCGGTGCTGAAGGCCTCCATCGCCAGCGCCACGAACGCCCACCGCCTGGGCGGCCACGAAGCCCCGCCGGCCATCATCTCGGCCTTCCTCGGCCGTACCATGAGCGCCGTGCTCCGCAAGATACTGGAAGTTCCTTCCGATACCCCCATAGAGATCGCAGGCAAGAAGGGCCGGAGCGTGGGCCTGATCGAGATCCCGGAGATTTTCATCGACAACACCGACCGCAACCGCACTTCTCCCTTCGCCTTCACCGGCAACCGCTTTGAATTCAGGGCCGTGGGATCGAGCGCCAACTGCGCCGGAGCCCTTACCACCCTCAACGCGGCGGTGGCCGAGCAGCTGCTCGACTTCAAGCAGCAGCTCGACAGGGAGCTCTCTGGCGGCAAGTCGCTGCAGGTGGCCGTGATGGATACCCTCAAGCCCATCATCGCCGACATCATCGACAAGGTCTGCTTCGACGGCAACGGCTATACCGAGGAATGGAAACAGGAAGCCGTCCGCCGCGGCCTCGACACCGAGACCAGCGTACCCGAGATGTTCAAGGCCTTCACCACCCCCTCGTCGGTGGCGATGTTCACCCGCACGGGAGTCTATACCGGTAAGGAGCTCTCCGCCCGCAATGAGGTGAAGTGGGACATGTATGTGAAGAAAGTGCAGATCGAGAGCCGCGTGATGGTCAGGATGGCCATCAACCACGTCATCCCCGCTGCCCTGGAATACAAGAAGCGCCTGCTCCGCGAAGTGGCCCTGTACAGGCAGGTCATGGACAACGAACTCGGCTGCAGGACCGAGCTCGAACTGATTGGCCGCATAGGGGAGTACGTCGACGACGTGAGCGTCAAGTCCGAAGCCATGCGTCTGGCCCGCAAACGGGCGAACGCCATCGAGGACGACTATGAGCGCGCCATGGCCTACCATGAGATCGCCGGCCAGATCGAAGAGCTGCGCCGTCCCATCGACAAGCTGGAGGAACTGGTCGACAACCAGCTCTGGCCGCTGCCGAAATATCGGGAGCTGCTGTTCATCAGCTGATGCCTTGCGCTTCTGATTTTTTCTTATATTTGTTACGTGAAAAAGAGCGAGACGGGAAGAAGGGGAGAAGACATCGCGCTGGAGTGGCTCCTGGGCCACGGGTTCCGGCTGCTCGACCGCAACTGGCGGTCGGGCCACAAGGAACTCGACCTGGTGATGGCCGGCGAAGGCCGGGTGCATGTGGTGGAAGTGAAGACCATGACTCCGCCCCTGCTGATCCAACCCTATGAGAAGGTGGATGCGATCAAGCGGGCGCGGCTGGTTGCCGCCGCTAACCACTACATCGCCGAGCACCGGGTGCAGGAGGAGGTTCAGTTCGATGTCGTGTCAGTGGTCCTGGACGGTGAAAACACGCAGGTGGATTACATCCCGGAAGCCTTTTACCCGATTAAAAACAAGTATTGAAAATGAATCCCAATCACTATTGCATCATCATGGCTGGAGGAATCGGCAGCCGCTTCTGGCCCAAGAGCCGCCAGACCCGCCCGAAGCAGTTCCTCGACATCCTCGGCGTCGGCAGGACCTTCCTGCAGATGACCTACGACCGCTATTCCAGCTTCATTCCGGCCGACCACATCCTGGTGGTGACCGCAGACCGCTACCGCGACCTGGTGAGGGAGCAGCTGCCCCAGATCTCCGAGGACCATATCCTGCTCGAGCCCTACAAGCGCAACACCGCCCCCTGCGTGGCCTATGCGACCTACAAGCTCTACCAGGAGAATCCCGACGCGACCGTGGTGGTGGCTCCTGCCGACCATCTCATCATCGGTGAGGACGCCTTCCGCGATACCATCATCACCGCCCTGGAAGAAGCCTCGCAGAGCGACCGTCTCTTCACCATCGGCATCGAACCCACCCGTCCCGAGACCAACTACGGCTACATACAGGTCAACAAGGCCGTCTCCAAGAAAGTGAACGGCATCACTTCCTGCCAGGTGAAGACCTTCACCGAAAAGCCCAACGCCGAACTGGCCAAGGTGTTCCTCGAGACCGGCGAATTCTTCTGGAACTCAGGCATGTTCATCTGGAGCCTGAAGACCATCAAGGATGAGCTTGAGCGCTGTCTGCCCGAGGTGACGAGCCTGTTCAAGGGCGGAGAGGAAGCCTATTTCACCCCTCAGGAGAAAGGCTTCATCCAGCGCGTCTACGAAGACTGCCCGGCCATCTCGATCGACTACGGAGTGATGGAAAAGACGCAGAAAGCCTGGGTTTTCCTCTCCGACTTCGGCTGGAGCGACCTCGGCACCTGGGAGTCGGTCTACGAGCGCTCTGATCGGGACGCCGCCGGCAACATGGTGAGCTGCGCCGTGCCAATGGTCGACGAGGTGAACAATTCGGTGATAATCTGCGACGATCCCGACAAACTCGTGGTGGCCAGGGGCTTCGACAACCTCATGATAATCGACATGCCCGACGTGCTGCTGGTCTGCCATCGCGACGACCGCACCGTAAAAGACATATTGACCGACCTTACCATGAAGGACAAGGTCGACAAATACCTCTGACGCATGACCAGGAAAACTGCCGTGCCCGAACTTCCGCTGCCGATTGACGTGCGCTCCGAGATCGGACGCCTCGACGCCGTGCTGCTCCATACCCCGGGCCTCGAGGTGGAGAACATGACTCCCCGCATGGCCCAGCGTGCCCTTTACAGCGACATCCTCAACCTGTCGATAGCCCGTCGTGAGTACGAGCAGATCGAGGGCGTGCTCTCGCAGGTGGCCCGTGTCTATCAGGTGACCGACCTGCTCGCAAAGGTGCTCGACCAGCCGGAACCCCGGCGCCGCCTCCTGACCAAGATCTGCATCGACGAGCAGGCGGGCGGATACTTCGACATGCTGATGGAAATGTCCACGCCGCAGCTGGTGCGGGCTCTCATCGAAGGCCTGCCGGCACGGATCGATACGCTGACAGCCTTCCTGAATGAAGACTACTACGCGCTTTTCCCGCTCTACAATTTCTACTTCACCCGCGACTCCTCGGTGACGATGGGCTCCCATGCTCTGCTCTGCCGCATGGCCAACCAGGTCCGCTCGCGCGAGGCTACGATCATGGAGGCCATCTACCGCCACAGCGGATGCTTCGACGTCCAGACCATCGACCTTCGCAACGCCGTTCCCACCAAGGGGCCGCTGTACATCGAGGGCGGCGACGTGCAGGTGGTCCGCGACGACCTGCTGGTGGTGGGCAACGGCATGCGCACCAGCGCGGCCGGCGTCGATGCGCTCACCCAGCGAATCTGCGAGATACGCAAGGAAGGGAAGGTCAACATCCTGGTGCAGCAGCTGCCGTCTTCGCCCGAGTCGTTCATCCATCTCGACATGGTGTTCACGCAGCTCGACCGCGACCAGTGCATGGTCTTCGCGCCGCTGATCCTCCACGACCGTTCCTTCAAGACCGTCCAGATCACGATCGAGGGCGGCAGGGTGTCCCGCATACGCGGAGTCAACGGCCTGCTTCCGGCGCTCAGGAACCTGGGAGTGGACCTGGAGCCCATCCCCTGCGGCGGTACGGCCGACAGCTGGGTGCAGGAACGCGAGCAGTGGCACAGCGGCTCGAACCTCTTCGCCGTAGCGCCGGGCAAGGTGCTCTGCTATTCGCGCAACGAGGCGACGCTCGCGGAGCTCGACAAGAGCGGCTATGCGGTTCTGGCGGCCAACGACGTGATAGCCGGCAAATGCCGTATCCAGGACTATCCGAAGTGCTGCATCACCCTCCAGGGCTCGGAACTTCCCCGTGGCGGCGGCGGAGCGCGTTGCATGACCATGCCGCTTTCCCGCAGGGCAGTCCAATGGTAGCAAATTCTTATTACTTTTGCGGTCTAAATCCGAAAAGTCATGCCTATATCCAACGAGAAGATTGAACAGATGCTGGCCTCCATAGCCGAGATGAAGGCAGCCCGCGAGCAGGAAATCGAAGAGATGCGCGTGAAGTGGCTCGGCAAGAAAGGCGAGATTACGCAGCTTTTCGACGAATTCCGCACGATTGACAAGGAGCAGAAGAAGGAGTTCGGACAGCGGCTCAACGCGCTGAAGAACGCGGCTACGGCCAAGATCGAGGAGATGCGCGCCGCGCTCGCCGAGATCGCCGGCCCCGCCACTGCTTCTTTCGACCAGACCAAGCCGGGCGACGTCTTCCAGCTGGGTGCCCGCCATCCCATATCCATCACTCGTGAGGAGATACTTTCGATCTTCGGCAAGTTCGGCTACAGCGTAGCCGAGGGTCCGGAGATCGAGGACGACTGGCATGTGTTCAGCGCGCTGAATTTCCCGCCGGAGCACCCTGCCCGCGACATGCAGGACACTTTCTTCGTCCAGCCAGGCGGCGACAATCCCATCCTGCTCCGCACCCACACCTCTTCGGTCCAGGTCCGCACCATGGAGAAGATGCGTCCGCCCATCCGTGTCGTCTGTCCGGGACGCGTGTTCCGTAACGAGGCGATCTCGGCGCGCGCGCACTGCATCTTCCATCAGGTGGAGGGCCTCTACATCGACAAGGGTGTGACCTTCGCCGACCTCAAGCAGGCCATCCTGCTCTTCGCCCGCGAGATGTTCGGGGCTGATTCGCAGATCCGCATGAGGCCGTCGTACTTCCCGTTCACGGAACCGAGCGCCGAGGTCGACGTGAGCTGCAACATCTGCCACGGCAAGGGTTGCAACATCTGCAAGGGGACCGGCTGGCTCGAGATCCTGGGTTGCGGCATGGTGGATCCTGCGGTGCTGGAAGCTTCGGGCATCGACCCCAAGGTCTACAGCGGCTTCGCCTTCGGCATGGGCATCGAGCGAATCGCGATGCTGAAATGGCAGGTGAAAGACCTCCGCCACTACTTCGAAAACGACATCCGCTTCCTCCGCCAGTTTGAGACTGCGATTTAAAAAAAATTTGCAGAGTTAAAAAAACTTCATACCTTTGCAATCCCAATGACGCGGAAATAGCTCAGTTGGTAGAGCACGACCTTGCCAAGGTCGGGGTCGCGAGTTCGAGTCTCGTTTTCCGCTCAAAACAAATCGGCAGCTTCGGCTGCCGATTTTGTTTTGAGAGGAGACTCGAACGAAGCGGCCCCGAAAGCCCCTCCTGAGGAGGGGTTTGGGGAGGGTCAGAAAACAAATCGCGAGAAAGCCCGCGCAAGCGCGGGCTCGAGTCTCGTTTTCCGCTCAAAAAAAACAGCAACCTTCAGGTTGCTGTTTTTTTATTATCTGCTTAATTGGGAGCGGTCGAGGATGATGCCGGGGAGGGCGCCGGTGTGCGCGCCGTCGCGGATCGTGTGGACACCGTTGACGAACACATGGGCTATGCCTGAGGGGAACTGGTGCGGCTGGGCATAGGTGGCACGGTCGGCGATGGTCTCTGGATCGAAGACCGTGATGTCGGCCGCGTAGCCGGGGATGAGCTGCCCCCTTTCCTTGAATCCTGCCCGTGATGCCGGCAGGCCCGTGCACTTCCAGATGGCCGTCGCCAGGTCGAGGAGCTTGTCCTGACGGACGAATTTCTCGAAGAAGCGAGGGAAAGTACCGTAGGAACGAGGATGCGGCAGTTCCCTGCCCAGCGGGCCCTCGGGCGAATAGACGCTGCCGTCGGACGCGGGCATGGTCAGGGGGTGGGCATATATCTTCGACAGGTTCTCCTCCTTCATGGCGAAGGTGGCCTGGTTGACCTGCAGTTTCTCGGAAATGAGCAGGTAGCGTATCATCTCCCATTCGTCCATGCCTGAGATCCGGCAGCATTCGGCCAGGTCCTTGCCGGCGTAGACGGCATTTGCGGGGTCGCTGCAGCCGGCCACGACCACCTGCTGCGGGCCGCCGAAGCGCTCCAGACGGCCATAGGCGTAGCGCTTGATCTTCTCGCAGGCGGCGGGATCGTCGAGCCGCCGGTAGATGTCCTCGTCGGTACCGTCGCGCAGCTCGATGGGGATGAACGACTTGAAGCCCGTCGAGAAGGCGGTGTAGGGATAGCGGTCCGCGGCGATGTCGATGCCCTCGGCGTGCGCGTCGTCGATCTTGCGAAGCATGCGGTCGATCTTGTCGAAGTTTGCCGGGTTCTGCGCCTTGAGATGGGATATCTCAAGCCGGGCTCCAGATTCGCGTGCCGCAGCGATGGCTTCGTCCATGGCCTCGAGCACATGGTCGTCCTCGTTGCGCATGTGGATGGTGTAGAGCGCGCCGTGCCTTGCCACCACCTTGTTGAGCGCGACCATCTCGCGTGTATCGCAATAGCAGCCAGGTGCATATTCCAGCCCGTACGAGAGGCCTACGGCACCCATCTCAAGCTGCCTGTCGAGGATTTCTCCCATCTTTTTCAGGTCGTCGTCGCCGGTCGGCACGTTGTAGGGCCCGACCACCGCCTCGCGTACGTCGCCGTGACCCACGAGGCTGGCGTAGTTGATGCCTATCCCGTGGTCGGCGAGGTCCTGGTAGAAGTCTGCGATGTCGGGATAATTCGCGCTGGTGATGAAAGGGCAGTAGCCGCAGTTGCCTCCCACCTCGGAAGTGACGCCCTGGAAGATACGGCTGTCACCCTTCGGGGCCAGGAGAAGGTTGGTGTCGGTATGGACGTGGAGGTCGATGAAACCGGGCGAGACCACGAGTCCATTGGCATAGACCACATGGTCGGCGCTCGTGCCCAGATCCTTGCCTATGGCTGCGATGCGTCCGTCGCGTATCGCGACATCGCCCCTGACAGGCGGGCGGCCGTCGCCGGCGTGGATCACACCGTCCTTGATGATGGTGTCGAAGGAGTTTCCGGCCCTTACCTTGCACCCGGACAGGCCGGTAAGTCCCAGGGCTGCGCCCAGGGCGGATGTCTTGAGGAAATCGCGGCGGTTCATATCGGCGGGGGATTGTCGTTTCACGCAAATGTACGATAAAAAGCGCAAATTCAAATATTGTGCAATTTTTCATAATTTTGTGGAAAACCTATTGTCCGATGAAACATACTCTGATTGTGCTTTGCATGGCTGCGCTCGCGGTTGCGGGATGCGGCAAGGCTGCGGACGGAATCATCCGTACCGAAGTTCCCGCCAGGCCCGCGGGACAGGAGAACGTGATAGGCCTTACGGCCGAACCCATTGAGACAGTGCGCATAGGCGTGGTGGGGCTTGGCATGCGCGGCGGCGATGCCGTCGGGCGGCTCTCGCTCGTGCCCGGCGCCGTGGTCACTGCCCTCTGCGACCTGCTACCCGAACGCGTGGAGAACAGCCTGGGTACCCTTGCCTCCATGGGCAAGCCAGCCCCTACAGGCACCTACAGCGGTGAAGAAGAGTCCTGGCGGGGGCTCTGCGAGCAGGAAGACATAGACCTGGTGTACATCTGCACCGACTGGCTGCACCACTATCCCATCGCCATGTACGCCATGGAGTGCGGCAAGCACGTGGCCATCGAGGTGCCCGCGGCCCTCGACATGGAAGAGATATGGGGGCTGATAAACCAGTCGGAGAAGACCCGCAGGCACTGCATGATGCTCGAGAACTGCTGCTACGATTTCTTCGAGATGTCGACCCTCGAGATGGCCCGCCGCGGCTGCTTCGGCGAGGTGATCCACGTCGAAGGCTCGTATCTCCACAACCTCGACCCCTTCTGGGATGAGTACTGGAACGACTGGCGGCTCTCCTACAACCGCAGGTTCCGCGGCGACAACTATCCCACCCACGGGCTCGGCCCCATCTGCCAGGTGCTCGGCATCCATCGCGGCGACCGCATGACCACCCTCGTGTCGATGGACACCAAGCCGTTCCGCGGCGCAAAGACCGCGTCCGAACGCTACGGCAAGGAAGTGACCGACTTCGCGCACGGCGACCAGACCTCGACCCTCATCCGCACCGAGAAGGGCAAGACCATACTCATACAGCACGACGTCATGACGCCCCGGCCCTACAGCCGCATGTACCAGGTGGTAGGCACCGACGGCTATGCCGCCAAGTACCCCGTGCAGCAGTACTGCTTCCGTGAAGGCGAAAAGGGCGAGAAGACCATCTCCGGTGAGGAACTGAAAGCTTTTCAGAGCGGTTACCGCAACCCGATCCTGACCGCAGAACTGGAACGCGTGGCCAGGGAGGTGGGCGGCCACGGCGGGATGGATTTCATCATGGACTACCGCCTGGTGTACTGCCTGCGTCACGGCCTTCCGCTCGACATGGACGTGTACGACCTGGCCGAGTGGTGCTGCGTGGCCCCGCTTTCACGCCTTTCGCTTGAGAACGGTTCCATGCCGGTCGAGGTGCCCGATTTCACCCGCGGCGCCTGGGACCGCGTCCCGGCATTCCACTATGCATTGGTGGAGGAATAGGCCATGGCGGATGATCTGAGAAAGGTGGCGGCCCGTTTCCCCGTGGAGGGAGAGGTCAACGATATCCGTCCGCTTGGCAGCGGCCTTATCAACGACACTTTCCGCGTCTGCACCGACGGCCCGCGCGACTATGTGCTCCAGCGCATCAACCAGGCCATCTTCCAGGACGTGGACCTGCTTCAGCACAACATCGACTGCGTCACGCGTCACATACGCTCGAAGCTGGTGGCTGCGGGGGAGACGGACATCGAACGCAAGGTGCTGGAGTTCCTGCCCTGCCGCTGGACAGGCAGGAGCTACTGGACCGACGGAACGCAGTGGTGGCGGATGTCGGTGATGATTCCCGACGCGCTGACCTTCGAGGAGGTGACGCCCGAATATGCTGGTTATGCAGGCGAGGCGTTCGGCCGTTTCGAGGCCATGCTCTCCGACCTGCCAGACAAGCTTGGCGAGACGATTCCCGACTTCCACAACATGGAGCTCAGGGCGCGCCAGCTGCGCGAGGCTGTCGCCGCCGATGCGGCCGGTCGCATGGCTGATCCTGAAGTGCGGGCTCTGGTAGCTGATATCCAGACACTTGAAGATGAGATGTGCAAAGCCGAACGGTTGTTCAGGGAAGGCATCCTGCCCAAGCGCATCTGTCACTGCGACACCAAGGTCAACAATATGCTCTTCGACCGTGACGGCAGGGTGCTTTGCGTGATAGACCTCGATACGGTCATGCCCTCGTTCGTCTTTTCGGATTTCGGCGATTTCATGCGCACTGCGGCCAATACGGGTGCGGAAGACGACCCCGACCTTGACAGGGTGTCCCTCGACATGGAGATTTTCAAGGCCTTCACCAGGGGATACCTGTCCTCTGCCGGAGAGTTCCTCACTCCGGTCGAGCGGGAAAACCTGCCTTTCGCAGCCACTCTCTTCCCCTACATGCAGGCCGTACGCTTCCTTGCCGACCATATCAACGGCGATACCTACTACAAGATCAAATATCCCGGACACAATCTGGTCCGGACGCGCGCGCAGTGGAAGCTCTGCTGCGACGCACGGGCCAAGCTGCCCCTGATGGAAGGTTTCATCAGGGATTGCAGATAGAGCAAAACGTTGAATATGAAAAAGTTAATAGTCTTCTTAGCAATAGTTGCCGTGATGGTTGGATGTTCAAAACAAGATAAATCCCCGGTCGTATCGTCCGACTTCTTCCAGGGCTCGGCCCTGGAGCTCCGCGGCGTCGGACAGTGCGCTTCGCTCTGGCGGGCCGTGGACGGCACCCAGGCAGATTTCGAAGCGTTCGTGAAGCAGTGGCTCGCAACCACGCCTGAGGCCCGACGCACCCTCTACGACAAGATATCCCGGGCCCTCGAGATCTTCTACACGCAGCAGAACCAGCTCACCATAGAGCTCGGCCGCCCCACGGTCCTTGCCGAAGGCGAGCCCGGCGAGATAGACTACCTGCTGAGCAGTTATGATGCCGGCGCGCACCTCTCCGACGACATGTTCGCCAACAAGCTGGCTTTCATCACGATCCTGAATTTCCCGCACTTCACCCTCGAGGAGAAGAACGCTCTCGGCCCACAGTGGAGCCGTGAGCAGTGGGCCTACGCCCGCCTGGGTGACGTGTTTACGGAACGGGTGCCCGCATCAGTGAGCCAGGCCGTCACGGCGGCCCGCAGCGCGGGGGAAGCCTATATCGACACCTACAACATCGAGATGGGGCATCTCCTCACCGAATCGGGCGAACGCATCTTCCCGGAAGGCATGTCGCTGCTCTCGCACTGGAACCTGCGCGATGAGCTGAAGGCCGACTACGCCGACGTGCCCCATGCCCGAGAGAAGCAGGAGATGATCTACAAGGTCATGGAACGCATCGTGACGCAGGAGATTCCCGCCGCCGTGGTCAATAACCCCGCATACGACTGGGCGCCATACTCCAACCGCACCTGGAAGGACGGCAGGGAGGTTTCGCTCCCCTCGGAGAAAGACGTGCGCTACAGCCACATGGTCAACCAGTTCCATGCTTTTCAGGAGCTCGACCGCTGGTGTCCGGCCATGCCAACGGCCATAGTCCGCAACTTCGAGGGCTCGCTCGAAATCTCCGACGCAGAGGTCGAGGCCCTGTTCATCCGTCTGCTGACCTCCGAGCAGGTGAAGCGGGTGGGCGAACTCATCCGCCAGAGGCTGGGACGCGAGCTGCGGCCCTACGACATCTGGTACGATGGCTTCAAGAGCCGCAGCGTGATACCGGAAGACGAGCTGACGGCCGAGACGCGCCGCCGCTATCCCGACGCCGAAGCCTTCAAGCGCGACATGCCGCGCCTGCTTCGCAACATGGGCTTCGATGCGGCGGAAGCACAGTTCGTCGCCGACCGCATAGTTGTGGAAGGGGCCAGGGGCTCGGGCCATGCGTGGGAATGCATGGGCCGCACCGAGCCTGCGCGCCTGCGCACCCGCATCGGGGCTGACGGCATGGACTACAAGGGCTACAACATCGCCGTCCACGAGTTCGGACACAATGTGGAGATGGTCACTGACCTCTACCATATCGACTACTACACGCTCTTCGGAGTGCCCAACACCGCCACGACCGAGGCCATGGCCTTCCTCTTCCAGGTGCGCGACCTGCAGCTCCTCGGGCGCGGGAAGCAGAAACTCGACGACGCGGCCACCCTCGACATCTTCTGGGGCATGTACGAGATCATGGGTGTGAGCCTGGTGGACATGTACACCTGGAGATGGCTCTACGAGCATCCCGGGGCCACTGCCGCCCAGCTGCGCGACGCGGTGCTCGCCAAGGCGAAGGAAGTGTGGAACCTGTATTTCGAGCCGGTGCTGGGAGAGCACGATTCACCGCTGCTGGCCATCTACTCCCACATGATCGACTATCCGCTCTACCTGCCCAACTATCCCGTGGGGCATATGATCCACTACCAGATAGAGGAGCATCTGGCAAAGTGCGGCTCCGACGCCGAATTTGCCGCCGAGCTCCAGCGCATCTACCGCCAGGGCCGCCTGACGCCCCAGGCCTGGATGCAGGGAGCGGTCGGCGCTCCGATAAGCGTCGAACCTATCCTTACTGCTGTCGAGAGGATCTTGAAGTAGTTTCCGCCGCTGCTAGGCCAGCATCGCGTCGGCCAGGGCCTCGAGTTTGGGAAGGTCCTCCGAGTGCATGCGGCTGCGGATCGTGACCATGGGCTCGACAATCTCGACGTCCTTCATGGCGCCGAACATCTCCTTCATCGTGCGGCCGGCGCTGGGGGCCCAGCTGCCGTTCTCCAGCAGTCCGACCTTGCGCCCCTGCCAGCCCTTGGCCTGCAGGCGGTAGAGGAAGTCGTGCATGGGGGTGAAGACGCCGCCGTCGTAGGAGGAGGCGCAGGCGACCATCTTTCCGTAGCGGAAGGCGTCTTCCACTCCTTCGGCCAGGTCGGAGCGGGTCAGGTCGGCGACAGCCACTTTGGGGCAGCCCTTTTCGCGAAGGATTTCGGCCAGCTTCACGGCCGCTGCGGCGGTACCGCCGTGGATCGAGGCGTAGGCTACGAAGATGCCTTCGGTCTCCACTCCGTAGCTGCTCCAGGTCTGGTAGAGCCCGAGATGGTAGTCGAGGTTCTCGTTGAGGACGGGACCGTGGAGCGGGCAGATGGTTTCGATCTCCACTCCGGCGAGCTTCTTCAGCAGAGCCTGCACCTGCACTCCGTACTTGCCGCAGATGTTGAAGTAGTAGCGGCGCGCTTCGCAGGCCCAGTCATCGTCTTCGGAGACGAGGAAGCCGGTGGTGGCCATGGCGCCGAAACGTCCGAAAGCGTCGGCGGAGAAGAGCTTCTTTTCGCAGGCGTCATATGAGACCATGACCTCAGGCCAGTGGACCATCGGGGCCATGTAGAATTTCAGGGAGTGCTCGCCAAGGTCGAGGGAGTCGCCTTCCCTGACGGTCAGGGTGCGGTCTTCAAGGGCTATGCCCTCGAAGAACTGGGGCAGCATCCTGAGCGCCGTCGCCGTGGCCACCAGCTTCACGGAAGGGTATTCCTCGAGCATCCAGGCCACGAGTGCGGAGTGGTCGGGCTCCATGTGGTGGACCACCAGATAGTCGGGCTTGCGTCCGGCGAGGGCTTCGGCCAGGTTGGCCTTCCACTCTTCGCCTTTGCGGGCATCGGCGGTGTCGAGTACGGCGACCTTCGAGTCGAGGATGACATATGAATTATAGGACATGCCATCGGGGACGACGTACTGGCTTTCGAAAAGGTCGAGGTCGGTGTCGTCGACTCCGATGAACTTGACTGACTGGCTGAGGGAGCGGATCATCTCTTGCTTATTTTTGAATATGATTGGCAAAAATACGTATTTTTGCGGAAAATAATAAACGGATACAGAATCTTATGAAACGCGTCTTCGCCCTTGCGGCAATCCTTCTCACCATGACAGCTTGCACCCAAAGAACCAATCCGTTCTTCGTAGAATGGAACACCCCCTACGGCATCCCGCCGTTCGAACAGATTGAAGAAGCCGACTACCTCCCCGCCATCCAGGAGGGAATCGCCCGTCACGACGCCGAGATACAGGCCATTGTCGACAATCCCGAAGCACCCGGCTTCGACAATGTGATAGCGGCCTACGACGCCTCCGGCGAACTGCTTTCCAAGGTGATGGGAGTGCTGTTCAACCTCGCCGAGACCGACATCACCCCGACCTTCGAGACCATCGTCGAGGATGCGACCACCCTGGTGTCGCAGCACTCCAACGACGTGACCTTCAACAAGGAACTCTTCGCCAGGGTTGAGGCGGTCAACAATCAGAAAGCCTCCCTCGGCCTTACCCGCGAGCAGGAGATGGTGCTCGACAAGGTGTACCGTTCCTTCGCCGACAACGGCATCGCCCTCGACGAGGCCGGCCAGGAGCGCATGAAGGAGATCAATACCGAGCTCTCGAAACTCTCCAACCGTTTCGGCAATTACCTGCTGAAGGAGAACAACGCTTTCAAGGAGCGCTTCGGCGTGGCGATTTCCGAATATACGGACGCCATGGCCACTGAGGAAGACCGCGCCCGCCGCGAAGAAATGTTCCGCGCATATTCGAACCGCGGCAACAACGGGGGAGACACCGACACCAAGGAGATTATATTCAATATCCTGAAACTCAAGGAAGAGCGGGCGAAGATGCTGGGCTTTGACTCTCCCGCCGCCCATATCCTCAGCGACAAGATGGCCCACGACCCGGCCACCGTCGACGTGTTCCTCGCCGGCATCTTCAAGCATGCAGTGTCCAAGGCCAGGGAAGAGGTCTGCGACATGCAGAAGGTCATGGACCGCGACATCGCTGAAGGCAAGGTCGAGGCCGGCGCCCGCATCCAGCCCTGGGACTGGTTCTATTATGCCGAAAAGGTGCGCAAGGAAAAGTTCGACCTCGACGAGGAACTCACCAAGCCCTATTTCCAGATGGAAAACGTGCGTGAAGGCGTGTTCAACACTGCCTCCCGCCTCTACGGCCTGCAGTTCGAGCCCATCGCCGACGCGCCCAAATACCATCCCGAGATGGAAGCCTTCCGCGTGAGCGACGCCGACGGCTCGCTTATCGGAGTGCTGCTGACCGACTACTACCCCCGCGAGAGCAAGCGTGGCGGCGCCTGGATGAACAACGTCCGCGACCAGTATGTGACCCTCGACGGCGAGATGGTCCGTCCGATCATAGTCAACGTGGGCAACTTCAACAAGCCCACCGCAGAAGCCCCCTCGCTGCTGAGCATCGACAACGTGGAGACCATGTTCCACGAGTTCGGCCACGCCCTGCACGGCCTGCTGAGCCAGTGCAACTACTCCACCGTCAGCGGCACCGCGGTCGCCCGCGACTTCGTGGAACTGCCTTCGCAGATCAACGAGAACTGGGCCTTCCAGAAAGAGGTCCTGACCGGTTACGCCCGCCACTATCAGACCGGCGAGGCCATCCCCGACTCCCTCGTGCAGAAGATCCTGGCCGCCCGCACCTTCAACCAGGGCTTCATGACCACCGAGCTCTGCGCCGCCTCCATCCTCGACATGAAATGGCACGAGCTGCCTTCAGTGGAAGGAATCGATATCGCAGGGTTCGAGAAGAAAGTCTGTGACGAGATGGGCCTGATCGACGAGATCATCCCGCGCTACCGCACCACCTACTTCAACCACATCTTCAACAGCGGCTACAGCGCTGGCTACTACAGCTACCTCTGGGCGGAGGTGCTCGACAAGGACGCCTTCGAACTCTTCAAGGAGAAAGGCATCTTCGATCCCGCCACGGCCATGAGCTTCCGCAGGAACATCCTGGAGAAGGGTGGCAGCGAAGACCCGATGGTCCTCTACCGCAAGTTCCGCGGTGCCGATCCCGATCCCGACGCCCTGCTCCGCGCCCGCGGCCTGAAATAGCTACAACGGCTTCTGGTCGCGCAGGAGCTGCTCCGTGTGGGCCTCGATGCGGCGCATCTGGTCAGGAATCCGGATGTTCTGCGGGCAGAGGTCCACACACTGGCTGCAGCCTATGCAGTGGTTTGCCTGCTCCAGCTTGGCGACGCTGCGGTCGAGCGACACCAGGTAGGCCCTGCGTGCCTTCCGGTATTCGGGGTCCTGTTTCTCTTCCTTGATGAAGCCTTCGTTGACGCACTTGTTGTAGTGCACGAAAACTCCCGGGATGTCCACCCCGTAGGGGCAGGGTACGCAGTACTTGCAGTCGTTGCAGGGGATGATGGGGTGGTTGGCGTAGTCGTCGCCTATCTCTTCGAGCAGGGCCAGGTCGTCCAGGGAAAGCGGCTCAAGCGGGCAGAAGGTCGCAAGGTTGTCTTCCAGATGTTCCTTGTAGGTCATGCCGCTCAGGGCGCACATCACTCCGGGGTAGGTGCCGCAGAAGCGGAAGGCCCAGGATGCGAGCGAGGCGCCGGGGTCGCGTGCCAGCAGCTTGTCGGCGGCGTGTTGCGGGAGATTCACCAGACGTCCGCCGAGCAGCGGTTCCATGATCACTGCGCTGATGCCGCGGCGCTCGAGCTCTCCGTAGAGGTAGTTGGCGTTCACGTTGCGCGACGACATCATCTTCGCGTGGGTCCAGTCGACGTAGTTCATCTGTATCTGCACGAAATCCCAGAGTTTCCTCTCGCCGCGTGCTTCAGCTTCGTCGTGGAGCTGCAGCAGGTGGTCGAACACCCGCTGGTCGCCGTGGAACGAGAAGCCGAGGTGGCGGATGCGGCCCGCCTCGCGCTCCCTGAGCAGGAAGTCGAGCATTCCGTTGTCGAAGAAACGTCTCCGCAGAACCTCCATGCCGTCCATTTCTCCGCGTGAACCGCCTACGGAATGGAGCAGATAGAAATCTATATAGTCGACCTGGAGGGCCTCGAAGGAGTGGCGATACATGGTCATCGCCGATTCACGGTCGTATTCGCGGGAGTTCGACAGCTTGGTGGCTATCAGGAATTTTTCGCGGGGATGCCGTTTCAGCGCTATTCCGGTCACAGTTTCCGAGAGTCCCTGCCCGTAGACGGGGGCCGTGTCGAAGTAGTTGACTCCGTGCTCTATGGCGTAATCGACCAGAGCGTTTACCTGTTCCTGGTCGATGACCTGTTTCCCGTCGGGACCGACGGTGGTGGGCCAGCGCATGCAGCCATAGCCCAGGAGGGATACGTCGTCTCCGAGCGCGCTCTTGCGGTAGGTCATTGTGCCGGGTTCACGCTTCTGCGTGCCGGTCTGGGGGACTTTGCCCGTGCAGGCAGATACTGCCGTGGCGGCGGCGCCTGCACCGAATATCTTTAGAAAATCGCGTCTTTCCATGGTTATCTCTCCTTATGGACTTCGTGTCCTTCAACATAAATTGCGCTGACCGGGCGGGCAGGGCAGTGGTATTCGCAGGCGCCGCAGCCTATGCACTGTTCGGGGTTCACAGCAGGGACCTGCAGTTTGGGATTGCCTTCCATGGGGACCATGGTGATGGCGCCCACGGGGCAGTGGCGGGCGCAGTTGCCGCAGCTCACGCCGTCTTTTTCCACTACGCAGTTCGTGTGCGTGACCACTGCGTGGCCTATCTGGATGGCGCTCTTGTCGGAGATGCTGTCCACGAGATTTATGGCGCCGGTAGGGCAGACTTCGGTGCAGGTGTTGCATTGGATGCGGCAGAAGCCCTTTTCAAAGGACATTTCGGGCTGCATGAGGGTCTCAATCCGGGTGGAGGGTTTCAGCACGTCGTTCGGGCATTTGCTGACGCAGAGCTGGCAGGCGGTGCAGTGGCTGTAGAAATTCTTGTGGCTGATGGCGCCGGCGGGTACGGGGGCGAGCTTCCGGGGCGGGATCTCCCTGCCCTCAAGGGCGGCTACTCCTTCAGCTATCTGTTTCTTCTTCGCCTCCACTGTCGCCGCTCCGGCAAACAGTGTCAGGCCTGTTATGAACTGGCGACGCTCCATTCCGCTCTGATGTTTCGCCGCGCTCGCAGAAAAATGCTCGCTCGTCGAAACATCACCCGCGGAATTCCGCTGTCCACGGCCATAGGCAAAACGGTAATGCATCGCCCCGAACTTGCAGTTGTCGATGCAGTCGAAACATGCCACGCAGCGGCTGTAGTCGACCTTCCTGGCTGCGATGTCGATGCAGGAGCTCTTGCAGCGCTTCTCGCACATCTTGCAGTCCTTGCATTTATCGGTATCGATCACGGGACGGAACATCGAGAAGCGGGAAAGCAGTCCCAGCGTAGTGCCTACCGGGCATACCGTATTGCACCAGGTGCGTCCGCCGCGCCACGCGAGCACGACCAGCACCACCACCGTGACGGCCGCCACGATCAGCACGGGCAGGCTCTTGAGATATACTTCCGTGGGATAGAATGCGTAGCTGCCGAAGTGGATGGACACTGCTGCCAGCAGGTTGTTGCACCAGCCGTAGACGGGGGCCAGGAGGGCGGTGGCGATGCGGCCCCAGGCGCTGTAGGGAGCGATCAGCAGCGCTGCGGCGTTGAGGCCGGCCACCATCAGCACGATGAAGAGCGCCAGCAGTCCGTAGCGGAGCCATTTTATCTCCTTTTTGTAGGTGAAGCGGTTTTTCTTACCCTTGCGCCGGCCATTGAACCAGGACACGATGTCCTGGAAGACGCCTAGCGGGCAGATGACCGAGCAATAGACACGGCCGAACAGGAGGGTAAGCAGGACGAGGCCTGCCACTACGGCGAGATTCAGCGCCAGCACTGCCGGCAGAAGCTGAATCCTGGCCATCCAGCCGAACCAGTGGTGGATGGCTCCGGTAAAGTCGAGGAACAGCAGAGTGACCAGCACAAAAAATACTGCAGCTGCCGCAATTCGGATTTTTCTCAGCATATTTTGATATTTTTCGCAAATATAAACGAAAAAATAAAAAAAGATTCCTAACTTTGGGGTTGCCAATTATATTAGGATTAAACCGTAGTAATTGATACACAGGTATATATTTGACAATTAACTTAATAACAGAAAAAATGAAAAAACTGAGTACTTTGTTCGCAGCCGTTGCACTGATGCTCGTTGCGACATTCTCTGCTTCCGCGGTTGACAATGTATTCCGTGTTTCTGAAGGCAGGGTCACGGTGACGATCACCGACCTGGCTCCCAACGCTTTCGGAACCGGATACGTGGCCTGCTACAATGTCGATGTGGCCGCCGACGCCATCAGCGACTGCGAGTCTCTGGTCATCACCCCGCTGATCCGCGACTCCCGTGGCAACAAGAAGATCGTCGAGATGATCGTCGTCAATGGCAAGGGCCGTCAGGTCAACACCGAATGGCTTCAGAAGGTATGCTATGGCGTATGCGATCCCAACAGCGTCCGCTTCTTCACCCTCAAGGAAGGTGAGACCCTCCACGTGAAGACCTGCACCGAAGTCCCCTATGATGAATGGATGGACGACAATGCCGCATTCTACGTGACGACCCAGAAAGCCACCTACCGTCCCAACTGCATCGTGGCCTATCCTGGCGAAGAGTTCATCTTCGACATTCCTTTCCTCACCGAGCCTCTCGAGGTCACTCCGGTCTTTATCCCGGTTCCCGTCCAGGCGGTGGTCGAAGGCACCCGCGTGCTGCGCACCAAACTCTTCTATCCGGTCAACGTGACCCGCAAGGTTGACAACTACCTCGAGAACGCTGAGGCTCTCTCCCTCCTGTCCACTCTCGACCAGGGCAACTTCAAGGTCACCAATGTCGAAATCGAAGGCTGGGCTTCCCCCGAAGCAACTGTGGCTTACAACCAGAACCTCTCGATCAACCGTGCCAAGACAGTCAAGGGCATCATCTCCGAGATGTACAACTTCCCTCAGGAAGTCTACTCTGTGAAGGGTAACGGTGAGTACTGGGAAGACATCTACGACTACGTGGCCAATACCGACAACCAGGTCGTTGCCGAGAACCGCGCAGCCATCCAGGATGCCATCAACGCCAATGGCGACCTCGACCGTCGTGAAGCGGCCATCAAGCGCATCGCCGGTGGTCGTCCGTACCGCGCCATCTTCGACGCCGTGTACCCTCGCAGCCGTTTCGCCGAAGCGATCGTGACCTTCCAGAACAAGGGTTACAACAGGGCCGACGCGCTGGCTCTCTTCCGCGCCAACCCGGCCAACCTCTCCGCTGACGAGTATGTGTTCCTGCTCCAGGACAACGCTCCGATCGAAGTGGCCGAGCAGGCCGTGAAGGTCTACCCGAACGACGCCCGCGTGGCCGCCGTGGCCGCCGCCGCCCAGTACCAGGCCGGCAACGTCGACGAAGCCATCGCTCTCTACAAGAAGGCCGGCAACAGCCCCGAGGTCTACAACAACCTCGCTGCCTGCTACCTCGCCAAGGGTGACGTCGAAAACGCCAGGGCTTGCCTCGACAAGGCCGGTGACACGAAGGCTGCCGAGGCCAACGCCTACGAGCTTCGCAAGGTGGTCCTGAACAACAAGTATTTCGGCAAATAATCGCCGGATACCTCAATCTAAATAAGGGGAGGGCCACCATCCTCCCCTTATTTTTAGCCTTGGTGGTGGAATGGTAGACACGAGGGACTTAGATACATTTGAGTGCACTCTCTGAAATAGAGGGATGTAGAATGCCGTAAATTCAAGGAAACCTTAACGGGAAAGGCCGATGGCAACCTTGAGCCAAGCCTTCGGAAGAAGGAAGGTGCAGAGACTAGACACGGCACACCTAAAAAGTCATAGGACTTCATGGTGAAGGAATAGTCCGGACTACAAACAGCGATGGTGGCGAAAGCCATAGTGGTAAGAAAATCCCTTGGCCCGAAGGGGCCGTGCGGGTTCGAGTCCCGCCCGAGGCACAGGAAAGGCCGCGCAAAAGCGCGGCCTTTCCTGTGCCTTACGGCACCTGTTTCTACCGGGGCACATCCCCGGGCCCCTCGGCCTCCGGCCGATGCTCAACACGTAGTACCAGGTATTCCGACCGGGTGCCGATACGGATTTTTGGTCCCCAGATGCCCAGTCCTGAACTCACGTAATACTGCGTGTGGCCACGTTGGTGATGTCCCCAGGACTTTTCATACATGGCATCAGTCAGCCAGCTCAGGGGCCATACCTGCCCGCGGTGCGTGTGCCCGCTGAACTGGAAGTCAATTCCGGCGGCTTCGGCCTCTTCCAGATGATAGGGCTGATGGTCCAGCAGGATGCTGAATCCATGCAGGGAATCGGCCAGTTCCGCAAGCGGTTTCCGCTCCGGATTGCTCCTGTCGTCGCGACCGATAATGGTAATTCCTTCCACCCGTACCACTGAATCCCGCAGCAGGCCGATGCCGGCATCTTTCAGGAAGCGTTCGGCGTCCGCCTCGCCTCCAATATATTCGTGGTTGCCCAGCACTGTGAAGGCTGGAGCGGTCAGACGGTGGAGTTCCTCGGCGTAGTTTCCTTCCACAAGAGGCCTGAGTTGGATGTCCATTATATCGCCGCCAAATAACACGATGTCCGGATGCTCGGCGTTGATCAGGTCAATCCATCGTGCCAGTTCCGCCTTGCGGTTGCTATAGCCGATGTGGAGGTCGCTGGCAAGGACAATGGTCAGGGGCCTGTCAAGAGGCTTTTCTGTCCGGATGGTTAGTTCTTCACGGTACTTGTGCTTGTAATGGATACCACCGGCAGTAAGCACGACGGCAATCACGCCAAGGATACTTGCCATTGAAATTGCATTGCTGATGAGCCAGCCTTTGGGAATAAGCCGGACAAGGGCACCGATATCAGCCAGGATGAAAACAATCAGAAGGTACAGGAACGCAATCATCCAGGGGTGTCCCAGCTCGTAGAGTGCGGTGATGGTGGAAATGGAAGTCTTTTCGCGCAGCATCATACTGGCGAATGCGGCAGCCATCCAGAGAAGGAACAGCCCTGCAGCCAGCAGTTTGGCCGCCCAGCCGCCCGGCGTGATGCGCCAAAGGTGCCACGAGACGTAGGCCACACCCAGCAAGGCTCCAAGCAAAATGACGATGATTCCGGTTCTCATTTCCGGATAAATTCGAATTTACCTAATGTGCCGAAGGCGCATTGGGATCAATGCCCGGTCCGGCTGTGCGCGTGGTGAATACCATGGCAGTC
>CAJONI010000042.1 GCA_905235995.1 uncultured Bacteroidales bacterium
ATCCGTAATCGTCAATTCTTTGCGCCAACGCTTCAGATGCGGGAAATACATCTTCATCTGGCCGATGTATTCCTCTTTCGTGATGGGCTGGGGCAGGCCCTTGTTGACTTCGTCCACAAACTGGGCGCAGTGCTCAATCATCTCATCCATTGTGCATTCCTGCAAGAACTTGCCGTTCTTGTAGCAGTACATGCAATATTCTTCGTTTTTGCTTCCGTCGGCATTCGTGCCGAGGATTTCCGGGGAGAGCGGCATTCCGCAGCTCTGGCAGAATTTCATTTCCATATCACGTGTTATCGTATAATTACCATTAAATTTTTTTCGCCTTTGGCTTAGGAAGCGCAGGAATCGTGGCCTTGATAAGTGTCGTCAGATAATCGCGGTCGTCCACATCGCTGATGTAGTAGTAGTCCTTGGCCCCGTCATACGGTGGCCGCAGGATAACTTCTTTAAGGATGGTCCTTCCAGGTTCCGTCACTTTCACGTAGAAGTTATTGTCGCAGATAAGGCCGAAGAGAACACCGTCGCAGTACGCGCAGTAGTCCCCCATCATCTTCTTCACGGCAATCTCCCCGGCACCGGAACACTGGTCGATGATGTATTGTACAAAGTCTGAATTACAGGCCATATTATTCGTCTTTATATTCAAAGACAAAGATACGCCCTTACGGCCATTCCCGCAAGGGCGCGGGATAATACGTTCGTTTCGGAGCGTAGGTTACGAATCAAGAGAAATGAAAAATGTTTTATAGAGAGTTTGCATAAGTTACCGTCCCTTTCGCGGAGTGAGCATTGCGAAAATCGCGGCGGAGGTGTATCTTTGCAAGACATGAAGTCTTTCTGAAGATATTGACCATGTTCATTGGGATGAAACGATGATAGAAAGCATAAACATAGGTGGCAGGACATGCCGCTTGTTCGGGTCGGAGGCACCGGCCTGCCTGCTGGTCCAGCCTTCGGCCCGGCATGAGAATACGACGCTGGAAGCCGAAGCAGCACATATCGCGGCGCTTAGCCCAATTCCATTCGTGCTGGCAGCCATCGAACTCGAAGACTGGATCATCGACCTGATGCCATGGCCGGACGGGAACATTTCCCGGGATCCGGAGGCCGGGAGACACGGGCATGAAACCCTGCAATTCCTGCTTCTGTCGATACTTCCTGCATTACAAGAGCGCTACGGGAAGCTGCCCGTCATATTGGGCGGCTATTCGCTCGGCGGCCTGTTCGCCCTCTGGACATCCACCCAGACCGACAGCTTCAAGGCCATTGCCGCAGCTTCTCCTTCCGTCTGGATCCATGGCTGGCTTCCCTACGCCAGGAAGCATGTCACACTGGCGGATCATGTCTATCTGAGCCTGGGCGAACAGGAGGAACATGTGAAGAACCAGGCCATCGCACGCGTGGGCGACAATCTCCGGGCCTGCCATGCGTTGCTGCAGGAGCAGTTGGGACTGGAGCGCTCCACGCTCGTTTGGGAAGAGGGGAATCACTTCACCGATAACGAAGGACGCCTCGCCCGCGCCTTTGCCTGGTGTATGATTACTGCTGGTACTCCAGCCCTTTGACGGCAATGCCGATATTGACGGGGAGCGGTTTCATCTCACCCAGGGCCACTTCCCTGACATAGCTGCTTTTGAAGTGGATGATGAAGTCCATGGTCATTTCCCAGAAATTCCTGTCTTCTTCAGGTCTGGCCAGGAAAGCCTCCAGGGCTTGTTCATCGTACCCGACAATCTGGAAGGCGATGAAGTATTTGCCGGGCTCCAGCATCAGGGTCTCTTCCGGCTGGAGATCAAATGGCTGCGGGTCGTCAGATACGGCGACGTCGAAGTAAATGGGTCTGCGGAGCACATTGACAAACGATTCATTCTTGCCCTCGATGCGGTAGATGTTGACGCTTGCAACGCAACCGGGGATATGGTTGCTATGGACGGAGAGCAGGATATCCTGCACGAGGAACGGTTTCCTGACCTGGGCGACAGATCCCAGCTCCCGCCCTTCCGAACGGCCATTCTGGAGTGAAAAGCTGATGATTCCTTTGTTTCCCAGCACCTTCGTCCCCGGACGCAGGAGATACTTCTCTTTTGTATCTCCGCCGATGAGAACGGCTGGCGGCAACTCCTGCTCGTGCAGGACGATAACCACGTCGTCGGCAGCGCCTGAGACAGGATACGCTGCCGGCTGATAGGATACGTGGAAGAATTCCAGCGTGTCGCAAGGCATCTCGATTTCAAAGCGGCCGTCGGCGGTAGAAATGGTACCTATCTGGAGTTTGGGCACGCCAAGCTGGACGTATTCGACTGCGTCGCCTTTTTCATCGACGATCCGCCCTTTGACGGTGACGCGATCCTGTGCAAATAGCATTACGGGCAGCAACAGGGTTGCCAACACGAACTTAATCCGCATAGATGTCATCCTCCATTTCAACTCCTTCAGGATCCGGCTGGTAATCCAGGATATCGCCCGGAAGACAGTCGAGTACCTTGCAGAGCTTGTTGAGCGTCGTGAAGCGGATGGCGCGGCCTTTTCCTGTCTTGAGCAGGGAAAGGTTCGTCATCGAGATGCCAATCTTTTCGGACAGCTCCGAGAGTTTCATGTGGCGCTCCCAGAGTATTTTATCGAGGTTGACGGTAATCATATCGCAAGCTTGCTGTCTTTGGCGGCCAGGTAAGCCATTTTGTAGAGTCCTGAAAACAAGAGGACAATGAGGGGAATAAGGATGGTGTTGGAATCGAGCATGAACACTGATTCACCTTTCACGACAGCGTCGTAATTGGAGTGCACAAAGGCGAGGAGCGCGGCAACCAGTGCGGTCCAGCGGATGATGGGGATGTTGGATTCAGGAAAGATCTCCCCGTTCTTCAGCCCCTGGTTGATGCGGTAAAGGAAAATGCAGCACAGGACGTAAAGAAGCGTGACGCCGACGAAACGTCCCGCGAGGATGAATATCTGCCAGCCCTTGATGTCCGGATTCCAGGTCATGGGAGTAATAAAGTTGTTGAGCCATAACTGGGAAATCATCTGTACGTAGGTGTAGATAAGAGTCAGGCCACCTATGACGAGAATGGCGACGGAGAGATTCCGGATGCTATTTTGCGTTGAATTCTTCATATCGTTGTCTTTTTTGTTTCGCGCTACCGACAGACAAAGATAATGCCAATTTTATGAAAAACATAAAATTAATTTACGAATATCATAATGACGGATTCGGGCCAATAAGAAACGCCCTTGCGGGAATTTCCGCAAGGGCGTATCTCATTCAAGCTTCCGGTCGCTTTTATTGGATGGAAATCTGTCTGACGGCCTCGGTCTTCTGAAGTTTCTCCTTCTTGGGGATGTGGACGTTCAGCACGCCTTTCTCAACCTTCGCCTCGATCTTGTCGGCTTCGGCATCGTCGGGCAGAAGCAGGGTCTGCTGGAACTTCTCGTAGGAGAATTCGCGACGGAGATAACGTCCGTGCTTCTTGCTTTCCTTGTTCTCAGTCTTCTTCTCCATCTCGATATGCAGGTTGTTGTCGGCATCGACATGGACCTTGAAATCTTCCTTGTCCAGACCGGGAGCGGCGACTTCGACGTCGTACTCCTTCTCAGTTTCCATTACATTGATGGCAGGGGCCGTATAGGTGGGCCTTTCCATCCAGCTGTTGTCGAAAAAGTCATTGAAAATGTCCGGCAGCCAGCTGTCACTTGTCCTTCTGATCATCGGTAACATAACTCAAAAACTTTAAATTGTTTTAATTTGGTTTGCCTATCATATTACAAACCCGGGACCAATGGCCAAAAGGAGGACAAAGTGGCACTTCACATGCCAGAATGTCGGTACCGCTTCCGCTCTTCCTCGGGGAATTTCTCGATGGAGTGCATGAGCATCCGGTCTCTGAGCAGATTCATTGCCGGTCAATACAGCTCTATGAAACGGGTTATCAGCCGGAAGACCGGCTCGTAGCTATCCCAGCGGATGGTCTTCAGGTTGTCCGCAGGGGTGTGATAATACTGGAAAGCGCTGCCTTCCTCATTTTCCAGGAAGATGCATGGTACGCCGCGTACCGCGAAGGGATAGTGGTCGCTGTTTGCGGCCAGGGCACCGCGGTTGAGGGACTCGAAGAGATGAAGCTCCTCATTTACAGCCTCGAAGAGCGCATAGCGCCCCATACCCGCATCACTGACCTCGCAATACTGCACGGGATTGTCATCGCCTATCATGTCGATGTTGAACAGGTACCTGACCTGCTCCAGCGGCACCACGGGATGCTCGGCGAAGAAGGTCGAGCCGCGAAGGTTCGCATCCTCGCCGGAGAAGGCCACGAAGTACATGTCGTACTCAGGTCTGTTCCTGGCATAATATGCCGCCAGCGTAACTATGGCGGCGGTGCCGGAGGCGTTGTCGTTGGCGCCGGGGTAGAACACTTTCCTGCCAAGGTTGCCCAGGTGGTCGTAGTGGGCCGTGAAGACATAGCAGCTGTCGTGGCGGGCACCTTCCACATTGGCTATCACGTTGAAGAGCCCGTAGTCCTTGAGAAACTCATTGTCGACATCGAGCTTCACGCGCCGGGCACCTTCGATGGCTTCCGGCGTCACCCAGACGATGGGCTTGTCCACGACCTTTTCGCCGTAGGCCTTGAAGAATTTGATAGGTGCAGCCCAGGTATAGAGGAGACCCGCATTCGCACAGGCCCCCGCCTTCTGCAGCTTCGAGAACACGTCACGATGCCTGTAGGTGAACCAGAAATCGCAGCAGACCATGCAGTCCGCATACTCGGGCAGGGCAAGGTCCTCAAAGATCCTTTCAGGGTTGAAATTCAGCGTATCAATGAAATAGACTGGGAACTCGCCATGGACCCCGGGGGAATATTCCCTCATGGAGAAGTCCACGCCGGGGCGGAGCTTCCTGCCGTCGGCCCACATCTCCATCGCTCCGCAGAAGGTATTGATGTCAATCGTGAAAGGCTGAAGGGTCACCTCGTCCACGCCGGCTTTCCGGAACTCCTTCTCGAGATATTTCCCGGCCTTGTTGGCGCCGTCCCTGGCATAGCCGCGGCCCTGGTATCTGGCAGAGCTCAGTTCCTTCACGACTTTCTTGAAATGAGGCAGGTCCTGGGCGCCGAGCTGGACGGAAGCCAGCAGCATCACAATTATCAATAACTTTTTCATATCCTGTACATTTTAGTTTTCAGTTTCGGAAGGGACGAAGACATTGCCGTCTTCGTCGAGGAGGAGGATGGTGAGGGATGCCGGGTCGAGGCCCGGCATGACGGGTTGGTCGGGGTATACGGTAGCGCAGACGGCGTGGCAGCGGGAGAGGATGGCGGAGAAGAAGCGGCGCGCATCGGCTTCGGGGAGGCCATGCCAGAGCTCGCGGGCCAGGGTCATGCTGTCGATGGCCTCTGCAGTGGCCTGCGAGCAGCCCGCCGCGGCAGCGACTTCCTTCAGGAAATCCTTGTTCATCACCACACTCTTGCTGTGGGTGTCGAGATGGCCCTCCGCCAGCTTTACTGCCTTGCCGAGCATGATGCCCATAGCCACCTGAGGCACTTTCAGTTCGGAAGCGATCTTCAGCGTTTCGCCTATGAAATTGCCGTAATGGACGAAGGCCTGCGGAGGCAGTCCCGGATAGCGGTCTTTCAGGAAGGCCTCGCTGCGTGCACCGGAATTTATGACCAGCATGGGGGAGCCTACGGCCATCGCAACTTCGACTTCCTTGCGTATGGCCTCGACGAAGGCCTCATTGGAGAACGGGCGCACGATTCCGGAAGTGCCTATGATGGAGATTCCGTCGACGACTCCCAATTTCGGATTGAAAGTCTTACGGGCGATTTCACTGCCGCCGGGCACGGATATCGTTACGTCCAGACCACCGGCGTAGAGCTCAGAAAGATTCTGCTCCATCATCTGTCGCGGGACCCGGTTTATGGCAGGACCACCGACCGGAAGGCCCAGTCCGGGAAGCGTCACGCGGCCTACGCCCTCTCCCTGAAGGAAATGTATCCCGGGTTCATCGTTGAATGCCACGGTCGCCAGGATTTCGATGCCGTTGGTTACGTCGGGGTCGTCTCCGGCATCCTTCACGACAGCGGCCGTCGCCGTATCCCGCAATGACACCGGCAGGGAAAGGACTTCCCCGTCGGGAAATCTGATCTCTACGCTCTCCCCTACCGGTCGGCCCAGGAGCGACAGCAGGGCGGCTTTGGAAGCCGCAGTGGCGCAGGCTCCTGTGGTGAAGCCGCTGCGGAGTGGGAAGAAGCCCGGCACGAGTCTTTCAATGGCTTTGCGAAGGCCATGCTCTCCGGTAACGGTCTCGAATCCTGAAGGAAGCGCAGGACGTCGCACCACATAGACAGGAATACCTGCCGCCTGGGCGGCCTCCAACTTGCTGGTGAAGCCTCCCGACTCCCCGCTTTCCTTGGTGAGGATGGCCTGGGGCCTGAGGCGGGCAATCAGAGTCGCGTCGTCATCATCTTCGTAGTATACGAGACGGTCCTTTGGAAAGCCTTCACTCTCAGCCTTTTCCAGCGATTCATCGCGCCGCAGGATACGAAACATGCAGTCATGCCGCGTCCAGAAGGGACGGAGCTTGCCTATGGTCTGCACACCGGTCAGCGCCAGCAGCCGGGCGATGCCATCAGCCTCAAGGCGTTTAACGGCATCGGAATAGTCGTCGCACCAGATGAGAGATGCCGGGTCGGAGCCCGGCATGACAAGTTGGTCGGAGCCCGGCATGACGGGATAGACGCGTTCGACACGGACGACAGGAAGATCGAGAGACTCAGCCACAGCTGCGACCGTCCGGTGCAGTTCGGAGGCGAAGGGATGCGCAGCATCGACCAGCAGACGGATGCCGTGTTCCGAACAGAACGCCGACATCGCTGCCTCGTCCATGGCGCCGGAGATATGCGTACCGTGCTTGCAATCAATCTGCTGCAGCTCGCCACGCGTCGAATACCAATACGGCGAACCCGCCGCATCGGCCACCCTGACCGCCAGCCGCCCTTCAGTCGTTCCTCCGAGAATCAGGATCATTGGCTAATTCCGGAAAAGGTGTTTGAATTCGTGCGCATAGAGCCGCGAGAGCCCTTCGCGATTGCCTATGGCCTCGCCAACGACAAGCAATGTAGTGAGCGTCAGATTGTTTTCGCGCACTATCTTCGCCAGGTCGCGAAGCTCCCCGCGGTAGATCCTCTCCTCCTTCCAGGTCAGTTTGTAGCACGCAGCCACTGGCGTCTCAGGCGGATAAGCCTGCAGCAGCTCGGCCTGCACCTCCTCTACGATCCCGGCACTCAGATAGATGCACATCGTGCTCTGCGACTGCGCAAGCTTGTGGAGCTGCTCACGCTCAGGCATGGGCGTGCGCCCCTCACCGCGCGTCAGGATGATGGTCTGAACCTTTTCAGGAATGGTGAACTGCGAACGCAAAGCCGCGGCAGCAGCCTGAAAAGCGCTGATACCCGGAGTGATATGGTAGTCCATCCTGTAGCGGTCGAAGAATGCCATCTGTTCCTGGATGGCACCGTAAAGGCAAGGGTCTCCGGTATGGAGCCGCACCACCAGCAGCCCACGGTCGTAGAATTCCTTCATAAGCGCGAACTGCTCCTCCAGGTCCATGGAGGCAGAACTGCGCACCGTGCAGCCAGGCTTAGCATAATGCGTAAGTTCCACAGGCACAAGGCTGCCGGCGTAGAGGATGAGGTCGGCCTGCTCGAGGAAGCGCTTTCCGCGCACCGACACCAGTTCCGGATCGCCGGGGCCGGCGCCCACTATTTCAATGTGCCCCGCGCGAACCGTAGAAGCTTCCTGCGCAAGCGCGAAGGTAAAATCGTTGTCTTCAGTCAGTTTGCCCTTCTGCTTCTCGATCGGCAGCGGGCCTCCGTGGGAAGATGCCAGCGCCGCCGCCTCGGCCACTCCGGCACTTCCTGTGGCCTCGAGGGCCTTTTCTGAAGGGTTCGGGACATCGATGGCGGCAAGGGTCTCAGCGGAATGAATCTCATTATGCGCGTGGGGCCAGCGGGACAGAAGCGCCTCCAGCAGGGGTTCGTCTTTCTTGAGTTCGATGGTGCCTATGCTCGCGATGGACAGGGGCGAGAAGCCCGCCTCGTGCAGCTTTGCCTCGATGTGTTCCGGGATTCCTGCAGGGTCGCACTGTTTCCTGCAGCCGAAGCCGAGATGCAGCACAGGAGGGCGGTAGCTCAGCACAGGGAGGCTCTCCGGGAACTCCGGGAGCAGTCGGGGAGTCACTGCGATGAGCAGTTCAAAACCTTCAGGATCAAATGCCTCGCGGTTGTGGAAGACCTTGACATGCGAAGGGCAGGTACGTTCGAGGTAAGCTGTGCCGGGATCCTGCATTTCAAGCAGCAGGGCCGTGGGACGCCTGTTGACGAAGGCGAAGACGGCGCGGTTCATCAGCGCGGGCGTGGACTCGACCTGCCAGCCCATGCAGCGGTCGAGCACGTCGAGGGCCCAGAGGCCTTCGTTGTCGCTCTGGGTGCTGACTACGGCCGTGCCTCCGATATGGGCCGCGATGGCGCGGGCGAGGTCGTTGGCGCCGCCGACATGGCCGGAGACGACGGGAATCACGAATTTGCCGGTACTGTCGACGCAGACGACGGCGGGGTCGCGATATTTATTCTTGAGCGCCGGAGCTATGCTGCGGACGCAGATGCCAAGCGCGCCGATGAAGATGACGGCGTCGAACTCTTCCCAATGCTGCTTCAGGTACGGCCCGTACGGCCCGATCTCATTTTTCGTAAATATGCGAACGCTTCGCTGCTCTGGTTTTTCGTCCCGCGGGCAGAAAAAATGCCCGCTGTCCGAAAAACCACCCGCAGCTACGCTTTCAGCCAGAGCCCGGGACGATTCTGAAACCAATATGATAGCTATGTTGCTCATTCTGCGCGGAATATCGTTATGGGATTAAAGTTGTCTACCGTAACGTGCATTTCACCGGTAATCCTGCGGCCGACGGCCGCGACTGCTTCGCGGAAGAGCGCCCGGCTCTGCTCGCTCACGGCGTTGAAGACTATCACGCCGCCGGGAAGGAGTACTTCGTCGATGCGGCGGAGCATCTCGTGGAGGCGGCCGCCATGGCCGCCGATGAAGACGGCGTCGGGAGCCGGCAAGACTGAGAGATCAGCATCGAGGAAATCGCCGATGACGGTGTTGATGCCAGGGGCGCCGAACTTGCGGCTGTTGGCCTCCATCAGGGCGCGGCCCTGCTCACGGATTTCAAAAGACGTGACTTTCAGCTGCGGAAACTGCAGCCGGGCCTCGATCGATACGGAACCTGTGCAGAAGCCCACGTCCCAGAAGGACGAACGGCGCCGGAGCTCGAGCTGGCTTAGAGTCAGGAGCCTGACCGGCATCTTGGTGATCATGTTCACCCTTCCGTCGAGCAGTTCGAACTCCCGCTCCGGGATCCCGAAAGGATGTACGCGGGGCTGCGTCCTTTCCAGAATCAGGCAATTCGGAAAAGCAAATTCCTCAGCTGCAGCATCTTCCATGGAGAAGGTACGCACTCTTTCGGCCTCGCGGTTTCCGAGGCACTCCCCCACCGTCATCCTGTAGTTGCCGTAGCCGTAGTCGAGCATCCTGCGGGCGATCATGGCAGGGGTCTTCTGCCTGTCGGTCAGGGCGCCGATGAGCCTCTCGCCCCGGATCAGAGCCTCGTCGAAACCATCCCATGGGCGGCCGGTAAGCGAAACCGTCCGCATGTCCGAGTACGGCAGGAGCATCCGGTGCGCAAGCATCTGCAGGGAGTTGAAAGCCGGAAAGACAGTGATTTCCGCTTCGGGCAGCTCGCGCCTCAGCGTATTGGCGAAGCCGAAGAAGAGGGGGTCGCCGGAGGCGAAGACCACTATTTCAGAATGGGGCTTATATTGCTCGAACACAGCCTCCAACGGCACCGTGATGTCGATCCATTCCGAAGCCTCCGGCAGCAGAGAGGCCACGATCTCGTGGTGGCGCTTCCCGCCGGAGAACACGCGGCCATCGGCGATTGCGGAGAGGACCTCAGGAGGGAACCAGGCCTCGCGCTCGTCGGTCATGCCGATGACGATGAAGCGCTGCCTAGACATCGCGTCCGGGTTTGAGCGCTTCCGCGTCGTTGAAACAGAGTATGGCGTTGACCAGCGTGGCGGCGAGGTTGCTGCCTCCCTTGCGGCCTTCCACTATGAGCTTAGGGATGTTCCTGAAGGGCTTGACCATGTGCTTGCTCTCACGCACATGCACGAAGCCCACGGGCGCTGCGATAATGCCGGAAGGGCAGGCTGCTCCTTTGCGTATCTGTTCGCAGAGCTCCATCAGTGCGGTGGGGGCGTTGCCGAAGGCGAAGAGTGCGTCGGGATGTTCCGCCACCGCCAGGCGGATGCCGGCCTGGGTGCGGGTGATTCCATCTTCGGCGGCCATCTCCGCCACGCGGGGGTCTGAGAGATAGCATCTTACCTCCACACCGAGGCGTTGCAGCGCGCCTTTGCGTATTCCCGAGGCGGCCATGGTCACATCGGTCACTATGGTACTGATGCGGCCTTCGGCGAAGCCGGCGTAGAGCGTTTCCACTGCACCTTCGTCCACCTGCAGGATGTTTTCCATGTCGAAATCCGCGGTGGTGTGGATGGCGTGGAGCAGGGCCCACTTGCGTCCCAGCGGAATATCGGGGTTCCGGAGTTCCTTCTCTATGGTCCGGAAGCTTTCGATCATGATCTCCTGGCCTATGCCCTTCGCTTCGCCCGAAGCGGAACCGCGGTAGTAGCCACGCGGAGTAATGAACTTTCCTTCATGCACATAGGACTGGGAATTACCGATGAGCACCACGGTAAACATGTCAATCTGCTCCGGATCGAAATCGCCCAGGGTAGTGAGGCTCACCTGCTCGCCTCCGCGGCCTGCCTGGCGTACGTAGCCCACCGGCGTGGAGGGGTCACGGTGCTGCAGGAAGATCTCCTGCAGGCGGTAGAGCTGCCAGTAGCGGCCGTGGCTGCGGGGATTGTAGACCGCCGTGATGAAATCGGCAGTGGCGGCTGCGACGATACGGCGCTCGATGGTCTCCCACGGGGTCATCAGGTCGGACAGGGAGATCAGGCAGAGGTCGTGGCCTATGGGGGCTCCGAGCAGCGATGCGGCTTTCTGGAAGGCGCTGATGCCGGGCAGCACTTCGATCCCGAGGTCGCCGCCACGCTCGCGCTGCATCTCCCAGATAAGGGGCGCCATGCCGTAGATGCCTGCGTCGCCGGAGCTTATCACGCACACTGTCCTCCCCTCCTCCGCCTG
Organism: uncultured Bacteroidales bacterium; assembly: GCA_905235995.1. GTDB lineage: Bacteria > Bacteroidota > Bacteroidia > Bacteroidales > UBA932 > Cacconaster. The sequence goes on from CAJONI010000042.1 coordinate 11,260, forward strand.
CGCGAAGGCTTCCTCGGCCCGTTCACGCTCTTTCTTCATGCCGGTATCGATACAGATCGTACCGGGCCGAAGGTAAGGCTCGACGAACTGAAAGTAATATTTGTAGCCGATGATCACATCGGACTGCCGGACGGCATCGAGCACCTCGGGAGTCACCTCGTCGGCGCCCCCCGGCCCGATCCCCGCCACGATTATCTTCGCTTTGCTCATAACTTACAAAGATAATAATTTACATTTTTATTGCTAAATTTGTGGTGATGAAAAGGATTTACACACGGACAGGAGATGCGGGAACGACGGGCATCCACGGCGGGACCCGGGTGCCGAAAGACGACGCACGTATCGAAGCCAACGGCGACCTCGACGAACTCAACTGCCAGATAGGGATCGTCCGCTCGATGCTGAGATGCCGGGTCAAGCCCGGCATGACGGAAGAGAGCGAGCCCGGCGGCGGGTGGTTTTTGGAGCCGCGAGCATTTTTCTGCGAGCGGGACAAAAACCAGAGCCGCCAGGCGAGCGAGACGAATGCCGAAGCCGTCCAGCGAGCATCCTTCGATGATATCCTTCGGATTGTCCAAACTAATCTCATGACGGTCATGAGCATCGTGGCTACACCGGCAGCCGAACGGGAGAAAAACCCCAACCAGCTGCCCGACAACCTCGTTGCCGACTGCGAACAGACAATAGATACCCTTACCGGACAGGCCGGCGAAGGACACCATTTCCTCCTGCCCGGCGGAACCCCCATCGCCGCCCAGCTGCAGATGGCCCGCGCCATCTGCCGCCGCGCCGAACGCCGCCTCTGGACCCTCAACCGCCAGGACCCCCTCCCCGAAACCGTCCTGCAGTATGTCAACCGCCTCTCAGACCTTTTCTTCGTAATGGCCCGCTGCGAACTGGCCACCCGGGACTGGCCCGAAGAACGCTGGAAAGCCTTCGCCTATAAGAACCAGAAATGAAAGAGAGGCTACATCCAGTGATGCTCGCCGGAACCGGCAGTGACGTGGGCAAGAGCGTGCTCGCCACCGCCCTCTGCCGCATCTTCCGGCAGGACGGCTGGACTCCCGCCCCCTTCAAGGCCCAGAACATGGCCCTCAACTCCTTCGCGACCCCCGAAGGACTCGAAATAGGACGCGCACAGGCAGTACAGGCCGAAGCCGCAGGCATACCCTGCCATACCGACATGAATCCCCTGCTGCTCAAGCCCCAGAGCGACCACACATCGCAGGTGGTGCTCAACGGCAGGCCCATAGGCAAGCGCGACGCCTACGACTATTTCCGCAGGGAAGGCCGCGAAGAGCTGCGCGAAGCCGTTTATGCAGCCTACGACCGCCTCGCCTCACGGCACAACCCCATAGTGATGGAAGGCGCCGGAAGCCTCGCGGAAATCAACCTCCGCGACTCCGACCTGGTGAACGTACCCATGGCCATGCATGCCGGAGCCGACATCATCCTCGTGGGCGACATCGACCGCGGCGGCGTGTTCGCCAGCGTCTACGGCTCGGTGATGCTCCTGCCGCCCGAAGAGCGCAAATACGTCAAGGGCATACTGATCAACAAGTTCCGAGGCGACCTGCGTCTCTTCGAAGAAGGCCGGAAGATGCTCGAGGAGCTCTGCGGCATCCCCGTGCTGGGCGTGATCCCCTACTTCCACGACATCCACATCGAGGAGGAGGATTCCGTGGCCCTGGCCGCCAAGAGCGCAGCGGCGCAGAGAGGCAAGGTCAACGTGGCGGTGGTGCTCCTGCGTCACATCAGCAACTTCACCGACTTCAACTCACTGGAGCGCGACCCGCGTATCCATCTGTTCTACAGCAACAACGTGGAAGAGATAGGCAAGGCCGACATCATCATCATCCCCGGCAGCAAGAGCACCCTCGCCGACCTGCACGAACTCCGCCGCAACGGCGTGGCCCAGGCGATACTGAGGGCAAGGCGCGAAGGAGCCACAGTGCTGGGAATCTGCGGCGGCTACCAGATGATGGGGATGCAGGTACGAGACCCGCACCACGTGGAGGGCGACATAGAGGCCATGCCAGGGCTCGGGCTGCTGCCCATGGTCACGGAGATGCTCGGCGAAAAGGTGACCCGCCAGGTGCGCTTCACCCTGGCCGACGGTAGCGGACCCGTGATGGAGGGCTACGAGATACATATGGGCGAAACCCTGCCTGCAGATGGAAGCAGCGTCAGCCCGCTGGCCCGCCTGGAGGACGGAAAACCTGACGGCTGCCGAGTCGATGAGAAATGCATGGGAACCTATCTCCACGGCATACTCGACAACCCCGGCTTCGTCGGCACGCTCCTCGCCCCGCACGGCGCAAAATTCTCAGGATCCGCCACTTTCGACTACCACTCCTTCAAGGAGGAGCAGTACGACCTCCTGGCCGACCACTTCCGCCGCCACGTCGACATGGCGAAGCTCTACGAAATACTCTGTTCTTCCCGGTAGATCTGTTCGAACAGGGTCCGGAGATAACCCTCGTCAGCGATGATGGCCCTGAGTTCCGCCAGCGGGGCCTCGTTGGGAGAACCCGGGATCAGCAGGTGCAGATAGCCGCCTTCGGCGTACTTTTCGTGCAGATGCTCCAGCGTGCGCTGCCAATGCCCTTCCTTGTCCAGCCCGGGGTAATGCGACAGCCCGAACTGCACGGTGCGGCGGATGATGGTCTCAGGGACGATGAGACGGTCGGCTTCTGCCACGAGTCGGCCGTAGATGCTGCGCGGAGGCTCGGTCGCGGAGGCACGGTGGTCCTCTGCGGCCTGGGCTATGGTCTCGATCTGCTCAGGAGTGAACCATTCGCGCAACCTCGCGTCGGAGCGTATGATGCGCCCGCTTTCCAGATGGTGCGTCTTGCGGTCCACCGCCAGGCCCAGGTCGTGGCAGGCGGCCGCGGTAAGGAGCATGTCCTGGTCGATGTCATAGGCCTTTCCCATGGCCAGCGCCCGCTCTATCACGGTGCGCGCATGGTCCTCCCTGTGCGCCTTGTCGAACGAGGCATAGCGGGGGATGATCTCTTCCTGCAGGTAGCGGACGAGTTCCGCCCTGTCTCCCGATGCCGCCATCATTGCTCCGCTACGAAGGGTTTGAGCCCTTTCACGGCGTCCGCGACGCTGATCTCCACGCCCCCGTTGTCGAGGTCGATGAGCTTGTAGCGGTCGTGGCCCATGCCGAGTTCCTTCATGTAGCTGAGCTGGCGAAGGCCGTGGCGGGATTCGATGCGCTCCACAAGGTCGTGGTGCTCCTCGGCGGTCATGGCGTAGACGAGGTCGACGCAGGCCTGGTCGATGGCGAGGATGTCGGTCGATGAGAGTATGCCCACGTTGGGGGTCACAACCGGCTCGGCAAGAACGCCCTCGCAGTCGCAGGACACTGACATGTTGCGCATTACGTTGACATAGGTCACTCTGTTGCCGAAGTGGTCGATGGTGGCCTTGGTGCTTTCTGTCATGCGTTCCATGAACTCCTCCTCCACGATGTCCCACTGGTCGGGCTGACCGGGATGTGTGTGTATCCATGACTTGCCGAGATGGCCGTCGGCGCAGCCTATGCCTATGTTCTTGTTGCTGCCGCCGAACCCGCCGTTGGTGTGCCCCTTGAAGTGCGTGAGGGCCACCATGGAGTCGTAGTTCATCAGATGCGAGCCGACCGACATCTGCTTGAACCATTTGCCGCCATTCACGGGAAGGCATACGTTTCCTTCCTCGTCCAGGATGTCAACGGGGCAGAAGGTCCAGCCGTTGACCTCTATGGTCTTGCGGTGCAGGGCCGTGGTGGAACGGTCGCCTTCGTAGTAGGTGTTGGTCTCGATGATGGTCGCTTCGGGAATGTCCTTCTCGAAAAGGGCCTTCACCCAGGGCCGCGGGATGATGTTCGGGCCGTTCTGCTCCCCGGTATGGAGTTTGACGCCCACTTTTCCGGTAATCGCGCCGTTGACCTTCTCATAGGCCTTGATCAGGCCTTCGGGGGAAAGGTCGCGGGTGAAATAGACTATTGCTTCGTCGCCGAGGCGCCTGTCGTAGGAAACGTACTTATTACCGTCGGTCCCCGGGACCGGGGCAGCTGTCTTCTTGCTGGCTTTGTGTCCGCTTATTATCATGGCAGAGGAAGGATTATGGTTATATGCAAATATAAGAAATAATCCTTATGACGGGGAAATTGTTAATTTTGCACAAAAAAAGATGATCCAGGGACACGGGGACGATGCTTACCGGTATGGACGGGAGATACGGGCGAACTTCAGTTCGAACGTATACCGGCATGTCGACCTCGGTCCGCTCAAGGAGCATCTTGCCGCGCAGCTCGACGCCATCGGAAACTATCCCGAGCCTGAGCCTTACACCCTGGAAACCGCTATCGCCCGCATGGAGGACGTCCCGACGGAAGCCGTCTGCGCCACCGCCGGCGCCACCGAAGCCATCTATCTCATAGCCCACGCCTTCCAAGGGTCCAATTCCAAGATCATCGGACCCACTTTCAGCGAATACGCCGATGCGTGTAGATTGTTCGCTCATTCCGCAGCTCTGGTTTTGAATAGCGAGCCCCGCGGCGGGTGGTATCCGGCGAGCGAGCATTTTTCTGCGAGCGAGACGGATACCAGAGCCGCCGGGCGAGCGATGGTCTGGTTGTGCAATCCCAACAATCCAGACGGGAGAGTCATTGCCAAGTCAGATCTGATGGCGGCAATCGAGAAGCATCCGGAGACGGTCTTTGTCATCGACCAGTCCTACGGATCCTTTACACAGGAAGCCCTGATGACCGCCAGGGAAGCGGCCGCCCATCAGAATGTAATACAATTGCATTCGATGACAAAACGCTACGCCATCCCGGGCCTGAGGCTCGGATATGTTGTGGCCAATCCGAATATAATCAAGAAGATACGCCAGGTCCGCATGCCCTGGAGCGTGAACGCCATGGCCATCGAAGCAGGACTGTACCTCTGCGGACATCCCGATACCGCCCCCATCGACCTTCCGGCCCTGCTCTCAGAAGCAAAACGCCTCCGCAGCAGACTGGAAGCCATCCCCGGAATCAGAGTTGTACCTACGGACACCCATTTCATGCTCTGCCGCCTCGCTGAAGGCCGCGCCAAGGAGTTGAAAGACTGGCTCGCACACGAACACGGCATCCTGATCCGTGACGCCTCGAACTTTGAAGGGCTCGACGAAGGCTGCTTCCGCATCGCAGCCCAGACAACGGAGCAAAACGACACCCTCGCAGAAGCCATCAAGGCATGGCAGGAGGCACATCGATGAGCGGACATTTCTTCGCACTCATAGGAGGCTGGTTGCTCGACCTGCTGGCAGGAGACCCCGCCCGGCTCCCCCACCCCGTCGTGGGCTTCGGCAAGCTCATAGCCGCAGGCGAAAGGCGCTGGAACAAAGGCGTGAAGCGTCGCCTGAAAGGCGCTATTCTGGCTATCTCATTGATAGTCGGGGCTTTCGCCCTGACACTCGCCCTGCTCTTCGGACTGCAGGTCCTTTCCGAAACAATCGGCCTCGGAGCGCTGTTGCAAAATGTCGGCGAAAGCATACTCATCTTCTACTGCCTCGCAGGCACCACCCTCATAAGGGAAGTCCGGGAGGTCTTCAGGGCAGCCGACCGCTCGCTCGAGGAGGGCCGGAAACAAGTGGCCCGCATCGTAGGCCGCGACACCGCCGCCCTCTCCGGCCAGGAAGTCCGCAAGGCCGCGCTCGAGACCCTGGCCGAAAACCTCAACGACGGGGTCATCGCACCCATGTTCTGGTTCCTCCTGCTCGGAGTGCCGGGGATGGTGGCCTACAAGATGGTCAATACCCTCGACTCCATGATAGGCTACCGCAACGAGCGCTACGCCGACTTCGGCCGCTTCGCCGCAAAGGCCGACGACGTCGCAGGCTGGATTCCCGCCCGTCTCACGGCCTTCCTTATGCTGCTGGTATCAGGAAGGCTGGACAAACTGAAGTGGGTGCGTGAGAACGGCAGGAAACACCTGAGTCCCAACTCAGGACATCCCGAAGCCGCCCTTGCTGCCATACTCGACTGCCGCTTCGGCGGTCCGCACGACTATTTCGGGGAAGAAGTCTGGAAGCCGTATATCGGTGAAAACGACCGGCTTCTCACAGGCGCCGACATGGAACAGGCAACCCTGGTGAACCGGCTGGCGGAAATGGTGATGGTCCTCGCCGTGTCGACGGTATTCCTGGTGGTCTGGATCTTCTGAACTAGTCGCCTTCCATTATCCTGATAAGGTCGAAGCAGAAGCCCTTGGAAAGCTTCACGCCCGGAGTCACGACCCCCGTGGCGGAATCGTAGATATACACCATCGGATAGTCGTCCGCCCCGTCGCCTTCGGTCACGCCGATGTAGGCCTTGCCGTCGGCCACGGCGCTGCGCTGAGAATAGCCGCCGCTGCAGTATCGCAGGGGCTCGCCGTTGTATGAAACCCTCTCCCGCAGGGTGGTACCCAGGTCTATGATGCTGTAGAAATGGCTGCGGCTGTCGATCTTCGTGCCCATCGTCTCTACGCGGGAATACGAGAGCATGCGGTTGTTGCCTACATACTGCAGGGTCAGCAGCCTGCCCTCAGGATTGGGAAAGCCGTTCCAAGATGCGTCGAAAGTCGTCTGTCCGGCAAGGATGCGCCTCATTACGCCCTTCTTCACGCCGTCGAAGGTGCAGAGGCCGGCCACGTACATGGTACCCCTGTCGTCGTAGGCTATGATGTTGCGGAGCAGCTCTCCGTAGGCGGCGGTCACGGGTTCCTCCATCACGGCTTCGGGGACTACGGTGTCGGAAACCACGTCCATGGTCGAGGGATTGATGATGGCGATATGCGTCACGGGCTTGTGGTCGCTGTCGCCGTCCTTCACGTAATAAAGGTAGAAGAGGGTGCCGTCGGAGGGACGGAGCGTAAGCAGGCCGGAGGTCGAGAAAGTCACGAAGCCTGCGGGCAGCGAAAGCCCCAGCTTCCCTTCGCTCTGTATGGCCAGGTCGGTCTCATTGAGTTTCGTCCAGAAGATTTCCTCGTGGGCGGAGTCGGTCCCCAGGATCAGGAGGGTCTTGCCGCCATCAAGCCAGGCGTGGGTGTATTTGCGTGCGTAATAGGTATTTTCCTTGAACGGCACTTCCGCGTCCAGCGGCGTGGGAATCCATTCCTCGCCCGCGGCGTTGCGCTCGATGTGGAACTTCACGAAACGGTCGGAACCTTCCTGCGGCACCTGGTAGTAGTACTTGCCGCGGGTGATGCTCTCCATGGAGAACTGCTGCGTGATGTCGATGCCTCGGCCCGTGAACTCCACCATGGGCTGGTCGGCTTCGAGCGAGGGCACGCTGCGCACGAAGGTACCGTTCTTGTTCTGCCCCATTCCGCCGTGCTTCACTGCGCAGACGTAGAGGTCGAATACGCGCGAGTGGGTTTCGGGCTCCGGATCGGGAATCACGGGGTCTTCGCAGGATGCCGCCGAAAGCAGCGCAGTGGAAAGGAGGATGAGTGCAATACGCAGTTTCATGGCCAAAAATATTGGGTTCGAACCGCAAAGATAAAAAGATTATGTTATCTTTGCATCGGTTTTGGTAACCGGCAATTTTTAGGCCGGTGCAAGGGAACCCGGTGAAAGGCCGGGGCTGTTCCTGCAGCTGTGATCCCCGCAAGGGGCCTGTTTCCAAACGCCACTGGGCGCATCGCTCCACCCTTCTGCAGGGCCCGGAGAGTTGCAGGGCCCGGGAAGGCGGAGCAGGCCGGGGAAAGCCAGAAGACCTGCCTGAACCCATAAAAATGAAGCCCGCTCAGGAACAAGCGGGGCCGATTATGAAAACAAGGGAACTTCTGCTCATCGGGGCCCTGTGCCTCAGCATGCCGCTCGCAGCGCAATCGTACCTGCTGGATACGATTCCGGAGACCGTAATCACGGCCACCGGCACCACCCATCTGCTCAAGGACGCCCCCGTGCAGACGGAAGTCATCTCCCGCCAGATGCTTCAGGACTACGCCGGACGCTCTCTGGAGGACATACTCTCCGGCCTGACCGCCTCCTTCGCCTTCAACGAGGACGACATGGGCTCGCACATGCAGCTCGGCGGCCTGGGCAACAACTACATCCTCGTCCTGATCGACGGCAAGCGCATACACGGAGACGTGGGCGGCGAGAACGACCTCGCACTCATCGATCCGCAGAACATCGAGAAGATAGAGATAGTGAAAGGCGCCTCCTCGGCGCTCTATGGCAGCGACGCCATAGCCGGAGTAATAAACATCATCACACGCAAACATAAGGAGGAAGGCCTGCTGCTGGAAAACAGCACCCGCGGCGGCTCGTACTTCGACCTGAGGCAGCACAATGCCATCGGCGTGAAATACGGCAGGTTCAGCTCGCTCACAAACTTCCAGCTGCAGCATTCCGACGGCTGGCAGAACACCTCGGTGGAACACACCGCCGCCACCCAAGAGCCCGTCACAGACTCCCGGAACAAGACCGTCAACAAGCACACCAACGCCCAGGTCGCGGAACAGCTGACCTTCGCGGCCGGCGACAGGCTCGAGTTCTACGCCGGCGGCACGATCTACGGCAAGCGGATCTACCGCCCTTCCGGCAAATACGCCCAGTTCGACGTACACACCTACGACCTGCAGTACCGCAACGCCTCCGCCTCCGCAGGAGCGAAGTGGAAGCCCAACGACACCGACGTGGTGACCTTCGACCTCGACTGGAACCGCCACGCATACCAGTACTACTACACCGCCACCACCCTGGTCATGGACTACGAAAAGAGCAAGGGAACGATCTATTATCCCTACTATCCCTACCTGCCCGGCCAGACAGAGCTTCAGAGCGACCAGCGGCGCACCATGGCCAGCCTCAAGGGCATATTCCACCTGCCGGCGGGTAACCTGCTGAACGCGGGAGCCGAATTCCGCCACGACTGGCTCCGGGCCCCGAACCGCGTGGAGGGCGGCACGGTAAGCGACTGGACTGCAGCGGTCTACGCACAGGATGAATTCAAGACTGAATTCGGACGCAACATGCTGCATCTGGCTGGAGGGGCGCGTCTCACGATGAACGGCAACTTCGGGTTGAAGTTCACTCCAAAGGTATCGGCCATGATCGGCCTCGGCATCCCCTGGCGCATCCGCGCCTCCTGGAGCCAGGGTTTCAAGACCCCCACCCCCAAGGAACTGCACTACCGCTACGTCAGGCAGATGAGCGGCACCTATCTCTATCTGGGCAACCTGAACCTCAGGCCGCAGACCAGCAACTACTTCTCGCTGGGCGGCGAATACACATACGCGGGCCTGAGCATCAACGTGACGGGCTATCTCAACCTGGTGAAGGACATGATCACGCTGGTGACCATCCCCAACTACCAGGCTCCGCCAGAGTATATCGTGCAATACGACCCCGTCAAGACACGCCAGTACCAGAACGTCGACGACGCCCGCACCATGGGGATCGACGTGAGCGTGCGCTACGGCCTGCGCGACTGGGCCTTCGGCCTGGCCTACAGCTGGCTCGACACCGACGCCAACCAGTACGACTCCACGCACGACCGCATGAAGAAAGTCATAATCGACGGCACGGCCCACCACAAGGGCAACTGCTTCGTGACCTGGAACCACCGCTTCTCACCCGCCTACAAACTAAGCGCAGGCATCTACGGCCGCATGTCCTCAACACGCTACTATCAGGACGACGGCAACGGCAAGCCCTACCAGATATGGCGCATCTCCACGAGCCACGACCTGGGCCGCTCGCAAAAAACAAAATGGCGCATCGAGGCGGGAGTCGACAACATCTTCAACTACGTCGACCGCACGCCCCACGGCCTGCATCTCGGCACTACCACCCCGGGCACCACTTTCTTCCTGGGGTTCACCGTCCGCTTCAACCACGGACGCAAGGTTAACGACAAATTCAACCATACTATCAACAACAATTACAACTCAAGGTCAAATGAAGAAAACTAGAATCCTGACACTCGCCATCCTGGCGGGGCTCGTCTTCGGCTTCGCCGCCTGCGATCCCGTGGAAGACGACCAGTACAACTACGGAGTATACCAGAAAGCAGTCAACCAGACGGTGAAAGACAACAAGAAGAGCAACAAGGTGATCCTGCTGGTGGCCTTCGGCTCCACCTGGCAGCAGGCCTTCGATGCCTTCGACACCACCATCGCTGCCTACAAGACCGCCTTCCCTTCCTACGACGTGTTCCTCTCCTTCTCCTCGGCCATCTGCATCAACCGCGCGGCCGCAGGTGAAAACGCCGCCGACGGCGCCGAGATCCGCCAGTACTACGCTCCGCCGTTCTGGCTCACCGCCTTCGCGCAGAAAGGCGTCCAGTACAGCGAGATAGTGGTCCAGTCGCTGCAGGTGATCCCGGGCGAGGAATACACCCGCGTGATCAACTACATCAAGGACTTCGCCAACAACTCCAACGGCGACATCGACGATGACTATCTGTCGAGGGTGGTCCTCAAGCTCGGCGTCCCCCTGCTTCAGGATGCCGATTCCGATGTCTCCACGGTAGCGCGGGCCCTCGACAATCTCTACAAAGACAAGGCCGTCAACGACCTGGTCGCATTCATGGGCCACGGCAACCCCGACTCCTACGACACCTACAAGGCCAACATCCGCTACACCCAGCTGGAGGAGGCCCTTCAGGCCATCAATCCCCATTACTTCGTAGGCACGGTCGACATGATGGAGAACTTCAAGCCCCACGTGTACGAGCGCATGGCCGAGGCCGGTCTCAACACCTCCAACCGCAAGGTGTATCTGCATCCACTGATGTCGATCGATGGTGACCACGGCCACAACGACATGGCCGGCGACGACCTGCCCGAGAAATTCGCAGGCAAGAGCTACACCTTCCAGCAGTTGCTGGATGAGGCCAACGATGAAGGCGAGGTAGAGGACTGCAGCTGGAAGGTGTTCTTCGGCGCCGAAGGTTCCGGCTTTGTCTGCAACAACAGCACCATGCTGGAATTCGGTCTCCTGGAACTGCCCTCCATCCGCCAGGTCTGGATGAATCACACCCAGGACGCCATCAACGGCGAACCTCTCGACTACTACCATTCCAAGAATCCGGAATAGCATCCCCCGCCCGGGAAGGGCGAATTATAGTGTGTCCGGCCCCGCCTGTTCTACCACAGACGGGGCTATTTTTATTCGGGCTTCGCGCCAGACGCAAGGAGCCGTTATACCAGAAGGGTTATCGAGAGGTAGAGGGAGAGTTCGCAGAGGAGGAAGGTGGCGCCGCAGCAGTCGCCTGTATAGCCCTGGAGGCGGCGTTTCATCAGCCATGCGAGCAGCAGCATGACAACCAGCGGGACGGGCAGCAGCCAGCAGAAGGCGACGGGCAGCCAGTGCAGGACGAAGGTCATGACGATCCAGGGCGCAAGACCGGACACGAGGCAGAGAATGCCGTCGGTCAGCGACATGCGGTCGTACACCGTCCTGTTCTTTGCTGTCGACTCGGTCCGGGCGTATGGCAGGAGGTTTACCAGCTGTGCGGCGCAGCATTTTGCCCAGCAGTCGCCTCCCAGCACTGTCAGGCACAGCGTGTCGCGCGAAAGCGTGGCCGGCAGCTGCAGCATCAGCGCGAAATAGACTATCAGGCCTATGACGCCGTAGGTGCCGATGTGCGAGTCCTTCATGATTGCCAGCGTCCGTTCGCGGGTCGGGCCGCCTCCGAAACCGTCGATGAAATCGGCCAGCCCGTCCTCGTGGAGAGCGCCGGTCAGCAGCAGCCGCGCCGCCAGTGCGATGATCCAGGCCAGGGTCAGGGGCATCACATGGCTGCAGAGCCAGAACACCAGGGCCATCGTGAAACCAGTGAGCCAGCCCGCCAGCGGCCAGAGCGGAACCACGCGCTTGAAGGCCTCCGCCGGAATCTCGCGGATGCGCCAGAAAGGCAGGCGCGTGAAAAAGGTAAGGGCGGCCAGCAATCTCATGGCTCAGAAGTATTTGGTAATGTCGGCCCCCGAGAAGGTATCCATCTGGTTGATCATGTTCACGGCCGAAACCAGTATGGGATAGGCGCAGATTGCGCCGGTGCCTTCGCCTAGTCGCAGGCTCAGGTCCAGAAGTGGCTTTGCGCCCAGGAAGTCGAGCATCTTCCGGTGCCCGGATTCGTCGCCGCAGTGCCCGAAGACGGCGTAGTCCAGGACTTCAGGGTGCAGGCGCGAGGCGGCCAGGATGCAGGCGGTCATGATGAAACCGTCGACGAGTATTATCATCTTCAGTTCAGCAGCCTTCAGCATCGCACCCACTGCCATGACAAGTTCGAAGCCGCCGAACCAGCGGATGATGTCGAGAGGGGTGCCGTCGCCCGAATAGTTGTCCATCGCCTTGGAGAGCACCTCGTACTTGTGCCTTACGCCGGCGTTGTCGAGTCCGCTGCCGGCCCCCACGCACTGAGCGAGCGGAATGCCGGTGAAATACGACATCCATATAGATGAGGCGGAAGTGTTGCCTATGCCCATCTCTCCGAAACTCAAGACATTGCTGCCTTCTTCGAAGCAGTCCTGAACGACGCGTGCGCCCCCCGCCAGACAGCGCCGCATTTCCAGGTCGTTCATGGCGTGTCCGTGGAGGAAGTTCCGGGTTCCGCGCCCGACCTTCAGGTCGATGATGCCGCGGTCGCGGGGCAGGTCGTAATCGACGCCCGCATCTACGACTTTCAGCTTGAAGCCGTGCTGGCGGCAGAGGAAATTGACCCCGCCCGTACCCTGGGGATGGGTGAAATGGCACACCTGCTGCCAGGTGACTTCCTTCGGAGCGATGCTCACTCCTTCCTCCACTATGCCGTGGTCGCCAGCGAAGATTATGTTCTGCGGCTGGCGGAGTTCCGGCGAGAGGGTATGCTGGATCAGGCCCACCTGCATGGCGAGCTCTTCGAGCCGGCCCAGGGAACCCCTGGGTTTGGTGAGATCGTCGATCTTCGCCTGGAGCGCGGGCCTCAGCGCCTCGTCAGGATGTCCTATATGGAATTCAATCATGAAAGTCACTTGATTTTAACCGGGATGCCGCTCACCATCAGCTCCACTTCGTCAGCACGGGATGCCGCATACTGGTTCATCCAGCCCTGGAGGTCGGTGAAACGGCGCTGAAGTGCGTTCTCCGAAGTGCCGCCAAGGCCTATCTCGTTGGTCACGAAGATGAAGGTCGCGTCTTGGGCCGTGAAGCTGTCGAACTCTGCCTTCAGGGCTTCCAGAGCCTTGTCGACATCACCTTCAAGGTCGTAGAAGAAGTTTGTGGCCCAGAGTGTAAGACAGTCCACCAGCACTACGCGCCCTGCCACCTCACAGCGGCTCAGGACCTTCTCTTCCTCCAGATTGGTCCACTGCGGACCGCGCCGCGCCTGATGCTTCCGCACCCGCTCACGAAACTCCTCGTCCCAGATACGGGCAGTGGCCAGATACACCGGATTGGGGTCCAGGCCCAGCGCCAGACTCTCGGCCCGGGCGCTTTTGCCGGAGCGGGCTCCGCCGGTTATGAGAATGATGCGTTTCACAACTCAAAATTAGGGTTTTTTCGGCACTTTTCGTAACTTCGCCTTGCTTTTCAGCAACTTGATGAAAGGAAAATCGATCATTGTTTTCGCATGGGCCCTGATCGGCCTGGGAACGGCCGCCTCGGCGCAGTCGAAACTGCAGGACACTCTGCAGCTCGACAACGCCACCGTGACCGCCAAGACGCGTGAGCAGCACCTGCGCGAAGGTGCCTACGCCGTCAGCGCGGTGGGGATACGCAGCCAGGCCGCGTCCCTGCAGTCGCTCACCCAGGCCATCGACCGCACCGCCGGCATACGCATACGCGAAGACGGAGGAGTGGGCAGCGACTACGACCTTTCAATAGGCGGCCTTTCCGGCAATTCCATTCGCTATTTCCTCGACGGCATGCCTCTCGAAGCCAAAGGCACCGGCATGACGCTCGCCAACCTGCCCGTCAATCTCATAGAGCGCGTCGAGATTTACAAGGGGGTGATCCCCGCCAGCTTCGGCAGCGACGCCCTGGGCGGGGCCATCAACATCATCACGGGCCGCCGCGACCGCCGGTTCCTGGACTTCTCCTACGGGCTGGGCTCGTTCCATACCCACAAGGCCGACTTCAACGCACAGGCCATAGGCAGGAAGACGGGACTGATCATCCGCCCCACGATCAGCGCGCACTATTCCAAGAACAACTACATCATGCGCGGAGTGAAGGTGCGCAACGAAGACCATACGGCCTTCGTAACCCGCGACCTGCCGCGCTTCCACGACAGATACCTCTCTCTCTTCGGCCAGCTGGAAGCCGGCGTCGCCGACAGGAAATGGGCCGACGAGTTCTTCGTCTCCGCCTCGGCCTCGAAGGTCGACAAGGACCTCCAGACCGGCGCCACCCAGTCATGGGTCTACGGCATGGTGGAGCGCAACACCCGGTCGCTCAACCTATCGGCCCGCTATGCAAAAAAGGGCTTCATAGCCGACAGGCTCGACTTCGCAGCCTCGGTATCGCAGACCTTTGACCGCTCCGTGACAGTCGACACAACCTACCGCCGCTACTATTGGGACGGCACCTACATCGAAGGCTCGCACAGCGAGATACGCGACCGCGGCAAGTCGATGCGCCGCTTCCGCCGCCCGATGACCCTGGCGCGCGCCAACCTCGACTGGCGCATCGCCGAAGGACATTCCCTGACCCTCAACTACATGCTCAACCGCACTGGCAACCGTCAGGACGACCTGGCCGACGCGACTTACGTCCCAACCAATGACGTGCTGGCCAAGCACATAGTGGGCCTGGCCTACAACCAGTCGCTCCTGGACGGAAAGCTCTCCAACGCATTCTTCGTCAAGGACTACGTCAACCATCTGCACGTGGAACTCTATGAGAACGCCTCGCGCATAGGTCTCGACGACGTGGAGACCGACAACACTCGCAACTATGTCGGTTACGGCCTTGGAAGCCGCTACGCCATCCTGGAGCCCATCTCGGTCAAGGCTTCCTACGAGCACAGCGTCCGCCTGCCGGTAGCGCGTGAGGTGCTCGGCAACGGCTCGACCCTCTATCCCAACGTGGCCCTGAAGCCCGAGGTCAGCGACAATGTCAACCTCGGCGTGTTCGGAGCATGGGACCTGGGCGGCGGGCATGTGATAGCCTACGAGGCCAACGGCTTCCTGAGACTGGTGGACAACTACATACAGGCGACGATCTCCGAGACTGAGGGCATGATGCAGTATGGCAACGTGGCCGCAGTGCACATAAAGGGCGTGGACGGTGAGATACGCTATGACTGGGCCGGCAGGCTGCACCTGGCCGCCAACGCCAGCTATGACGACTGCCGCGACATGCGCGAGTTCACCCAGGCCGGACAACCTTCCGTGACCTACCGAAACCGCACTCCAAACCGCCCCTGGGCCTTCACCAATGCCGAGGCGGCCTACACCTTCCATCAGGTCGTCCTGCCCGACAGCCGCCTGCGCCTGGCGCTCGACTATCAGTGGGTCCACTGGTTCTACGTCACCTGGGAAGCCTACGGCTCTGCGAGTTCCAAATCGAAGGTCCCCACCCAGCACGTGTTCAACGCATCGCTGCTCTACGCATGGCATGGCGGCCGCTACAATATCTCCTTCGAATGCACGAACCTCTTCGACCAACTCCTCTACGACAACTATATGCTCCAGAAGCCCGGCAGGGCCTTCTTCCTGAAATTCAGACTCTTCCTGGGATGAAACCGCAGTTCCTCATTGCAGCCGCAAGTTCCGGCAGCGGCAAGACCACGCTGACCACCGGCCTTCTCGGAGCCCTTCGCTCCCGGGGTCTGAAGGTCCAGCCTTTCAAGTGCGGTCCCGACTACATAGACACCCGCTTCCACGAAGCCGCGACCGGCCGTCCGTCGGTCAACCTCGACACCTGGCTCTCATCCGAAGCCCATGTGCAGGAGCTGTACGCCCGCTATGGCGCCGACGCCGACGTATGCGTGACCGAGGGCGTGATGGGCTTCTATGACGGCTACGACAGGGCTTCAGGCAGCAGTGCCCAGATCGCATTCCTGACCGGCGCACCGGTGGTGCTGGTAGCGGGTGCCCGCTCTGCCTCCTACACCCTGGCCGCGCAGCTCTACGGGCTGCAGCACTTCCGTCCGGGCCTGCGCTTCGCCGGCGTCGTGTTCAACAGCGTCGGCTCTCCCCGGCACGAACGCCTGCTGCGTCAGGCCGCCGAGGATGCCGGAATCCCCTGCCTGGGAGCGATTCCTCGCCTGGAGGAGCTCGAGATTCCCTCGCGGCATCTCGGCCTGCAGCTATCCGACCCGAAGGAGATGGAGCAGCGGGCCGCGCGAATGGCGGCGCTGACAGAGCGCTACGTGAACGTGCAGGAACTGCTCGACAGGACGGCATCGGACTTCCCCGTGCCTGGCGTCGCACCCGCCCCGATGCGGTGCGGGAAGCCTTTGCGCATCGCCGTGGCCCGCGACGCTGCCTTCAACTTCATCTACAGCGAGAACCTGGCACGGCTCAAGCAGTCAGGCGAGGTGACGTTCTTCAGCCCGCTGGCGGGCGACGGCCTGCCCGAAGCCGACCTTGTATATTTCCCGGGAGGATATCCCGAACTTCATGTCCGCGAGCTGTCGGTTCTTGAGCCCCTGAAGAAGCAGGTGCGCGACTACGCCGAGGCCGGCGGACGCATCCTGGCCGAGTGCGGCGGGATGATCTGGCTGTGCCGTTCCCTGGAAGGTGTGGAGGGCGGCCCCTTTCCTTTCTGCGGCGTGCTTCCCTTCAGCGCGACGATGGAAGGAGCCCGGCTGCACATGGGCTACCGCCGCATCGTGGACGCTTCCGGAAGGGAATGGCGCGGCCATGAGTTCCACTATTCCTCGCTCACCGGGCCGGACGCCCTGCCGTCCGTCGCGCAGCAGTTCGATGCCACCGGGGAGAAGGTCCCGACTCCGCTCTACCGCTACAGGAACGTGATCGCCGGCTACACCCATTTCTATTGGGGAGAATCCAATATTTTGTATCTTTGGGCCTGATATGAAAAAACTTGCCATCTTGCTCCTGGCTTCTGTCGCCTTCATGGCTGTTTCCTGCCGCGGGGGCGCACCCGTGGCCGAAGCCCCAGTCGAGGCGAAAGACGGCGCCATAAAGCCGGTCCATGCCGAAGGTTTCAGGGTGACCTACACCGACGAAGGCTGCCGCGTGGACATCCAGGACCCGCAGCGTGAGGAAAGCCAGACCTTCCACTTCCTGCTGGTTCCCGCCGGAGAGAAACCCGCCTCGGTACCAGCCGATTACACAGTCGTGGAAGTGCCCGTGAAGCGTCTGGTCTGCATGACTTCGCTCCAGCTCTCGAACTTCATCTGCATCGGTGAGCTCGACCGTGTGGCAGGCATCACCAGCACGCGGCATCTTTTCAACGAGGACGTGAAACAGCGCCTTGCCGACGGCCGGACGCAGAAGATAGGCATCGAGGGCAACTTCGACAACGAGGTGATAATAGGCCTGGACCCCGACCTGATACTCATCTCGCCCTTCAAGAGAGGGGGCTACGAGGCGCTCAAAGGGGTCGACATCCCGCTGGTGCCGCACCTCGGCTACAAGGAAAGGACCCCGCTCGGCCAGGCCGAATGGATCAAGTTCGTCGGCCTGCTGACCGGCGAGGAAGAGAAGGCCAATGAGATATTCAGCGGCATCGAACAGCGCTACGACGAGCTCAAGGCCCTGACGGCTGATGTAAAGGAGCGTCCGGTGGTCCTGAGCGGAGAGCTTCACGGCGGCAACTGGTATGTGGGCGGAGGCCGCAGCTTCCTGGCCCAGATCTTCCGCGACGCCGGGGGCGAATATTTCCTGCCCGACGACGAGAACTCCGGCGGCCTGAACCTCGATTTCGAGACGGTCTACAGCCAGACGGCCAACGCGAAGTACTGGCGCATAGTCAACAGTTTCAACGGCGACTTCTCATACGATGCGCTGAAGGCCGAAGACGGCCGCTACGCCGACCTCGAGGCTTTCCGCAACCACGGCGTGATCTACTGCAACATGAGCCGCACGCCTTTCTACGAAAACATGCCGGTGCAGCCCGACCTCGTGCTTGCCGACCTGATCCATATTTTCCATCCTGAACTTATGCCGGCAGACTATGAACCGGCTTTCTACGCCCTGCTTCCATGAAACGCACCGTCACCATAGGCATGACAGCACTGGCAGTCTCGATACTCCTGCTCTTTTTCCTCAACCTGCTGCTGGGTTCGGTGACGATTCCTGCCGCTTCGGTCTGGAAGATTCTGACGGGCGGCTCCGTGGACAACGACATCTGGCAGAACATCGTGCTCAAATCGCGTCTCCCCCAGGCAGTTACGGCCCTCATGGCCGGCGCGGGGCTTTCTGTCGCCGGTCTACAGATGCAGACTGTCTTCCGCAATCCGCTGGCCGGCCCTTCGGTTCTGGGCGTAAGCTCTGGAGCGAGCCTCGGCGTGGCCTTCGTGGTGCTGCTCTCCGGAAGGATAGGAGGAATCGCCTTGAGCAGGCTGGGCTATATGGGTGAGGTTGCCATGACGCTTTCGGCGATCGCGGGCGCGATGGCGGTGATGCTGCTCATAGTATGGGTGGCGCAAAAGGTCAGGGGCAACGTCACTCTGCTGATCATAGGCGTGATGATAGGCTATGTGGCCACTGCGATCATCGGCGTGCTGAAGTTCTTCAGCGCCGAAGAAGACGTGAGGGCCTACGTGGTATGGGGTCTGGGAAGCTTCTCACGCGTATCGGGCGACCAGGTCACGACCTTCGCCTTGATCATGGCGGTGCTGCTGCCTCTTTCCATGCTGCTTGTCAAGACGCTGAACCTGCTGCTGCTGGGCGACAGCTATGCGCGCAACCTTGGCCTGAACGTGCGCCGTGCGCGCAACTGGGTCATAGTGAGCGCGGGCGTACTGGTGGCCATAGTTACGGCCTATTGCGGCCCCATCTCCTTCCTGGGCCTGGCGGTGCCGCATCTCTGCCGCGGCATGTTCCGCACTTCCGACCATCGCATACTCATGCCTGGTTCGCTGCTGGCCGGCGCCTCCCTGGCGCTGCTCTGCAACCTTATAGCGCGCCTCCCCGGCTTCGAGGGAGCGCTCCCCGTCAACTCCGTGACGGCCCTCATCGGCGCCCCCGTCGTCGCCGCTGTCCTCTTCCGCCGCCGGAAAGAAGAATTCAGCGAGTAAACATCAGTATTGCCATGAAACGACCGATTATCTTCATTATGACTCTCGCGGCGGTTGCGATGCTGCCGGGATGCACGCCTTACATGAACCATGACGCCTCTTCCTTCGAGAAGGAGTCCGCGGCAGCGGATGCAAGGATAGTGGATGTCCGCACCGCGGAAGAATTTGCGGAGGGGCACCTGCCCCGCGCCGTCAACTGCGACTGGAAGTCCGAGGATTTCCTGCAGGAGATGGAAGCAATGTTCGACAAATCCGAACCGCTCTACATCTATTGCCGGAGCGGACGTCGCAGCGCCGAGGCCGCCGAAGCGCTCACCAAGGCCGGCTACACGGTGAACAATCTGATCGCCGGCATCGAAGGCTGGAAGGAGGCCGGGAAGCCCGTCACGAAATACGAGGTTGAGCGCTTCATGACCGATGGCGGACAAGCCGTCGATATCACCCTCATCCAGCACGGGACCCTCGCCATAGACTGCGACGGCATCTCCATCCACGTCGACCCTGTATCCAGGCTCTCGAAAGAGGTTGACTACGCCGCCGAGTTCCCGAAAGCCGACGTGATCCTGGTCACCCACGAACACGGCGACCATCTCGACAAGGCGGCCATCGACGCCCTCAGCGATGAAAACACTCTCCTGCTGCTCAACGCCGCCAGCCGCGACAGGATCGGCGCGGGCCAGGCGATAGGCAACGGGGAGCGGTGCCAGCTGAGCGACGGCGTCCTGCTGGAAGCTGTGCCCGCCTACAATACGACCCCGGGCCGCGAGATGTTTCATCCCAAGGGCAACGGGAACGGCTATATCCTGAGCTTCGACGGGCTGCGCATCTACATCGCAGGAGACACTGAAGATATCCCGGAGATGTCTGGATTCAAGGATATTGACGTGGCCTTCCTTCCTGTCAACCAACCCTACACCATGACGTTGGAGCAGTGCGTGAATGCCGCCGAGGCACTGCAGCTCAAGGTCCTGATCCCCTACCATTTCAGCAGCACCGACCTGAGCGCCCTTCCGGAACTGCTTCCCGAAACGGAGGTCAGGCTGCGTCAGATGCAGTAATTACTATTGATTGTAGACTTTCTCCAGATTGTGGAGGAGCTCGTCGATCGATCCGGCACGGAGGAGTATCGCCTCGCCGCGGCGGACGATGAAACGGTCGCGGGCGCTCGGATCCGCCACGAGGGTCAGTTCCGCAGTGCTGTCGAATTCAGCACGGACTCCGTTGCGCCTCAGAGCCTTCGCAGCAAGGGAGCAGGAGACTGCATCGCCTATCATGCGCATCTCCAGGTTATATGACGGTTCGATGCGGTAGAGACCCGTGCGCTGCTCGAACACGACGCCATCACGCTGGAAGAAGGTTCCCAGCACGCCGTTGAGCGCCAGGTCTTCGGGCGTTCCGGCCATCACCTCGCGCTGGCGGGCCATAAGCCAGAGCCTGTCGGCCACCTGCAGCGCCAGTTCCAGGTCGTGGGTCGACATGAAGATGGTCTTGCCCGTATCGTGCGACAGCCTGTGCAGCAGGTGCAGAGTCTCGACCTTGCTGGGATAGTCGAGGAAAGCAGTGGGCTCATCGAGGAAGATGATGGGCGTTTCCTGGGCCAGAGCCTTGGCTATCATGGCTTTCTGGCGTTCTCCGTCGCTCAGGGTCTGGACCATGCGCGTACGCAGCGGCGCAATTCCGACCAGGTCGAGCGCCTCGTCGACCTTCCGCTTGTCTTCCGCGGAAAGCAGGCCCCAGAAACCGGTGTAGGGGCTGCGCCCCATGCCTACGAGTTCGTCGACCGTCATGTTGGCGAGGGAGGACCTGTCGGTAAGGACCACGCCCACCACGCGGGCGAGTTCGTTGTCGCTGTAGTCGCGTATGGGACGGCCCAGGATGGTGATTTCTCCCGACAAGGGCGGCAGGAAGCCTGAAAGCGTACGCAGCAGCGTGGACTTTCCGGCTCCGTTCTCGCCAAGCAGACACGTCAGTTCTCCGCTACGTATGGTCTCGGTGATGTTGCGGGCGACGACTTTCCTGGAAGTCTTGCCCGTATAGCCGATCGACAGCCGTGCCAGCCTGATGGTCTCCTGGTGATTCATGTCGGGGTTTGAAAACGACGAAAGAGGAAAACCCGACGGGTTCTCCCCTTTCATTCGAACTTCACAGGGTTAAGCCTCGGCCTGGGGCAGAGGGAGCACCGACACGAAAGATTTGTCGCCCTGCTTCTTCTTGAAGGAGACAACGCCGTCGACGAGGGCGAAGAGGGTATGGTCCTTGCCCATTCCCACGTTCGCACCGGGATAGTGAACTGTGCCACGCTGACGGACCAGGATGTTGCCGGCTTTGCAGATCTGACCACCGAACAGTTTGACGCCCAAACGTTTGCTTTGTGATTCACGGCCGTTCTTGGAACTACCTACACCTTTTTTGTGTGCCATAATGATTCTGTTTTAATGGTTGTTAAGCAATGCCCTCGATCTGGAGCTTGGTAAGATACTGGCGATGGCCGTTCTTCTTCTGATAGCCTTTGCGGCGGCGTTTCTTGAAGATGATGACCTTGTCGGCCTTGCAGTGCTCGAGGACGGTGGCGTTGACGACGGCACCCTTCACGTAGGGGGCTCCGACCTTCACCTTGCCCTCATTGTCGAGGAGCAACACCTTGTCGAAGGAAAGGGCTGCGCCGACTTCGGCGGCCTGACGGTTGACGAAGATCTGCTTGCCAGCCTCTACCTTGAACTGTTGTCCTGCAATATCAACGATTGCGTACATGATAAATTTTTTTAAAAAATTTATAACCGGAAGCGGATAGCCTGTAACTATCTCTTAATCACTAGCTTAACGGTTTTCTAATCAGTCTTTTAGGGATGCAAAGATACACATTAATTCAATATCCGCAAAACTTTTTTCATTTTCTTCCCGGATAGACTTCCAGGGCTTTGGCGAGGCAGACCAGGGCGGCGCGTAGGTCTTCTTCCTTGAGGACGTAGGCCAGGCGGATCTGGTTGCGGCCCAGGCCGGGCGTGGCGTAGAAGCCGGCCATCGGGGCCACCATGACCGTGGCGCCATTGTAGCTGAAGTCTTCCAGCAGCCACCTGGCGAACACTTCAGTGTCGTCGACAGGCAGCTCGACGGCAGCATAGAAAGCACCCATGGGGCGAGGAGCCACAACTCCGGGAATCTTCTGCAGCCCGTCGATCAGCACGTCGCGGCGATGTATGTATTCGTCGCGAACCGCCTTGAAATAGGAAGCCGGCGCCGAGAGCGCTCCCTCAGCCGCAATCTGTCCGTAGGCCGGCGAGCAGAGGCGCGCCTGGGCATAGCGCATGACGGCCTCCATCACCTCCCTGTTGCGCGACACCACGAAGCCGATGCGCGCCCCGCAGAGGCTGTAGCGCTTCGATACGCTGTCGATCAGGATCACGTTCTGCTCCAGGCCGGGGATGTGCATGCAGGAGAAGTGCGGTGCGTCGGTGTAGCAGAATTCGCGGTACACCTCGTCGGCATAAACGTACAGGCCGTATTTTTTGGCTATCTCCCCCAATTCAAGCAGCGACTCCTTCGTGTAGAGGCAGCCCGTCGGATTGCCCGGGTTGCAGATCACGACGCCCCTGGTCCGGGACGTGATGCGCTTCTCCACCTCCCGCATGGGCGGCAGCGCGAAGCCGTCCCCGATGTGCGTGGTGATGGGCACCAGCTTCACGTCGTTCTGCACTGCGAAACTGTTGTAGTTGGTGTAGAAAGGCTCGAAGACTATGACCTCGTCCTCAGGGTCGCAGGTCACCGAGAGAGCGATCTGCAGCGCCTCGCTGCCACCGTTGGTTATGTTGATGTCCGCCGCCTGAACCTCGATCCCTATGCCCTGGTAGTAGCGGGCGAGGCCTTCGCGCAGAGAATCCACACCGCCGCTCTTGGCATATTCAACCACTTTCAACTTGTTGTTCCTCACGGCAGCCAGCGCCTCTTCCGGCGACTCGATGTCGGGCTGGCCTATGTTCAGATGGTAGACCTTGACGCCCCGTTTCTTGGCAGCGTCAGCGAAGGGGACGAGCTTGCGTATGGGAGAAGCCTGGATTGCATGGGCTTTGCGTGAAAGGGTGAGCATTTATCTATGTTTTTGGTTATGAATCAAAGAGATGCCGCGTAACGTGCGAGTTCCTCCATGAAGCCTTCGATCTTGGGCTGGACCTTGCGCGAGGGGCAGTCGTAATGGTTGACCAGTATTGCGAAACGCAGCGGGCCGTCGGGAGAGTCGACGTAGCCGGCATAGCAGCGGACCCCGCTGAGCGAACCGCTCTTGGCGTGTATGGAGCGCTTGAGCGCAGGGTCGGCCTTGGGAAGGACATACTGCAGGGTGCCGCGGCGTCCTGGGCCGGGGAAACAATCCAGGTAGGTCTGGAAACCGGGCCGGGTGGCCATCCAACCATAGAAGCGCGTGAGGAAGCGGGGCGACAGGCAGTCCTCGCGGGACAGCCCGCTGCCGTCGTCCTGGATGTAGCCGCGCGTCGACACCCCCTGCCCCTGAAGAAAGGCCTTGACCGCGGCGCGGGCCATGTCGTATGTCACCTCGCCGCAGGGCTCGTCCTGGTTCTCTTCGACGAGCTCCCGCCCCACCATCTTGAAGATGGTCTCGGCGTAGAAGTTGTTGCTGATCGCGAGCATCTCTTCCACTATCAGCCTGAGTTCGGGAGAAAAGGTTTCCACGAGCACTTCCATGTCTTCCTGAGCAGGCACGAAATAGGATGAGGCCATGTGGCGCACGTCGGTGGCCCCTTTGCTGTTCACTCCCGCTTCCTGCAGGAAGAGAGCGAATTCCGCGGCGCAGGCGGCAGGGCCGTATTTGTTCGACATCGCCACCGTACGGGGTGCGGCGTCTATGCCGAAAGTCCCGGACATCCTGCCCACGGGCGCGAGCGCAGAGGCATGGTACACCAGCTTGTCGCCGGAACCCCGCGGGCCGGTCACCGCCTCGTTGCGGTAAGTGATGTAGGGGGCCTGGGGGCCGGCGGGCGTGATGCGCACAGGATCGCCCACTGCCGCGCCGGGAGCTATGTCGAAATAGGTGAGATTCTCGCAGAACGACAGGCCGGAAGCTCCGCTGCCGTAGTCCCAGCCGATATCGTCGAACACCCAGTTGGGGTGGATGGATTCTTCGGCGAAGATGCGGTCGTCGCCCACCACGCTGCCGTCGATGCGGCGTATGCCCGCCTTGCTTACGGCCTGCGCCCAGATGCCGAAGATAGAATCGAGGGGATAGGCTATGGTGTCGAGTGAACCGAGGGTCGGGTCGGCCCCGCCGACGATGTAGAGGTTGCCATGGAGCACTCCGTCCTCGATATGGCCGTCGTGCGCCACGCGGGTGGAGAAACGGTAATCAGCGCCCAGAACCTCGAAGGCCAGGCCTGCGGTGACGGTCTTCATGGTCGAGGCCGGAAGCAGGGGCAGGTCGGCGTTCCATTCCGCGATCTCCCGTCCGTCGGCATCGACGGCCAGTACACCCACTATGGCGTTGGTGAACAGGGTATCGGTCTTCAGCTGGCGGTCTATGTAGTTCTGCACGCGGTTCTGCGCCGCGCCCGAAAGGCAGCACAGAAGAAGCAGCGACAGTGACAGAAAAGAGTTTCTCATCCTGACAGGCAATAGTTTCGACAAATTTAGTAATTTTGCATTTTAAACGGAAAAAATATGAAATACAGGTCCCCTCTCACCGGTGTTTCCGTCGTCATGGCGCTGATGCTCGTGTTTGCGTCCGGCTGCCACAGGACAGAGATGCCCAACGGCAACCTGCCTATCGTCAACAAGGCGCTCTACGACACGGCTTCCAATTTCTACGTTGGGTTCGACGGATATCCGGAGGATCTCCGTTCGCTGCCCATCGGCATCTTCGATTCCGGCAACGGCGGACTTGCCCTGCTGGAGACCCTGCTCACCATCGACGCCTTCGACAACATCACAGGCTCTACCAAACGCGACAGCATACGCGACTTTGCCGGAGAGCACTTCATCTACCTGGCCGACATGGCCAATATGCCCTACTCCAACTACATCAAGGAGGACAATGAAGCCTACCTGCAGGAACTGACCATCAAGGGCGCCCTCTTCCTGACCGGCGACGACTATTTCACAGACCCCATAGAAGAAATCCCCTCCGGGAAGAAGCCCCGGGTCAAGATCATATTGATGGCCAGCCATACGAACGCCAATTCCGCCATCGACCCCATACGTTCGATGCTGGCCCAGAGCGGCAAGGACATCAAACTCATCGAAGTGGTGGGAGCGGGTGTCAGCGCCGCGGTCGAGGAGCTGGAGACGCTCAACCCCGACGGGCCCTTCACCATAGGAATCCTGGCGACCCCCGAGACCATAGCCTCAGAAGTCTACGAACAGTCGCTGACGCGCGCCATCGCATCGCGCGGTCACCAGTGGAAGGTGTCGGTAATCAATCAGGAAGTGCACGACTTCGCCGAACCGACCGACAACGACGAAGATTTCGTCAATCCCCTGCTCTTCGCCCCCCGCAGCACCTACCGCGGTCCCGTGCTGGGTGAGACCTTGGGCGACATACGCCCCAGCCTGCTAAGCGCCTACAACTTCGACTTCTCCGGAAACAACATGCTTGCCCGCCGCCGCCCCGACGGCAACTACGACGCACTGCAGCTCAACAGCACTGAGAACTACGTCCGTTTCAGCATCGTGACACTCCTTGAAAGAATCCGCCGCAGCGAGAACCCGTCCGCCCTGCGCTCCATCATCCTGGGCTGCCCCCAGTATTCATTGCATCTGGAAACGCTTCGCCAGATCCTCGCCGAACTGCGGGAATACCGCGTCGACGGCCGCTACCCCTATCGCGACCTCATCGCCGAGGAGGTGTCGTTCATCGACCCGACCATCCATGCCGCGATAGCGTGCTACCGCACCCTGCGCGAAGACAGGAACCTGGCCTTCCGCATAACCCCCACTGAGCTCGACGCCTTCATCACCGTGCCCAGCAAACTGCTTGAAGACGCCAACCTCAACAAGGACGGAGGCCTGTCCTATTCATACAAATACAACCGGCAGACCGGGACCGAAGCCTTGACCACCAAGGCCGTCCACCTGTCGAAAGGCGGCATCAGCGACGACAACATGCAGCGGATCGGAGAACTCTTCCCGGTCAGCTACTCACTGATCGCCACTTCGCTCAAATAGATTTCATGTACCAGGAGACCATCACGCCCGAAGAGATAGAACAACTCGAACTGGCTGCTTTCCCCGGCAGGATCCACGTGATCACTGAACCGGGGCCCACGCTCGACCACGCCATAGAACATCTTTCATCCCAGCGCCTCATAGGCTTCGACACCGAGACCAAACCGGTGTTCCAGGCCCACCAGCCCCGTCACGACACGGCCCTGCTGCAGCTCTCCAGCGAGACCGAGGCCTTCCTCTTCCGTCTGCAGATGCTGGGGCTCCCGCAGGAAATCGCCGAAATCATGGCAAGTCCGTACATCACCAAGATAGGAGCCGCAGTAGGCGAGGACATCCGCGGCCTGCAGCATTACCTCCCCTTCCAGCCCCATCGCTTCATGGACCTGCAGCATTTCGCAGAGCAGTACGGCATCCAGGAAAAGAGCGTCAGGAAGATGGCCGCCATCATCCTGGGCTGCAAGGTATCAAAGGCACAGCAGTGCTCCAACTGGGAGGCGGAGCCCCTCTCCGACGCTCAGGTGCTCTACGCCGCCACCGATGCGTGGATCTGCGTAAGGATGTACAAGGCTCTTCTCTCGACTCCACGACCATGACACGACTCTATCTCAAGAAAGGACGCGACGAATCGCTGCGGCGCTTCCACCCCTGGGTCTTCTCGGGGGCCATAGGCGGCATAGAAGGCCCCGACCCCGCCGAGGGCGACGCCGTGGAAGTGTTTTCGGCCCAGAAGGCCTTCCTTGGCTGGGGCCACTACCAGATAGGATCGATCGCCGTGCGCATGCTCAGCTTCGCCGACGACATGCCCTCCGGCGGTCCGGACGTCGCGTTCTGGACGCGCCGCCTGCAGGCCTGCCTCGACGCACGCCGGGCCTTTTCCCTTGCCGGGGCTTCGAATACCACCTGCTACCGTCTCGTTCATGGGGAAGGCGACTTCCTGCCAGGCCTGATAGTCGACTGGTACGACGGCTGCTGCGTGCTGCAGGCCCATTCCGTGGGCATGTTCCGCGCCCTGCCCCAGCTGACCGAGGCTCTCCGCACCGTCTACGGACCGGCCCTGAAAGCGGTCTACGACAAGAGTTCCGGCACCGCTCCCTTCAAGGCGGGACTCGACCTGGCCGACGGCTATCTATGGCAGGCTCCAGGGCAGGCGGCCCTCTGCCCGCGCACGGTGCTGGAAAACGGGCACAGCTTCCTGGTGGACTGGGAGAACGGGCAGAAGACGGGTTTTTTCCTCGACCAGAGGGACAATCGCGCCCGTGTCGAGAGCTATGCCAGGGGCCGTAGGGTGCTCAATCTTTTCTGCTATACCGGCGGCTTCAGCGTCTACGCCCTTGCGGGCGGTGCCGTCAGCGTCGATTCTGTCGACAGCTCGGCACGGGCCATTGAAATGGCCGGCCGCAACGTCGAGCTCAACTTCGGGCCGGACGCACCCCACAGGGCCCTTTGCACCGACGCCATCGATTTCGTCAAACAGACCGAGCCCGGGGCTTACGACCTTATGATAGTCGACCCTCCGGCCTTCGCCAAGCATCGCGGCGCCCTCGCCGGAGCTTTGCGGGCCTACCAGCGGCTCAACGCCGCCGCCATCTCGGCCGTCGCCCCCGGCGGACTGGTGTTCACCTTCAGCTGTTCGCAGGTGGTCGACCGGGAAGCCTTCGCACTGGCGGTATTCAGCGCAGCCGCCGATGCCAGGCGGGAGGTCAGGATACTCGACCGCGTGGGCCAGGGCGCCGACCATCCGGTCAACATCTTCCATCCGGAAGGATCATACCTCAAGGGGCTGGTCCTCTATGTTGAATAATCCTTTCTGCTACATCCCCTCCCCTTCCGTCGTCGAAGCCGCCCGCGCCCTGACCGCCCGCATCGACGCGACACCGTCACTGCGCTCTGTATTCGTTGAAGGCAAGATGCTGGGAATAATGGAAGTGGAAGCGAGCGACACGGCGGGTGGTGTTCGGAGCCGCGAGCTTTTTTTGCGAGCGGGACGAACACCAG
>CAJONI010000043.1 GCA_905235995.1 uncultured Bacteroidales bacterium
CGTGAAAAAGGCCAATGAAGAGATCGCCGACATCAAGGCGATGATGAAGAAGGACCGCGTGAAGGGCGAGCCCCAGCCCTGGGACTACATGTACTATCTCGACAAGGCCAAGAAAGCCAAGTTCGACATCGACGAGTCGGTAGTGTCCGAGTATCTGGAGATCAACGCCGTGCAGCAGGGCATCTTCTACGTGGCGGGCAAGCTCTACGGCCTGTCGTTCGCCGAGCGTACGCAGGACTATCCGTCCTACGAGCCCACCGCCAAGTCCTGGGACGTGATCGACCCTGAAGGCAACGTGATCGCCATATTCTACAGCGACTACTTCCCCCGCGACGGAAAGGGCGCCGGAGCCTGGTGCGGAGCCTTCCGCGGCCAGAAATACGAAGGCGCGCAGAGGGTGCAGCCCATCGTGACCAACGTGTGCAACATGACCCTGCCCTCCGCCGACAAGCCCGCGCTCCAGACCCTCGACAACGTTGAGACCATGTTCCATGAGTTCGGCCATGCCCTCCACTCCTTCTTCCGCAACGTCCACTACACCGGAGTATCCGGCGTGGAGCGCGATTTCGTGGAGCTGCCTTCCCAAATCAACGAGCACTGGGCCTTCGAACCCGAGGTGCTGAAGGTCTATGCGAAGCACTACAAGACGGGCGAAACCATTCCGCAGGAACTGGTCGACAAGATCGCCGCCAGCGAAAAGTACGGCCAGGGCTTCGCCACGGTGGAATATCTGGCCGCATCGTATGTCGACATGGACCTCCACACCCTGACCGAAGTGCCTGCCGACCTCGACGTGATGGCCTTCCAGAAAGAGAAGCTCGCAGCCCGCGGCATCCCGAAGCAGATACTGCCGCGCTACAGCGTGACCAACTTCAGCCACAGCATAGGCGGCGGCTACAGCGCCGGCTACTACAGCTACATCTGGGCCGAGGTGCTCGACTGCGACGCCTTCCAGGCCTTCAAGGAGACGGGCGACATCTTCAACCCTGAGGTGGCCAGGCGCTTCCGCGACTTCGTGCTCACTCCCGGCGGCATCGACAAGGGTTCGGTGATGTACCGCAACTTCCGTGGCCGCGATCCCGAGGTAGGCGCACTGCTTGAGAACAGGGGCCTCGAGAAGCCCGCGCCGGCTTCCAAAGCCAAAGCCGTGAACGGCTATGAATCACAGCGTCCCGCTCCGGCGGACAGGCTCTTCACGAGCCAGGCCGTGGAGCGCAAGATCGCCGAGGTGCAGGCTCAGCTCAAGAACCCGCGCCTGGCCTGGATGTTCGGCAACTGCTTCCCCAATACCCTCGATACCACGGTCCACTTCGGCAAGGACGACAAGGGTCGCTGGCGCACATTCGTCTACACGGGCGACATCCACGCCATGTGGCTCCGTGACTCGGGCGCACAGGTGTGGCCCTACGTGCAGCTGGCGAACGAAGATGAGGAACTCAAGGACATGCTCGCCGGAGTGATAAACTGCCAGTTCAGCCTGATAGGCATCGACCCCTACGCCAACGCCTTCAACGACGGCCCTACGGGCGGCGGCTGGCAGGACGACCTCACCGACATGGATCCCAACCTCCACGAGCGCAAGTGGGAGATCGACTCCCACTGCTATCCCATCCGTCTGGCCTACCACTACTGGAAGACCACGGGCGACACTTCGGTGTTCGGCGAACTGTGGATGGAGTCTATACGCAAGACCCTGACCACCTTCCGCCAGCAGCAGCGCAAGGAGAACCGCGGTCCCTACAACTTCCAGCGCGTCTCCCACGTCCCGACCGACACCCAGGCGGGCTACGGCTGGGGCAATCCCGTCCGTCCGGTGGGCCTGATAGCATCGGCCTTCCGTCCTTCCGACGACGCCACGACCTACATGTTCCTGATTCCGTCCAACTTCTTCGCAGTGACTTCGCTGCGCAAGGCGGCAGAGATACTGGATACAGTCAACGGCGAACCGGCCATGGCCGCCGAGTGCCTCGCCCTGGCCGCCGAAGTTGAAGAGGCCCTCCACCGGTACGCGACCGTGGAACATCCGAAATACGGCACCATCTATGCCTTCGAGGTCGACGGCTTCGGCAACAAGCTGATGATGGACGACGCCAACGTGCCCAGCCTGCTGGCCATGCCTTATCTGGGCGACGTCGCGTCCGACGACCCTGTGTACCAGAACACCCGCCGCTTCGTGTGGAGCGAGGACAACCCCTTCTTCTTCAAGGGCAAGGCCGGCGAGGGTATCGGCGGCCCGCACGTGGGCATGAATTACATCTGGCCCATGAGCATCATGATGAAGGCTTTCACCTCCAGCGACGACGCTGAGATCAAGGCCTGCATCGAGTCGCTCATGACCACCGACGCCGGTACGGGCTTCATGCACGAGTCGTTCCACAAGGACGACCCTGCCAACTTCACGAGGGCATGGTTCGCCTGGCAGAACACCCTGTTCGGTGAGCTGATACTGAAACTGATTGACGAAGGGAAGCTTCCGCTTCTGAATTCCATCACCATCCAATAGGATGGCACGGCTGGCCTACGAATAGAGGCCGCCGTTGATGGAGATGCATTCCCCTGTAATGTAGCCGGCTTCGGGAGAGGCCAGGAAGCCCACCAGGGCTGCCACCTCTTCCGGCTCGCCGAAGCGTTGCAGGGGGATGGTCTTTTTGAGCGCCACCTCGTCGAGCCCTTCGACCATGTCGGTCTTCACGAAACCGGGGGCTACCGCATTGACGGTCACGCCCTTACGGCCTACTTCCTGGGCCAGGGACTTGGTGGCGGCGATCAGACCACCCTTGGCAGCCGAATAGTTGGTCTGTCCGGGGAGGCCCTTAAGGCCGGAGAGAGAGGCGATGTTGATGATCCTGCCTCTCTTCTTGAGCAGCATGGGCTGCAGGAGCGGACGGGTCACGTTGTAGAAACCGCCGAGCGTGATCTGAAGTACGCGCGACCAGTCTTCGGGACCCATCCATACGAGCAGGCTGTCGCGACGGATACCGGCGTTGTTGACCACCACTTCGATATAGTCGTCGGGGTGGGCCTGCTGCCATGCGGTCAGGGCGGCTTCCGTAGCCTCTGCGTCGGCTACGTCGAATTTCAGCAGTTCAGCGGAGCTGCCTGCCTCTTCTACGAGCGCTGCCGTCTCGCGGGCTTTCTCTTCGTTGGACACATAGTTGATCAGGATGGCGAAACCCTGGGAGGCCAGCTTTACGCTGACTGCGCGGCCGATGCCCCGGCTGCCACCGGTTACAAGTGCATATTTCATTGTGAGATTGATTTACAGGTGTTGATGGCCGTCACTGACGTGCCGAGTATGCCGTGCAGGCCGAGGTTCTGTCCGGTGAGGAAGAGCCAGGGGAGGGGGGTCTGCGGGGCGATGTAGTCGAGGCGACTGTGTTTCATGATGCCGTAGGCGCTTCCGCCGGGGGTTCCGGTGAAGCGTTCCCAGGTCGCGGGGGTGCTGGTCCAGTAGCGTTCGATGCTGGAGGGAAGTTCGGGCAGGCGCTCCGCCGCCTTGCGGATTAGCTCTTCGGCGCGAGCCTCCCGGTCTTGACCCTCTCCGTCATGCCGGGCTTGCCCCGGCATCTCAAACCCCATCAAGTCCACCGAACGTGCAAAACCCCGGGCATCAGCCTCTCCGAAATGGATCATCACCGTATCGTCGAGGAAGATGCTGTGGTTGACAGGACTCATCTCACCCTGCCTGAGCTGGATGTTGACGGTAAAGACGCCGGGCCCGTTGGCCAGGCTCTCGAGCCTCCTGGTATATGCACGGCGCACCGGGTCGAGCAGGAGCCGCATCGTGACAAGGGGATGGATGTCCGACACCACGACATCGGCCCTGTAGCTGCTTCCGTCGGCGCAGGTGACTTCATGGTCATGGATGGAGGTCACGCGCTTGCGCAGCAATACTTTCTGTCCTTCGCAGAGCGCGTCGCAGAGAGTCTTTCCTCCTCCCTGAAGGCGCCAGACGCTCAGCTGGTAAGGGTCGGCCACATGCTCCACCTCCTCACTCCATCCGGAGGACAGGCGGAGGAAGGGCAGCGTGCCGCCCACTATCTCGTCGGCTTCGACCTGGTACCAGGGAAGGTCGCGCAGGCCGAGGGTGCGGAACACCTGGTCGAGGGGCTCCCCAGGGGCAAGTCCGCCCACGGAGTGGAAGCCCGTGTCGAAACGTATGCCGCAGCGCACGAAGGTCTGGAGAGCGCCGCCAGCCTGGATTCCCTGCTCCAGGATGGTGACGTTCCATCCCTTGCGGGAGAGGATACGGCCGCAAAGAAGCCCGCCAAGACCGGCTCCGATGACCAGGGCGTCAGACATTGCGGACGACCAGCGAGGAGTTCGTGCCTCCGAAGCCGAAGGAGTTGGAAAGGAAAGTGTTGTAGTTGTGTTCGATGCAGCGGTCGGGAATCCAGAGTTTCGCCGAATCCTCATCAGGGTTCTCGAAGTTGAGGTTTGCGCCGATAAACCCTCCTTTCATCATGAGGAGCGAATAGACGATTTCGCTGGCTCCGGCCATCCACATCTCGTGGCCTGTCTGGCCCTTGGTGCTGGTGACGGGGATCTTGCGGTCGCCCACCACGCTGTAGATGGCCTTGGCTTCGTTGGTGTCGCCAACGTGGGTGGAGGTGGCGTGGGCGTTGATGTAGCCTATCTCGTCGATGCTGATGCCGGCGCGGCGTATGGACATTTCCAGTGCGCGGCGCGGGCCGTCGACGTTGGGTACGGAGATATGCTCGCCGTTGCTCGAGAAGCCGTAGCCCAGCACTTCGGCCAGGATGGGAGCTCCGCGCTTTACGGCTGACTCGTAGCTTTCGAGGATGACGGTAGCCGCTCCGCCGCCAGGCACGAGGCCGTCGCGGTCACGGTCGAAAGGCCGGCTGGCCTTTTCAGGCGCGTCCTCGCGCGTCGAGAAAGCGGAGATGCCGTCGAATGAACCGGTGGCGGCTGCGTTGATCTCCTGGGCTCCGCCGCAGACGACCATCTCCTGAAGGCCGTTCTGGATGAGCAGGGCTCCGAGACCGATGGCGTGGGAACCGCTGGCGCAGGCGCCGGAGACGGTCAGGTTGATGCCTTTGAGGTGGAAGATCACCCCGAGGTTCATCGTCACGGTCGAGTTCATCGACTGGAAGATGGCTCCCGAGCCGCAGAGCATCGTGTCTTTCTTGGCTATGATGGTGCTGACCGACTGGTATACGGCGTCGGCAGTGCTGTCGTTGCCGTAGAGGAGGCCCACTTCATGGCTGTCGAGCCAGTCCTGGTCGATGCGGGCGTCGCGCAGGGCGTCGCGGGTCGCACAGTAGGCGTACTGGGCCTGCTGGGGCATGTAAACCCTCTGGGCGCGCGGGAGCTCTGCCTTGAGCTGGGGCGTTTCGACGTGTCCTGTGAGGCCGGAGCGGAAGCCCATGGCCTTCCTTTCAGGATCGAGGATGATGCCGGATTTGCCGGAGTATAAAGAATTGCGTACTTCTTCGAGCGTGGTTCCGAGGCAGGACCAGATGCCCATGCCGGTGATTACGACGCGATGTTCCATAATATCTATAGGTTTGTTTCAGGTGGCGCAAAGATAAGGCTTTTTTCGGATATTAAAGAATAATGAATATCTTTGCACCTTATTATATTTGAGAAAATCGCCAGAAGAAAAGGAAAAACATATGGGCCAGGGACATACGATCATGGTCTGCTGACTGAAATGACTGAAACAATCAAACCTAAACAAACTATGAATA
This sequence comes from uncultured Bacteroidales bacterium, assembly GCA_905235995.1. Lineage (GTDB taxonomy): Bacteria > Bacteroidota > Bacteroidia > Bacteroidales > UBA932 > Cacconaster. The sequence continues at coordinate 5,712 of CAJONI010000043.1, forward strand.
TCAAAGAGATCAAAGAGAAAGTCAAGAATTTCCTGGTAGAGGAAATGGAAATTGACGAATCGTCCATCCAGGACAACGCACTCCTGAAGGAAGACATGGGCATCGACAGCCTTGAGGTTGTGGACATCGTGGTGCTCGTAGACCAGGAATTCGGTTTCAAGATGAAGCCGGAAGACTTCCAGAACATTCAGACTTACGAAGAATTCTGCCAGTTCATTCAGGGCAAGGTCGCTTAAACCGGATTTTGTCAGATTACGAACATAAAGATTGGAATGGGAACACTGGCGGAACGCCCTGGATGCAGCGGACGCTGCTCAGGCTTCTCCGTTTTTTCCCCCTGTCCCTGGCCTACGGGCTCATGGGTCTGTCCATTCCTTTCTACATGCTCTTCGACCTCCGTGGTTTCAGGGCCTCGTACCGTTTTTTCCGTGACCGGATAGGACGGGGCGCGGTCCATTCTTTTTTCAGCGTCTATGCCAACGAGTTCCGCATGGGGCAGGTCGTAGTGGACCGGTTCGCGCTCTATGCAGGACGGTCTTTCGACCTACAGAGTGACGACATGCCAGTGTTCACGCGCCTGGCGGAAGCAGAGCCCGGTTTCATGCAGTTGGGCTCCCACGCGGGGAACTTCGAGATCGCGGGTTATCTGCTCCGTTCCGTAAAAAAGATGGGAACCCTGGTGTTCTCCGGAGAAACCGACACTGTGATGCAGCAGCGCGCCACAATGTTCGCCCGGATGAACGTCGAGATGGTGCCCGTCTCCGACGACATGTCCCACCTGTTCACGCTGAACTCCATCCTGAGCGACGGTGGCATCGTGAGCATGCCGGGAGACAGGGTGTTCGGTTCCCAGAAAACGTTCTCCTGCCCTTTCTTCGGCGATCCCGCCAAGTTTCCGGCAGGACCGTTCATCCTGGCGGCCCAGCGCTCCGTGGCGGTGGTGGCCGTGTTCGTGATGAAGGAGAGCGTGCACCGTTACACGGTCCTCGTCCGTCAGCTCGGCGAGAAACTCGATCCGGAACTGCCATCGCGCGTACGCGCAGAGAAGATGGCGACGGAATTCGCCGAATGTTTGGAAAGCGTGGTACGCAAGTATCCCACGCAATGGTTTAATTTTTATGATTTTTGGAAATGATCCCCTTTGACCAGATTCCAATCGAATACCTGCTTCCGCAGCGCCCGCCTTTCGTGTTCGTGGACCATCTCCTGTTCCACGAGGACGATTGCACCCGCACGTCCTTCCGGATCCCTGAACAGGGCATCTTCGTGGAGAACGGACGTTTCGCGACGGGCGGCCTGGTGGAGCACATGGCCCAGTCGAGCGCGGCTCGCGTCGGCTACATCGCCCGCTATATCCTGCACATCCCCGTGACCATCGGCTATATCGGCAGCGTCCGCAAACTCAAGGTGTACCGTCATCCGAAGTGCGGCGAATTGCTCGAAACCACGGTTCTGTTCCGGGAAGATGTCTTCGGCATCACGCTGACCGACGTGGAGGTGCGCTGCCAGGGCGAACTCATAGCTACTGCCGCCATCAAGACGGCAGGCAGCGACAAAGAGATTGACGAATAAATATTAAAGTTATGAAAGAACTGATTGAAGAGATTAAGGCGCAGATTATCAGCGCACTGAATCTGGAGGAAATGACTCCGGCCGATATCGATGAGAACGCTCCGCTTTTCGGTGACGAGGGCCTGGGCCTGGACTCTATCGACGTGCTTGAACTCATCGTGCTGATGGAGAAGAACTATGGAATCAAGCTTTCCAGTCCCGCTGAAGGGAAAGCCGTCTTCCAGTCTGTGGCCGTGATGGCTGACTACGTGTCGAAGAACCGCAAGAAATAACTTATGCTGAGAATCCTTATATTCTCGCTCTTTCAGAGTTTCTTCCTGGCCGGCGGCCAGGTGCTGCTGAAACTGGGCCTGGAAGCTTCCGGCCCTTTCAGCTGGTCCTGGTCCTTTTTCAAGGCGCAGCTGACCAACTGGTGGTTCCTTGGCTGCGGCATTTCCTTCGGCGCGGCCACCGTACTGTGGATGTACATGCTGAAGCATTTTCCGTTCAGCATCGTGTATCCGCTGACGAGCATCAGCTACATTTTCGGCACGATTGCTGCCATCATGATCTTTCATGAACACATCAACGTGTCCCAGTGGGTGGGCGTCCTGCTCATCATGGCTGGCTCGGCGCTGATGGTAAAATGATGCACCATGAAAAGATTCTGCCTGATCCTTCTCCTCGCCATGTGCTGCCTGCCGCTTCGCGCACAGACCGTACAGGCGCTTGAAGGTCCGGCCCGCGACAAGGCTATCGCCACCATTCTCCAGGCCAATGACCTGAAGACCACCCTGCAGTTCCGCTTCGTGATGACCCGCCACAGCGCCATGCTGACCGAGGACCTGGTGAGCCGCGGTCACGCCGCGTACAGCTATCCCGACAAGGTGCGCTGGGAGGTGGAACAGCCCTGGCAGAGCGTGTTCGTGATGAACGGAGTGGTCAAAGGCGACCGGAGGCAGCAGACCTTGTTGCGCAATGTCGAGAAACTCGGCGAGAAAGGACTGATCAACGAGGAAGATTTCATCGTCACGGTCTATGCCACGCCCCAGGTCTGGCAAGTAGACCTGCAACCCCTGCGGCGCGACCTGGGCCAGCTTTTCTCCCGCATCACCCTGCTGACCGACTCGCGCACGGGCGAACTCCGCTCCGTGGTGCTGGTCGATCAGGGAGGCGATACCACCAGGCTCGAATTCAGTGCGGTCGTCCGTGGAAAAGCGATCGATCCCCAAATCTTCGTGCAACCCTAAACCAAACCTATGTTAAAAGACTATCTCTATACTGTACAGTCAATCTCGGACTCGTCGGCCCAGGTCCGGCTGCTCCCCGGGAGCCCCATCTATGAGGCTCACTTCAAAGGGATGCCGGTGACCCCCGGTGCCTGCCTCGTCCAGATGGCTTGCGAACTGGTCGGCGCCAGCGTCGGGAAAACCCTCGACGTGGAGGCAGCCTCCGACATCCGTTTCGTCCACCCCGTGCTTCCTTCCGAAATCACTGAGCTGGAGTTTCAGTATTCCCGTCCGCTGCCGGCGGACCAGCCCGATGTCTGGTCGGTGCACATTCTTGCCGGCGACACCCTTTGCGCACGGATGAAGCTCACCCTGAAGCCCTGATGGAAGGTGCTTCCGAGAACATCTGCATCATCATCCCGACTTACAACAATGCCGGGACGGTGTGCGATGTCGCCGGTCGTGCTGTCGCCCAGAGCTGTCCGGTCATCGTCGTCAACGACGGCAGTACCGACGACACCGCCGCGCGGCTGGCAGCTTCGGGCCTGCCGCTGACCGTCCTGACCCACCCGCACAACCGCGGCAAGGGCATGGCGCTGCGCACCGCTTTTTTATATGCGCGCGCGCAAGGTTTCCGCTACGCCATCACCCTCGACGCCGACGGCCAGCACTTCCCGGAGGATATTCCGGCACTGGTGGCGGCGCTCACGCAGCATCCCGGCGCCCTGATCGTGGGAAGCCGCAACCTGCAGGCCGAGAACATGCCCGGCGGCAATACCTTTGCCAACCGGTTTTCCAATTTCTGGTTTCGGGTGCAGACTGCCCGCAAGCTGCCCGACACCCAGACGGGCTACCGGGCTTACCCGCTGGACCGGCTGCCGAGCCTCCGGCTCCTGACTTCCCGCTATGAAGCGGAACTGGCGCTGCTGGTATTCTCGGCCTGGAAGGGGATCGAACTGGTGCCTGTGGCCATCCGGGTCTGCTATCCGGAGGACCGCGTGTCGAGTTTCCGTCCCTTCCGCGATTTCTTCCGCATCAGTGTCCTAAACACGCTGCTCTGCGTGCTGGCGCTCGTGTATGGATACCCCCGCATGTTAATCCACAAACTGATCCGTTAATTGACTATGTCGTTGCTCCCTTTCTTTTCGAAGCGTTCTCCTTACGAAGTATTTGGACCCCATGGAGGAATCTCAACTACGCTGGTTCTTCCGGAAGGTTTTGACAGAGAGAAGAATACCTGTCCTTTGGTTCTATTGATGCACGGGTTTATTTCCAAAAAGGAAATGTATCCGATTCCGGCCCTTGCGCGTGCGCTGGCAAAAGCCGGTATCGCCTCCATCTGTTTTGATTTTGACGCGCACGGCAAAAGCGAAGGCAAGTTCATCGACATGACAATTTCCAGCGAAATTGCTGATGCCAAGGCGGTAATGGCTTATGCGCGCAAGCTTCCCTTTGTTTCGGATATCGCCCTGCTGGGTCACTCGCAAGGCGGCGTGATCGCCGGAATGCTCGCCGGAGAGATGGAGGACTTGCCCCAGAGGCCGAAATGCCTCGTTTTGCTGGCTCCTGCAGCCGTACTGAAGGATGATGCCATCGCCGGCCGGTGTATGCATGCCCGCTATGATGCTTCCAATCCTCCCGCATACGTCAATGTGTTGTTTCACAAATTGGGACGCCGTTTTATTCTTGAAGCGCAGCAACTGCCTGTTTACGAGACGTCTTCCCGGTATTCCGGAAAAGTGTGCATCATTCAGGGAAAGAAAGATAAGATTGTCCCTGTTTCATACGCTGAGCGGTATCATGAATCCTATAAGGACAGCGAGTTATATATACTGGAGAATGAGGGCCATTTCCTGAATGGCAATAAGGCCGGCCTGATCAATAGCGTAGTAACCTTCCTGAAAGATAATCTGAAATGATGAGCGTGAAGAAAGCCTGTTTTTGGTGCGTATTGTTGTTATTGACCGTTCCGGTCTATTGTCCGGCGGCGTCTCAGCCGACCGATACGGTTGCGTTGTGGGAAGGGGTAAAGGTGCCCCACGGAAAAGAGGTGACCCTCTATGCCTTCAGGCCGGAAAATCCAAACGGGATCAGCGTAGTCGTCTGTCCTGGGGGTAGTTATCATTGGCACGACCAGGTCGATGAGGGTATGAAGGTCGGAGAATGGCTCAGCGACAACGGAATAACGGCATTCGTCCTGATTTACCGCGCTGCCGGGAAAGTGGAAGTCGCGATGCCCATCCGGCTGGTCTTCCGTGGAAAGAGGCATCCGGACATGATCACGGACGCCCAGCGCGCCTTGCAATATGTGGGCGAACATGCCTCGGAGTACGGCATTGATCCCGACAAGGTCGGTATGATGGGCTTTTCCGCCGGCGGCCATCTGGTCATGTCCGCCGCCTGTTTCAACGAAAGCGATTTCCTGCAGCTCGCCGGCATTGAGACCGATGCGAACCTGCGTCCCGCCTTTGTAGTTCCGGTGTATCCTGTCGTTACGATGGATCCGCCCTATGTGCACAGGCGCTCACGGCGCGGCCTGCTGGGTGACAACCGCGTAGCGGACCGGGCCATGCGGGATTCGCTCTCGCTGGAGAAGCATATCCCGGACAATTGCCCGCCTGTCTTTCTGGTCAACTGCGTGGACGACCCCATCGTGCAGTACCAGAATTCTGAATTATTGGATTCGGCCTTGACGCAGAAGGGTATCCCGCATCGTTACATCCAGTATGAGACGGGCGGACACGGCTTCGGGGCCAGCGAGGAAAAAGGCAGCCCCGAATGCCGGGAATGGAAAAAGGAATTCCTGGACTGGCTGGGCGCGCTCTATCCTTCTACTTTGTAGGACTTCCTGTCTTTCTTGCCGTTATAGGTGTATTTGATAGCGTCGACGACCTCATACATCGTGGGCACCTTGTGGGATTCCATCTTCGATTTGATGAAGACGGCAAGGGCGTGCTTGTCGAAGGGCGTGGCGCCGTCGGTCACGACCAGCAGTTTCAACACCTGGCCGATGACAGGGTGCTTTGCGGCGACGCAGATGCAGTCCTTGATGCCGGGATAGGAAGAGGCAACGCTCTCGACGTCAATGGGATTGACCTTGAAGCCGCCCACATTGATCACGTCGCCGACGCGGCCCGTGAGGTGGATCAGGCCTTCCTCGTCGAAATAGCCGGTGTCGGAGGTATGGATCTTACCGTCCGCGAGCACGATCCTGGTGTTCTCCTCATCATTGACATAGCCGCTCATGACGCCCGGGCCTGAAACCACGAGGGTCGAATCCGGAGCCAGTTCGATGGTGACATTCTTGTAGGGGCGTCCGATGCAGCCTTCCATGTACCTCCCGTCGTTGAAGTCGTAGGCCGCGGCGCTGCCGAATTCGGTGGAACCGTAGCCATTGTACAGGTGCGAATGGGGAAGGGCCTTGCTCAGCCTCTCCATGTCATCCTTCGTAATGGGGGCAGCGCCTGTTTCAATGAAGGAGATCCTGGATGCGAGGGAGCACAGTTTTTCATAGGAGTACTGCATGATGATCCGGATGCTGGCGGGGACCAGGAAGGCGGCGAACTCCTTGAACGGCAGGTCGAAGGCCTTGAAGAAAGCATTCATGTCCTTGAGTCCGTCCACAATGCATACGGTGCCGCCTGCACTGAGTGTCGGGTGGATCTTGAACAGGGAGGCGATGTGGTTGAGCGGACCGCTGACGATAAAGCAAAGATCCTCACTGAACGGAAACCGGTCCACAAAATTCTCGGAGCTGGACGTCAGGCTCAGTTCGGACAGCATGGCGCCTTTCGACTTGCCGGTAGTTCCGGTGGTGAAGAGCGAATCGGCGATGCCTGCAGGGAAGGCGAAGGCCTCCACTTCCTGCTTTACGGCCTGGAACATCTCTTCGGTCGCATCGTGCCCGACGGGGACGGCGACGGCCTTGAGGCTGTGGACCGCGCAATAGGTCACGATGAAATCGATATTCTGGTTGGTCCGGAATACGTACGGATCCTGCGGCTTGAGACCGCCGGCCTTCAGCTCCGCCGCCTTGCGGGTGATGGCGTCCCACAGCTGTGCATACGTCAGGCTGTCGTCGCCGCAGACGACGGCTACCTTGTCCGGCGTGGTCAGGGCATATTGCTTGATCTTGTTTTCCAGGGACATCTTGGCGCGCACCAGATTCGCGATGGATTCGACATTCTTGAAGTTCCTCGGCGTCACGTCTTCGGAGTCAAGTTGGACATGATATTTGGCAGATAAAACAAAAAGAATCGTTGCGATGCCCAGCGAATCGAGTTCGGTGAAGAGAAAGTCGGCGTTGAAATCGACTGCCGGGAGGACATCACTTAACAAGGAATGAATTTCTTCTGTTTTCATGATATATTAACTTTGAAAAATAAGATTGTCTGCAATACCTTTACTTGCCACTATGGCAATCTGCCGGCGTTCTTCGTCGGCTATGTGCGAAACGACGCTGATTTCCGGGTGCGAAAGGGCCAGCAGCAGGGAAAGTTCACCATACCCCTCGTCACGATAGTCCACGGACGGCTGTCCCTCCACCTTCCAGTCGATCATCGTCCCGGCGCTTTCTTTCAGACGGCGCCGGACACAGCGTTCGATCTCCTTGCCCCTGTACGCATACCGTCCTTTCACAAGGGCGGTCAGGTCCCCGGGCTGCCCCAGGAAGAGGGTTTTCAGGGTCAGGGGACAGCGGCGCACCCGCCCGTTCTTCCTTGTCAGGACATTGAACAGGAAGGGGGGGACGAGATAGGCCATCAGCACGACGGAGAACATGCCGATGATCGTCACTTCCGCCAGGGAATGCATGGCGGGATGCCTGGCGACGATCAAGGTGCCGATGCCGACGAACATGATGGCTCCGGACTGCAGGATGCTGCTCTTGTAGGACTGGAGGATGGGCCGTTCCCGGGAATACTCGAACTGACACCCCTCGGTCATGAAAATCGTATAGTCGTCGCCCTGGCCGAAGATGAATGTCGCCAGGATGATGTTGACGATGTTGAACTTGATGCCCAGCAGGGCCATGATGCCCAGGATCCACACCCAGCTGATGGCCATCGGCAGGAAGGAGATGACGGCCAGTTCGATGCGTCCGAATGAGAACCAGAGGAAAATGAACACGATCAGGGAGCACGCCCATCCGATGTAATTGAAATTGTCGGAGAGACTGCGGGTCATGGACTTGTTGATGCCGCCGATATCGAAGCAATGGTCGCCGAAGAGCCTCTTCGCTTCATCGAGGCTTTCGGGCTGGATATTGACCGGACATACCACATAAGCGGCGCCGTTGTCGTCGGCGGTGGTGAAATTCTGGCTGAAAACGGTGTTCAGAAGCGGGGCGAAATAAGCCAGGTCTTCTGCGACCAGCGAAGACGAACCGGCAATCAGCCCGTTGAAGGAGGCGAAGGCAGCGGGCGCGAAGCCGGCCTTCCGGGCCTCTTCCTGAAATACTTCCGTCAGTTCATCGCGATGGAGGTCGACAAACCGGTTCCAACGGAGCAGCCGCTGCCGTTGCTCCTCCTTTGTCGTGATGAAGGACAGGACTTCGTTCTGCCTGGTCAGGAAACCGGCCGCCGAGAGGCTGTCTATGAGCGCTTCGTTCTGACGGATGCTTTGCAGGGCTTCGTCGGCCGTGCTGCCCCGCCCGTAGACATACAGGCTCTGGGCCGTATGGGTGACATCCTTGGTCATCAGGTCCTCGAAGTACTGCATCTCCCGCTTCTGGTTCGCTGTCATATAGTTCATATGAGCCATGTCGGAATCAAACTCGGTGCGGAAACTGAAAAACAGCAGGACGAGGGTGATGATGACCGTGCCGACTACGATCCCGGGATTCTTTTCGGGCGAAAGCGAAGCCAGATATTCGATGAGGCGGCCGTTACGGCGCTTTTTTCCCGGCTTGCCGGTCACGTAATGCGGCATGTATGTTAGCACGAACAGGATGGTGCCGACGAGGAGCAGGGAAGCGAAGAGCCCCAGGTCGCGCAGTGCCGTCGCTTTGAGCGGGACGAGCGCCAGGAATGCGCCTACCGTCGTGATGTTTCCCACCACCAGCGGTGTCGCGATCTCTTTCAGTGCCTGCCGCCGGTCCGGCTGGTAGGCGAGATGTGATACCAGGTGCAGGGGATAATTGATGGCTATGCCGATGATCACGCTGGAAATGCCGATGACGATGATCGACACGCTGTCGCGGAACAGCGCCAGGCTCCCCAGGGCGAAGAGCAGGCCCCATTCCACGGTCAGGAAGATCAACAGGATATTCCTCAAAGAGCTGAACGAGTAGGCCAGGATCAGGATGATCAGGATGACTGCAAGGGCGATGGCCAGGATACTGTCCTTCTTGATCCGGGATGCGTTTCCGACCGCGACGGCCGGGCCTCCAATCAGATCGACGCTGACGTCCGGATACTGCTCCTGCATCTGCATGGAGACCTCCTCCAGGTAGTTGAGGAGTTTCGCATTGTTGCTCGTCTCGCTGCTTCCGAAAGGTGAATCCAGCATCACGACGGCCCGGCTCATGTCCGGCGTGAAGATATAACCGTCATACAGCTCGAACCCTTCCTGGCCCGAGGAGGACTGAAGCCGGTCCATCACCGGGCTGAAGAGCCCCAGCGGATCATGGGCGATGCTTTTAGTGACGAGGGCCGGATGCGGGAACATGAGCAGCTGTCTGTCATTTGCCAGCGCGGCCGGGATATGCCCGGGTTCGGCCAGCAGGCTGTCCATCCTTGCGATGTCACGCTCGGTCAGAAAGTACGGAATGTGTTCATAGACAAAGTCCGAGACAGCGGAAATCGCGTCCATGTCGAGCTGGGCGCTCAACTGCCCGCACCACCCTTTGGTATCGTTCTCCAGGGCGGTATTGACGAAACAGTCGATGGCCTCTACCGTAAGGTCGGCGTCCCCGGGGTTGGAGAACAGGATCAGCAGTTTGTCGGCGCCGGAGATGTTCTGGTAGATGGACATCTGCTCCCGCTCCTTTGTCCCGAGCGGCAGGAAATCGCTGATGTCCTCGCTGAAATCCAGCTTGATCAGCAAGGCGGCGAAGAGGACGGAGAGCACGATGAGTGATACCCTCCGGATACCCCGGTTCCGGGAGAAGAAATCATAGACGTCCGTGATCTTCATGGCTTGCTGATTCTATCTCGTCGTACCGGGAGATGTAATACTTTCTCAGGTAAGAAGCCTGGGCCATATAGGTATCCCCATGCGCTTTCATTTCTTCCGGCGTGATCCGCTCGTCTGTCTCCAGCCGTATGGGTCCCCGGTTGAGCAGGCGGCCGTGCTTGGGGAGTGCTTTTCCCGCCCCATGCAGGATGACGGGAAGGATATCCACGTTGAGTTGGTCGGCCAGATAGAAAGCGCCCTGATGGAAGCGGCCGATGCTGCCGTCCAGGGAGCGCGTACCCTCGGGATACACTGCAATGCTGTAGCCTTTGTCAACCAGTTCGCGAAGCCGCGGAGCGATGATGTCCAGGCCTCTCGATGCCGGGAGGAAATCGGCCTCGCGGATGATGAAGCCATAGAGCGGATTGTGCCAGACCCAGTCCGCGGTCAGGATCACCAGCCTGGGCGTCAGGGCCAGCATCGCCAGCAGGTCCAGGTGCGACTGGTGGTTGCAGGTGATGATGGCCGGGCGGGAAAAATCTTCATCCGTGCGGCCCGCAAAAGTGAATTTGTTTCCGAACAGGCCGAACAGGGATATCCCGAAATGGGCGCACCGGCAGATGAACTTGTGAAGATTCTCTTTCTTCTTTTCCGACCGTTTTCCGCATTTCAGGTAAAGGAAGGCGGCGGGTGTCACGAAGACCAGCATGAAAACGATGTAAAAAAGAAAGATCAACATCGTTTTCACGGCTTTCACCGGAAAAAGGAGTATCTTCAGGAACAAGTTATCGGCGGACATCTCAGGCAATCGTATAGAGTGTACTTTCCGCCTTGAAGCGGCTTGTCCTTCCGTCCTGCACCGCCTCGTCGAAAGCGCAGACCAGGACGGTACGGGCTTCGCCTTTGAGCAGGAGCATCTTCGCGTCCCGGATGGCCCAGAAGGAAGACTCGTCTCCCTGGGAATAGGTGATATTGTATCCGTGGCACTGCGTCTGGATGGCGATGGCGGAAGCGATGGTATTGTGCGTGCTCTGCATGAAGACGGTCGGCTTGAGCTGTTCTTCCTGGTTGTCGACGATGTCCTGGAGGAAGAGGCCGCTCAGTTCAAGCATCCCTTTCGCGGTGGCGGCGATGATCGCATCGGGCCGCTCGATGCCAGCTTTCCGCAGGGCTGTAAAGGCGGACAATAGGCTGGCTTTCATCATCTTGCTCATCCGCCGGGTCTCCATGGGCGGCAGAAATTCCCGCAATCCTCCAAGTTCCTCTTCGCTGGAAACGGTGCTTTGGGCGGCGATGCGGATCCGGGACTCGTCCAGCAACGGCAGCTCGTCCGCCAGCGGTTTGGCCTTGCTGAGGATCAGGGACGAATCGTTTCCTCCGAAGCCGAAGGAATTGCACATCACGTTGTCCAGCTTGATGCCGGTGCGCCCCGGGGAGGGGATGACTCCGTCCGGCATAGGGTGCCGCCATCCCAGCGAGGCGGGCACGAAGTCGTGCAGCATGGCCAGGATACAGATGACCGTCTCGACGGAGCCGGCGGCGGAAGTGGTGTGCCCGGTATAGGACTTGGTGCTGGACATGTCCGGCAGATCCGCGCCGAACACCCGCTTGAATGCGGCGCTCTCGGAGGCGTCGTTGTCGGGCGTGCCGGTGCCGTGGGCATTGATGTACTGGATGTCCCGGGGCTGCAGCCCGGCCATTCGGAGGGCCCCTGTCATGGCCAGCGTGGCACCCTCCCCATTCTTGGAGGTTGCCGTCTGGTGGAAGGCGTCACAGCGGTTCGCATAACCGCGGACATGGGCCAGGCCGCCCTGTACGTCTTTTTGCAGCACGACGAAAGCCGCGCCCTCGCCCAGGTTCAGGCCGGCCCGAGTTTCGTCGAAGGGGCGGCAGCGTTCCCGGTCCAAGATCATCAGCGTATTGAATCCGTTCAGATGAAGTTTGCTCAGTGGCTCCGAACCGCCGGCGACCACCAGGTCGACCTCGTCGTTCTTCAGCATCTCGGAGCCGACCATGATGGCGTTCAGGGCCGAGGAACAGGCGGTGCATATCGTGCAGCACCGGGCATCCTGCAGGCCCGAATACATGGCGATTTCCTTGGTGCTCTGGCCGCATTCATGGCTGTGGGGCATGCCCTGCTGTTCGGGATCGGTTCCTGTTTTCTCGAAAATCTGCTCCGTCACATCCATCACGCCCACGGTGGTTCCGGAAATCAGCGCCACCCTTTTTCCGGAAACATCTTCGATGCCGGCCTGCTTCAAGGCTTCCCTGACGGCGATCGCACCCATGACGGAAGTCCGGCTGACCGGGGCGTCGCCGGTGATACCCAACTGCTGCTTCATTTCCTCGGTCGACAGTTTGATCTCTCCGACAGGGATGTCCGTATGCACCGACTGGAGATACTTCATCCGGCCGATGCCCGATGCCTTGTTCCGCAGGGAGGCCAGCACCTCCTGTTGGTTGTTGCCGATGGCACAGAGAATGCCCATGCCGGTCACCGAGATCGTTCCACTCATCTTCTTCATTTGATTTTCAGCATTTTAAGGTCGGCAATATAAGAATCTTCGGCATCGCAGTCCACCCAGCCGCAGATCAGCGCGGAAGGCCGGGCCGCCGACACGGTCGCATCGATGATCCGCTGCATGGCCATCTCATCATGGACGGGCAGCAGCACCAGCGTGGTTTCTCCCTTGATGCTGTTCTTGACGGCGATTTCACCCAGGACGACATTGGGCAGCGTATTGATGAACACGGCCGGGCTCGGGAAGAACTCGTCGGGATTGGCGAACGTGGAGAGATGCTTCCGATCGGCCAGGACGGAGCCATTCTGCGTGAAGATGACCAGAGCCCGGTCTTCCGGAGCGGAAGCTTCCAGCGCATCCTTGGCCAGGATGCTCGTTCCCACATAGGCGAGCCTGCTGTACAGGTCCATCTTGAAGAAGCGCGAGCCGTCCGCCAGGTATTTTTTGAAAATCTCCGTAACGAGAGCCGAACCGCGGTTCTCGAGCGGGACCGCCTGGTCATCCATCCACAAGCCGTCGGGCGTGATACGCAGGCGCCTGGCCACTTCGCAGTCCGCTTTTGCAGGAACTGCGACTGGCGCGGGCGTCCTGGTGTAGATCATCGCGCCGTTGCAGCTGCCGAAGCCGGACTGCAACTTGATGAAAGCTTTTTTATCGGTGGCTTCGGGCTGCTTGCAGATGCGGATTTTTCCGCTGACGCCCATCTCTTCAAAACCGGGGGTGGGCGGAATCAGTCCCTCGCCCAGCGAACACATCATAATGATCGACTCAACGATTCCCGAAGCGCCGAACGTGTGTCCATAGTGCGGCTTGACCGTGGTGGTCAGGATGTCGCCCAGCCCGGCGCCCTCGATGGCCTTCGATTCCATCTGGTCGTTGAACATGGTTGCGGTGCCATGTGCCGCGACGCAGGCCAGGGTGGCTTTCCTCTCCGGGGTCAGGATCTTTTGGATGGCGCGGCACACCCCGTCGCCGCTGGGGATGGGGGCGCTGACGTGGTATGCGTCGTTGTTGAGGCATCCGTCCAGGATATACCAGGCCTCCGCGTCAGCCGAAATGTCTTTGGACAGCACGACCGTGGCCGCGCATTCTCCGATGTTGAGGCCCAGGCGTTCGATGTCAAAAGGCCTGCAGGGTGTCGGAGACAGGGCCTTCAGGGATTCGAATCCCGCCAGGACAAAGGCCGAGAGGATATCCACGCCGCAAACTACGGCGGTATCGTAATCACCGGCCGCGATGAGCCGTTCGGCCAGCATCTGCGCCGTCGCGCCGGAGATGCAGGCGTTGCTGACCGTAATGGGATCGTTGACAAAACCCAGTTTGTCCGCGACTTTCTTCACGGCCACGCCGGGCGCGAGATAGTTTCTGTCTTTTTCGGGAACCTCTCCCAGTTCGTCGATGCCGGCCGTGGAGGTCCCCAGGATGAAGACCGTCCGCGGAGAAGCCGGATCGACCGCGCTGCGTGCCAAAGCGTCCTTCACAGAAAGAAGCACCAGCGATTCAAACCAGCTGAATCCGTCCACCCGCAGGGCGGCGCGCCGGTCTTCCGGGAAGATGCCGACGCAGAAGCGCCCCGGAACGCCCAGGCAGCCGTCCATCTGCTGCAGGCTCGTTTCGCCGCGCTTGACAGCCGCATAGTTTTCCTCGGTCGTCAGACCGAGGGGAGAAGTGATATTGGTTGACAGTATTCGAGTCATACTATATAAAAATACAAATTTAGCGCTTTTTATATAAAAAAATAAAGAATTGCTATCTTTGCATTATGATCCACCTACCGCCTGAATTCGACGATATACGACCGTATTACGATTCGGAAATTCCCGCCGCCATGGAGCGGATGGCCTCCGATCCCATCCTGACGCCCGCCCTCCGTTTTCTGGACGAGAATATCGACGTGAATGCTTTCCGGGCGAAACTTCGGAAGATCCGCACGATCGAACAATTCCAGCGCGAGATGATGGTGCCCCTGTGCAGTGCCCTGGTGGCCAAGACCATGACCCGCTTCACCTCTTCGGGCGCCGAGCGCATCGATGCCTCCTACGGCACGCTCTACGTGTCCAATCACCGTGACATCGTGATGGACGCCTACCTGCACCAGATCGTACTCGACCAATACGGCAAGCCGACCTGCCACATCACCTTTGGCAGCAACCTGATGGAGCCGCAGTTCGTGGTCGACTTCGGGATGTCGAACAAGATGTTCCGCACCGACCGGAAGACCAGCAACATCCGCAGTTTCCTGCGTTCCTCGATGCACCTGTCGGCCTATATCAACTATGTGGTCTCCCACGGTGATTCTCTGTGGATCGCCCAGCGCAACGGACGCACCAAGGACGGCCGCGACCACACCGAGCCCGGCCTGGTGCGCATGCTGCTGATGAACGGCAACGAGAAGGCCCAGGTGGAAGCCCTGCACATCACCCCGCTGTCCATCTCCTACCAGTGGGAACCCTGCGGCATCCTGAAGGCAGTGGAGCGCTACCGTACCCTCGACGGGAAGCCGTACGTCAAGGCGCAGGGGGAGGACCTGCAGAGCATTATCACAGGTATCACGCAGCAGAAGGGCAACGTGCACCTGGCCTTCGGAACGCCGATCGACGAGTCGGGTTTCAGCGACCCGCTCAAGCGCGAAGACATTGCCGCCATCGCCACGCAGATCGACGCGCAGGTCTGGCGGGAATACCGTCTCTGGGACACCAACTATGTGGCCTACGACCTGCTGAACGACACCACGCGTTTCGCGGGCTGCTACGATCCGGCCTTGAAGGAACAGTTCATCGCCAAGATGGAGAACGACATCGCCGCCTACCCCTCGCTCGACTCGGCCGCGCTCCGCGAAATCTACCTGAAGATCTACGCCGGCCCAGTGTACAATTCGCCGGATGCGCTGAAGTAGCCGTCCGTCAGCCAGATTCAGTCGATGATCCTCCTTCGGTCGAGGAAGCGGAAGCCCGCGGCCTCGAGAAGGTGGACTGGCAGGATTTCAGCCTCGCCGGCCAGGTCGGCGATGGTTCGGGCGACCTTGAGGATGCGCGTGTAGGCGCGGGCTGAAAGTCCCATGCGGTCCAGCAGCTTCTCAAGTGTCTGGCGGCATGCATCCGACAGCGCACAGTAACGCTCCAGCTGCCGGGAGCCCATCGCGGCATTGGTGAAGATGCCTTCACCGATGAAGCGACTCTCCTGAAGCTGCCTGGCCTGTTTCACCCTGGCGGCGATTACGGCACTGCTCTCAGGCTCCTGCGCATCCGCCCCGCCGGAGAGGCCGAGCAACTCCACCGCCGTCAGGCTTTTCACCCACACCTGGATGTCTATCCTGTCCATCATCGGCCCGGAGATACGCGAGAGATATCCCTCGACAGACCCCCGGGTGCAGGAACACCGGCCTGTATCGTCGCCATAATAGCCGCATGGACAGGGATTCATGGAAGCGACCAGCATGAAGTTAGACGGATATTGAACTTTGTATCGGGCCCTGGATATGGTCACGCACCCGTCTTCGAGCGGTTGCCGCAGGGCATCGAGCATGCCACGGCTGAACTGCGCTATCTCGTCGAGATAGAGCACTCCGTTGTGGGCCAGGCTGATTTCCCCGGGACCGGCCTGGGGTCCGCCTCCGATCAGCGATACGAGGCTCGCGCTGTGATGCGGGGCTCTGAAAGGCCGCTCGAAGGGCAGTCCGCCTTCACGCAGCCCGCGCCCTGCCACCGAATACACCTTCCCGGTTTCGATAGCCTCCTCACGGGTCATGGGCGGCAGGATGGAGGGCAGGCACGAAGCCATCAGACTCTTGCCGCTGCCGGGAGCACCGACCAGTATCAGGTTGTGTCCTCCCGCGGCTGCGATCTCCATCCCGCGGCGGGCCTGCGCCTGGCCCCGGACCTGACGGAAATCGTTGCCGAGCATGAGGGAAGGCTCCTGTACCGGACGCTTGCGTACCAGCAGATGGTCGCACTCGTCGCGGCGGGTGAGCACCTCGATGGCCTCGCCCAGAGTTGAGACTCCGTAGACCGCCAACCCCTCGATTTC
Source organism: uncultured Bacteroidales bacterium (assembly GCA_905235995.1). GTDB lineage: Bacteria > Bacteroidota > Bacteroidia > Bacteroidales > UBA932 > Cacconaster. The sequence continues at coordinate 22,153 of CAJONI010000043.1, forward strand.
AGAGGCTTCCAGGGCCGATTCCGCCGGGAAGATGCAGCCCTGGAAGCCATCTTCACGTGCCTGCAGGGCCACGGGCAGGATGCCGTTGACGGGACGGATGCGGCCGTCGAGCGCCAGTTCACCCATGATCAGGAACCTGTCGCAGTCGACGAGGGCTACCTGTTCCGATACGGCCAGCAGGCCAAGGGCTATGGCCAGGTCATAGGCCGAGCCTTCCTTGCGTATGTCGGCGGGAGCCAGATTGACCACCAGCCTCCGGCCGGGAATCCTGAAACCATAGGATGTGAGCGCCGTGACGACCCTTAGCAGGCTCTCCCTCACGGCGCTGTCAGGGAGTCCGACAAGATGGATGCCCACTCCCATGGAAAGGTCGACTTCCACCGTCACAACCACCGCCTCTACACCGAGACAGGTGGCACAAAAACACTTGTTCAACATAGTCTGTCCTTTTTTTGCATACTCCCGCAAATATAGGGCAGGCCGTTTATAAGAAAAAAAACGGCTGAAAGATTAGCCGTTTTATATAAAAATCAAGAAAATGTGTGTTTCTCAGCGTCAGATCTTGAAGCGGAAACCTACTTCGAAGCGAGCCTGGAGCGGCTGCTGGGTGCGGATGCTGAGAGGCTGGGCGTTGTCGAAGAAGTAGACCAGCGAAGGGTCGAAATAGATGCCCGCGCGGGGGACGAACCAGTATTCGATGCCCAGGCCCACGTTTGCTGACCACTGCACTCCGCCAACTTTTTCATGGAGGGTGTTGCTTCCGTAGACGTAGCGCTGAGAGACGCATTTCTCAACCTCTCCGCCGGCCGAGGCGTAGACCCCGAGATGTCTGGTCTGGATGAAGTCCCAGGACAGGTAGAGCGGGACGCCGAGATAGTGCAGCTGGTTGAAGGCGCCGTCGTAGCGCACCTTCTCGACCAGCATGTCGTACTGCGATACCAGGTAGGAGTACGAGAGGCCCGTGGAGACGGAAAGCCGGCTTACCAGCGGAATCCTTACCTGGAGGCCGAGGCTCACCGGGGAGTAGAATTTGGGCGACTCCGATACGGGTTCTACCTGCGATGTCGCCCTTCCACCGGTCTGCGAAGGGGCGTACTGGGGAAGGACCTTGTTTACCAGGCTGCCTTCGGAAGAGACGGCAGTGATGTTTGAAAGTATGGAGATTTGGGATGTGTGTCTTTGGCGGCCGGCGCGGGAATCCTCGTCTTCGAGAGATTCCCAGTAGCCCGCAGGGATTTCGGATTCGCTGAGCAGACCGTCTCCGGCTTCGGCTGCCGGGACGGGCAGGGCTTCCTGGATTTCAGAAGCCTGCTGCTCTTCCTGTGCCGCAGGGGTTTCCTGCGTCACGGGTGCGGCGGGAGTGACCGTCTCCTGCTTGGGCAGGACGGCCTGGGCCGTCACCTGGTTTTTCGTGAAGGATGCTATCTGCCGGGCGATGGGAGCCACGTCTGAGACTGTTTCGGGAGCCTCGACGGAAGCTTCGATGGCAGGGGTTTCGGCCTGGGCACGGACTGTGGCCGGCACGCGGGTCTGCCTTCCGGCCTCCTGGTCGGGAAGGACGAGCAGCGCCAGGGCCAGTCCGGCGGCCACGGCTGCGGCTGCAACCGAGAAACGTCGGAATATGACCGCGTGCCTGCGACGCGACAGCCCGGCCTCGATGCCTTCCCAGACATCGGGCGCCGGCTCCACCGCCCCTTCGAGACGGCTGCGCAGCATGCGGTCAAACTCATTGCTTGTCATTATATAACTTTTTTATCTTTTCCTGTAGCAGGCTCCTCGCACGGCTGACCTGGGAACGCGACGACTGCTCGGTGATGCCGAGAAGCGCGCCCACTTCAGCGTGGGAGTAGCCATCGAGCACGAACAGGTTGAAGACGCTCCTCAGGCCGGCGGGCAGTTCTGCCACCAGGTCGAGGATCTCGCGGGTTCCGATCTGCGAAAGCACTCCGGCTTCCACAGGACCTCCGGCGTCATGCACGGCGTCGATGTCGTCGGCATGGCGGAGCACGTCGTTCTTTCGGAGCTGCATCAGCGAGGCGTTCACGAAAATCCGCCTCATCCAGCCTTCGAAGGAGCCTTCCCCCTTGTAGGTGCCAATCTTGTCAAACACTGTCAGGAAGCCTTCCTGCAGCACGTCTTTTGCATCCTCCCGCCCCAGGTATCGCACGCACACAGGATACATCACCGAAGAATAGCGCTCATACAACTTTCGTTGAGCATTCCTGTCCCCCCGGACACAACCGGCGATCAGCTCCGCCTCGGTATATGTCGTTCTCTCGCTCATCGATGCTAAGGTAAGATGCAGAAAAAGGGGCAAACGTTGCGTCACGCCCCAAAAAATTTCTGGTTTATTTTTTGTTAACTATTTTCAGATTATTTTTGTAACGAATTTAGAAAAAAAGATGGATAGTTCAAGAATTTTTCGGACGATAGCATGCTGTTTCTTCCTGATCGCCTCCCTTGCGGGCCTACGCGCGCAGTCGGTCACCTATCTCGACGCGCTGAAAGCCTATCAGTTGGGAGACGTGGAAGAGGCCCTGCAACTCTTCCGCTCTGAAGTGAAGGATAATCCCGGCAACGACGCCGCCTGCTACTATATCGCTTCCATCTGCGCCTCCGACCCTTCACGTGGTCTCGAGACTGAAAGCTGGCTCAAACGGGCGATGGAGCTCTCCCCCGACAACTTCTGGTACCAGTATACGCTCGCGATGTTCTACATCCAGACCGAACGTCCCGAACTGGCCGCCCCCATGCTGGAGAAGCTGACGGCGGAATACCCCAGGAGAAGCGACCTCTATTTCGACCTGATCAACGTCTACCTCACGGAAAACGATATCGACAAGGCCCTGGCCGCCCTCGACAAGATCGACGCCCTCAAGGGCAAGAGCGACGTGGTGGGCCTCACCCGGGTGGACCTGCAGCTCAAGCAGCCCAATCCCGATCCCGACAGCATCTATTCGGGACTTGCGCGTTATTATGAGGAATGCCGCTCGCCGCGCCTGGCCACCGCGCTGGGCGACTATCACGCCGGGAGTTTCCGCGACTCGGCCGCCCTCCACTATTACGAAGAGGCGCTTGCCATGGATCCGGACTTCTCGCCTGCATGGTGGGGCAAGGCCGGCGTCCACCAGATGCTCCGTCAGTACGACCAGTTCTTCAGCAGCCTGTCACATGTGATGCGCGACCCTTACGTGCAACCCCAGGCAAAGGCTGCGCAGCTCGAGCAGATGTTCTCCAATCCCCAGTTCGTCAGGACTTTCATGGATGAGTTCGACCAGATAATGATCGACCTGCGCACTGCACATCCCGGCGAGAGCGCGATCGATGAGCTGGTCGGCGGCTACTACTACCGCTCCGGTCGCCCGCACCTGGCCATCGAGGTGATGCGCCAGAACATGGAGCAGCATCCCGACAGCCCGGACGCCACCATGCAGTATCTCTTCCTGCTCTACTACCAGCAGGCATGGCAGGCTCTCCGCGAGGAAGCCACCGCGGCCATGGACCGCTTCCCCGGCAATCCCGACATCATCCAGTTGCGGGCCATCGCCTATACGCAGGAGCGCAACTACCCCTCCGCCCTTGAAGACTACGAGTCCATCCTCCGCCTCATCAGTCCGGCCGATACGACGGTGATGAAGGTGACATGCGCCTCCATCGGCGACATCCACCATCAGCTCGGCGATTCGAAAAAGGCCTACAAATACTATGAGAAGGCACTCAGGATCGACCCCGACTACAGCCCGGTGCTCAACAACTACGCCTACTATCTCTCCCTCGAGGGCAAGAACCTCAAGAAGGCCAAGGAGATGAGCCGCAAGACCATCGCCGCCGAACCCGACAACCCCACCTATCTCGACACTTACGCCTGGATCCTGCACCTCATGGGAGATGACATCGAAGCCAAGGCCATCTTCAAGCATGCCATGCTCTACGGCGGCAAGGAGAGCCGTACGATACTCGAACACTATGCGACCGTACTCGAGAGGCTCGGGGAGAAGGACCTTGCCAACATCTACTTCAACCAGGCCGCAGCGATGTCGGCGGACGACTGATCCCTTGAAAATGAAGAGACTGCTGCTCATCGTTCCGCTGCTGCTGGTCGCCCTTACGTCCTCGGGCCAGGATGTCTCGCGCCAGAACGAGCTCAAGCGGAAGATCGAAGAGGAGATCGAATTCATCGACAACCAGCTCAAGTCGATCGCCGGCAAGCAGAAAGCCACCACCCAGCAGCTTTCCCTCATACGCAAGAAAGTCTCGAACCGCAAGTCGCTGATAAACGACCTCGACAAGCGCATCGCCACCCTCAACGACCAGATGACCGCAAAGCAGCGGGAGATCAACCGTCTTCAGCGCGAGCTCGACACCCTGGAGGCCTACTACAACAAGATGGTTTACAACGCCTATCGCAACCGCGATTCGCGAATCTGGTTCCTCTACGTGCTGTCGAGCCAGAACATAGGGCAGGGCTTCAGGCGTTTCGCCTACCTGAAGAGCCTTTCCTCCGCAGTGAGCAGCCAGGCTGCTACAATGCGCGAGAAGCAGAAGGAGCTTGAGGCGGAGAAGGAAAAACTGTCCATCATGCGGGCTGAGGCCAAGGTGGCGAAGGCGGCGCGCGAAGAGGAGTACCGCAGGCTCATGGCCGAGGAGCAGCGCTCCAGGGCAGACATGAGGCGGCTGGCAAAGAGCGAGAAGCAGTACCGCAACGAACTGGCGGCCAAGCGCAGGGAAATAGCCCGGCTCGACCGGGAGATAAGCCGCATCCTCAATTCCACGGTGGCCGAACAGAAGAAAGACCGTACCCGGGTCGACGAGGCCCTCTCCGGGCAGTTCGCCCAGAACCGGGGCAAGCTGCCCTGGCCGTTGAAGCAGGGGGTCATCAGCGAACGTTTCGGGGTGCACAACCATCCCGTGTACACCAACCTCAAATTGCCTGACAACCCGGGAATCACCTTCACCACGATCAAGGGTTCGGAAGTCTTCTGCGTATTCGACGGCGAGGTCCGCAAGGTCATAGTGATGCCTGGCTACAACCAGTGCGTGCTGGTGCAGCACGGCGAATACTTCACTCTTTATTGCAAGCTGGCCAAGGTGGAAGTCAAGGCCGGGGAGAAGATTTCGACGGGCGACCGCCTCGGCGTCCTCGAACCCGACGGCAACACTTCCTCCCTCCACTTCCAGCTCTGGAAGGGCACCTCGAAGCAGGATCCGGAAAAGTGGCTGCGGCGCTAAGATCCCGGATCAAGTCCGGGATGACGGGGAGGGCGCTAGTGCTTGCGGATGATGTCGGCGCCCATGGCGATGGCGCGCTGTTCGTATTCCCTCTCCACTTCGTCGCAGGTGTCGGAGGTCAGGCCGTGGGGACGCCACAGGAAGCGTTTGTGCGAGATCCCGACAAGGATGGGGCGGCGGAAACTGCGGAACTCGTCGAGGTGGTCGAACAGGCGCTGGTTGTCCTCGTCGCTCTTCGAGAAGCCGAAGCCGGGGTCGAGCACCCAGTCCAGGACGCCGGTCTCCTTTGCGCGTACGGCGAAGTCGCGGAACCAGGCCTTTACATCTTCCACTATGTCTCCGTATTGATAGGAATCATGCATCGAAGCGAAGCTGCCCTGGTGGTGCATAGCCACGTAGCGCAGGCCCAGCCGTCCGGCGACGGGCAGCATGGCCTCGTCCCATTCCCCGGCGGAGATGTCGTTGACCCAGAAGGGCCCCAGGAGCTGATACGCCGCCAGGACTATCGAAGCGCGGTAAGTGTCGATGGATACAGTGACGCCGGCATATTCGCGCGCCATGGTCTCCAGCGCTGGCTCGAGACGGGCCCATTCCAGCTCGGCGGGTGCTTCGGCAGCGCCCGGACGCGATGAGCAGGCCCCTATGTCAATGATGTCGGCGCCGCGCTCCAGCAGTCCGTCGACCCTCCGCCGGAACGCGTCGGCTTCCAGGGCGCGGGAAGGAGCATGGAACGACTCGGGATCGAGGTTGACGATTCCCATGAATTTGGTTGTTCCGCTTCCCATAATTTGTTATCTTTACGAATCCAACGCAAAGATAATACTTTATGCTCATCGTACTCGAAGGTCTTGACGGCGCCGGCAAATCCACCCAGCTTAAAATGGTGACATCGTATCTCACCTCGCTGGGCCGTAAGGTCGACTATCTGCACTTTCCCCGTTATACCGCGCCGATCTACGGCGACCTTATCGCCAAGTTCCTCAGGGGCGATTTCGGCGCGATCGACCAGGTGCATCCGCAGCTCGTGGCCCTGCTCTTCGCCGAAGACCGCCGCGATGCGGCGAGCCTCATCCGCAGCTGGATGAACCAGGGCCATGTGGTGGTGCTCGACCGCTATGTCTACTCCAACATCGCCTTCCAGTGCGCCAAGCTGTCTTCCGAAACTGAGGCCGACGAACTCCGCGACTGGATCCTCGACCTTGAATATGAGCGTTATGGCATTCCCCGTCCGACGCTCAATCTCTTCCTCGACGTGCCCCTGTCCTTCGTAGATTCCAAGCTCCGCGCCGCCCGCAAGGGAGGTGACCGCAATTATCTTGAAGGCAAGTCCGACATCCACGAGGCCGACCTGGAGTTCCAGCGCAAGGTCCGCGACCGCTATCTGGAGCAGTGCCTGCGTGACAGCGGTTTCATCCGTATCGACTGTAGCGGTACCGACGGCGGGATGCTGCCCGCGGCTGACATCTTCCTGCGCATACGCAGCCAAATCGACTCTGCACTATGAGGCTTCTCCGCGGTTTCTGCAGGATAGTCTTTGCCCTGACCTTCATCCTGTCGGGAGCTCTCAAGCTCGTCGACCCTGTGGGTACGGGGCTGATAATCACGGAGTATCTCTCTTTCATGCACCTGGACTTCCTGCTTCCGGCAGCCACGGGGCTGGGCATAGGCCTCTCCGTCCTCGAATTCACCCTTGGCATCTGTGTGCTCATAGGCCTGCGCATGAAGATAGTCGCATGGGTGGCGCTGGTACTTACAGCCGTATTCACGGGCCTTACGCTGTACCTGATGCTCTACAACCCCATCAGCGACTGCGGCTGCTTCGGTGAAGCCATCCATCTCACCAATACCCAGACCTTCTTCAAGAACCTCATACTGCTGGCGCTCGCCCTGTTCATCTTCCTGAACCGCAAAAGGGCGACGAGGGTGGCCCCTGCTGCCCTGGAGTGGGTTTTCGTCGGCATGTTCGCCATTGCCGGGCTATATGTGGCACTGCGTGCCCTGGCCACGATTCCGCAGGTGGATTTCACGGCGTACCGCGTAGGCAGCAGCCTCGACGAACTCGCACGGGAGAACACGGCCCGCTTCGAGACGACTTTTTTCTATGTGAAAGACGGACAGGTGCAGGAATTCTCGCTCGACGAGCTGCCCGATGAAAGCTGGACCTACCTGGAAAGCAAGACAGTGCAGGTGGGAGGCTCGACCCGCATGGCACAGGTGGACTTCCAGCTCGAACAGATGCAGGGGCCGGTGCTTGCGGTGTCGGTCTACGACCCGGCTTCGCTCTCCGCCAGGCAGCAGGAGCGTATCGACGCCTTCCGCCAGATGGCCCTGCGCCAGGGCTATGAAGTGGAGGTGTACGGTCCTGCGGAGGGCTACAGGACCGCCGACCGCAAATCCCTCATGACGCTCAACCGCAGCAACGGCGGAGCGGTGTACTTCAACGACGGCACAGTGGTGGCAAAATGGGCCAACCGCGACCTGCCTGTTGTAAAGCTCGACGAGGTGCTCGTTGAAGACCCGGACGTCCTGGTGCTCCGGCACCGGATACGGGAACAACTGTATATCAGCATCCTTGTCATCGGCACGCTGGTGCTCCTGCTGCTGGTGCGGGTGCTTTGCAAGACCTTCATCAAAACTGATTCGGAATAAGCCATGGACATTGCCGTGGTCATCCTCAACTGGAACGGCCTGCACATGATGCAGACCTATCTGCCCACCCTGCTGGCGCGGACCACCTGCCCCGGAGCTTTCGTGGTGGTGGCCGACAACGGTTCCACCGACGGGTCCGTGGACTGGCTAAAGGAGAAATATCCTGAGGTCCGTACCATCTGTTTCGACCGCAACTACGGCTTCACCGGCGGTTACAACCGCGCCCTGCGCGAGATCGACGCCGACTACTACGTGCTGCTCAACTCCGACATAGAGGTCGGGGAGAGATGGCTGGAGCCGCTGACCTCCTTCATGGAAGAGCATCCCGAAGTGGGCATCTGCCAGCCGAAGGTGCTGTCCGTGGCCGAGCCCGACCGCTTCGAGTATGCTGGTGCGGCGGGCGGCTTCATCGACCGCTACGGCTACCCGTTCTGCCGTGGACGAATACTCTCCGACGTGGAAAAGGACACGGGCCAGTACGACGAGCCGGTGGAGTGCTTCTGGGCCACAGGCGCCTGCCTGATGGTGCGCAGTTCGCTCTATCACCACCTCGGAGGGCTTGACGAGACCTTCTTCGCCCATATGGAAGAGATAGATTTCTGCTGGCGCTCAAAGATGCTGGGCTACCAGGTTTGGTGCGAACCCGCTTCCACGGTGTGGCACGTCGGCGGCGGCACCCTGCCAAACAATTCCCCCCGGAAGCTGTATTTCAACTACCGCAACAACTTGCTGATGCTCTATAAGAACCTGCCCGAGAGAATCAGGCGTCTGCGCATATTCGAAAGGATGTGTCTCGACGGAGCCTCGGCGCTGGTATATCTGCTTACCGGCAAGTGGTCTTTCTTCAAGGCGGTATGGACGGCCCACCGCGACTACCGCAGGATGCGCCGCGACGAAGACCCTTCTCCTTTTGCCGAGGAGCGTAACAACGTCGGATTGTTCAGGGGCTTCATAGTCATGAGGTTCTTCCTTTCGGGAAAGAAACTGCGCTGGAGCGATATAGAAAGGGAGATATTATAAAAAAAGCGGGCCTCGAAAGGTCCGCTTTCCGTCATGCCGGGCTTGACCCGGAATCTCCTAGGCTTCTTCGGCGACCACCTCGAGCTTGACGGTGGCCTTGATGTCCTTGTAGCATTTCACCACTGCCTCGTACTCGCCGACCTGCTTGATCAGGGGCTCGCCCACGAGGGTGATGTTCTTGCGGTCCACGTCGAAACCGGCGGCCACGAGGGCGTCGGCGACCTGGATGTTATTGACTGAGCCGAATACCTTGCCGGTCTCGCTGACCTTGGCGGGGACCTTCACGGTCACCTCGGAGAGCTTCGCGGCGAGTTTCTCTGCGGCATCGCGCAGCGCCTGCTCCTTGTGGGCGCGCTGGCGCATGTTCTCAGCATGAATCTTCTTGGCGGTGGGGGTGGCCATGATGGCGATTCCCTGGGGGATCAGCCAGTTGGCGCCGTAGCCGTTCTTCACGGTCACGATGTCGTCTTTGTTGCCAAGATTCTGAACGTCTTGTTTGAGAATGACTTCCATGGTATATCCTCCTTATTTCATCAGGTCGGTTACATAGGGGAGAAGCGCCAGGTGGCGTGCTCTCTTGACTGCTTGCGAGACCTTCTTCTGGAATTTCAGAGAAGTGCCGGTGATGCGGCGGGGGAGGATCTTGCCTTGTTCGTTGAGGAACTTCTTCAGGAACTCGGCGTCCTTGTAGTCGACATATTTGATGCCTGCCTTCTTGAAGCGGCAGTACTTCTTCTTCTTTACCTCGACGTTGACGGGGTTCAGATAGCGGATGTCATCGTTCTGTGCCATGGTCGTAATGCTTATTCAGCGGCGGGAGCCTCTGCGGGAGCTTCGGCGGGCTGCTGGGTTGCGCCACTCATTTTGGCACGACGGCGCTCGGCGTAGGCGATCGCGTGCTTGTCCATAGACACGGTCTGGAAGCGGAGGATCCGCTCGTCGCGCTTGAACTGGGTTTCAAATTTGGCGATGAACTCCGGCTCGGCCTGAAACTCGATCAGGGTGTAGAAGCCGGTGGTCTTTTTCTGGATCGGGTAGGCCAGTTTCTTCAGGCCCCAATCCTCCTGCGACACGATCTTGCCACCGTTGTCGGTGATCAGACCAGTGTACCTGGCAACCGCTTCCTTCATCTGGACATCAGACAAAACGGGAGTTGCAATGAAAACGGTTTCGTACTGTTTTAACATAGTAGGATTAATAATTTACAACCCTCCGGGATTTTCCCGAAGGGCTGCAAAAGTAGGGATTATTTTTCAATCTGCAAAATTATAATTGCGGAATCACCCGGCGAAGGTCTTCGGCCAGGGAGGTGTTGTAGCCCTGGGAGAAGTAGACGATGCGTCCGAAGCTGTCGCAGATGGTCACCACGGGCAGCTGGCGTGACCTGCTCTTGACGCCGGAGCAGAGCATCTCGCGGATCGAGCCGTCTTCATCCTTCTCGATAAGGACGGGACGCCCCCACTGCTCCAGCATCGGTGCGGCGGCTTCCAGCTGACGGCGGGCGTGCACCGAAGGTTCGTCGCGTTCGCCCAGCACTGCCAGCATGTAGTAGCCGCGGCCTGTCTGCGGAAGGAAACGGTCGGCGTCCATCGTGCCCAGGACGGAGATACGGTCGTCGGCGCTGCGCATCACCAGCGGGATCTCGACGGTCTTGCCGGCTTCCACGTTGAAGCACTCCACGTGCGAGAGCACGCTGCCGTCGGCCAGGCGGGTGCCGCTGGTCAGCATGTAATAGCCCTCTTCGAGCTCGAGCGGGAACACGGACGACCAGGAGTTGTGGTCGGAATCATCGTCGACGGTAAGCAGGTCGGCTGTGCCGTCCGCAATCCTGGAGACGGTGAAGTGGTGGTAGTATTCGGGATCGCCGCGACCGTCGAGGCGGACCTTCACCGTGCCTTTGGGCGCCGCTTCCAGCTGGGCTCCGCCCGTCAGCGCATCGAGTTTCTCTTCGAGGCCCATGGCCCGGCAGAGAGCCACGTAGAACACGTCGCGGTTTGCCTTGTCGGCCTTGCGGCTCGTCCACACGTCGATGGGCGACATCCTCAGGCCCTGGGGATTCATCTCGGTGTCAAGTTCGATGTTCTCATCGACCCAGGCGGCCACTTCCTCGCGGGAACCGAGCGACAGCGCTTCGCCGAAGGTCGCGAAGTAGGGCTTCAGAGCTTCCAGGCCCACGCGCGGGCAGTCGCGGTCGTGGCGGAAAGTGCCGTCGATGTGGGCGTAGGCGTCTTCCAGCACGTCGAGCGTCACGTCGCCGCGGTCCTTGCGGCTGAGCGAGGCGAGCAGGGCGCGGGCGTTGTCGTCGTCGTGGGCGGCCAGGAAGGCGTCGATTACGGCCGCGTTGCCCTTGGGCCTGGCCTCACGGAAGGCGTCTTCCTCGGCGAAACGCTTCTGGTTGGCGGCAACTTCCTCGGGAGTGGCCTCGGAAGGCAGCGGGTTCTCGGCCGGCGGAACGATGTCCAGGTCGAGGCCGAAGCATTCTCCGAAAGTGTGGTCGAGCTTCACGGTCGCCTCCTCGCCGCCAATCACGGCGAGGCCGAAGCGGTCGCCGTCCGAAGCCCAGGCCACCATGTCGCCCAGACCCATGTCGAGCGAAGCCTGGCCCTTGGCGTCGGTAACATATCTGGCCACGGGATAGTACTCGCCGTAGTTGTAAATCTTGAATTCGATGGAAGCTCCCGCCACGTGCGCACCTTCCTCGTCGACCACGGTGACGGTGCTGCGACGCGCCGGCACATAGCCGCGGATCACGTTGATCTCAGTGTAGCAGGGCGTACGCTCGATGACATCCTCGTCGCCGTGGTAATCGCCGGCCACCTTGGTGTGCAGGATCATGGCGCGGGAGACGGGGGCCGTGAACCAGGCCATGTCAAGCCTGGGCTCGGGCTCGCAGGCGCCCATGAAGTGCCATTTGCCGTCGACGAACACCTCGACCCAGGCGTGGTTGTCGTCGGTGTGCGCCCAGCGCGGGGTATAGACCTGGCGGGCGGGAATGCCTGCGGCACGGAGCGCGGCCACGGCCAGCGTCGATTCTTCGCCGCAGCGGCCTACGCCACGCTGTATGGTCTGAAGCGGGGAGGAGGTGCGGCCGTCGGAAGGCTGGTATGTGGCCATCTCATGGCACCAGTGGTTGATCTCAAGCGCAGCCTCTTCGAGAGTCATCCCTTCCACGCGCTCGCAGAGCTGGTCGGCATATTCCGTGCGGAAGTCGTCGAGCGGCTCGTTGTTCACGCGCAGCGGCAGCACGAAGTGGCGGAACTCCCGTTCGGGGACGTTCCATCCCATGCGGTCGCGCACTTCGAGGGTCTTCTCCACATTTGCCCGCCAATACCCGTCGGTCTTGGCCGCCCTGTCGGGATGCGGCATGGTGGAATAAAGGAAGTTGAGGTACTTGTCGGTCTCGCTCTGGCAGGAAGCCAGCATCAGGATGGCCGAAGAAAGGATCAGCAGAAAGCGTTTCATATTATCGTATTGTTACTTCGTCGACAAAGATATGGGCCTGGCCGCCGGCTCCCTGGTGCCATGCGGGCAGGGTGCCGAAGTTGCGGGCCACGATCTTCACGTAGCGGGCCTCGGCATTGACGCGCTGCAGGAATTCCTCTATCTGGCAGGTGTTGTCCTTAGGGTCGACGTTATGTGTCAGGTGGCCCTGGAGGGTGAACTTCCTGCCGTCGGTGGAGGTGTAGAACTCGACCCACAGGGGCATGAGTATCCAGGCGCGGGAATCCTGCAGGAAGCGGGCCCTCAGCTCCGATACCTGCCTTTTCTCGCCCAGGTCGATGATGGCTGCGAACTCGTCGGTCTGGTAGCCCTGCCATCCTCCGAGCCTGAAGTTGGTGTTGCCCCGGATGCCGTCGACTATCGCCCTGTCGCCTCCGGCGGAATAGGTCCTGCTGTAGGGATGCAGGATTTCTACCGTGAAGTCGTTGTCCGCCTGGAAGAGGGTGGTCTCGGTGGAGTGGCTGTGGTTGCCTATGGCGTCGGTGCAGTAGGCGGATATCGTGCAGTTGCGGGATATCGTCAGGGGACGCACATACTTTTCATAATCTACAGGCGCAGTCCTGCCTTCGGGAACGATCTTGTACCAGATGGTGTAGGAAGGGTCCGCCGCCTCGATCTCCACGCGGGTGAAGGTCTTGAACACGGGATTGTCGACGCGGAAGGCCGGATTCTCCACAATCGTGTGTTCTATCCTCTGGACGGGACGGTCGGCCGCCGCGGCTCCGAACAGGGGGTTGGGCTCCTCCGCCATGCCGAGCACGAAGGTCGAGCCCTGGGCTATGTCTTCCCAGCGGATGAAGGAGCTCCGGTAGGGGATTCCGTCGCGCATCACATGCGATATGTAGGGATTCTGCCTGTCTGCACGGGGTGCCAGCAGGCTGAAGTCGGTGCCGTCTTCGAGATGCACCACTGCGCTCTTGAACATGGGAGAGCCGAACACGTAGTAGTCTGCGCCCGGGGTCACGGGATAGAAGCCGAGTGCGCTCATCACGTACCATGCGGACATCTGGCCGCAGTCCTCGTTGCCGCACAGGCCGTCGGGCTCGGAGGTGAAGAGCTCGTCCATGATCTGCCTGACCACACGCTGGGTCTTCCAGGGGACTCCGACATAGGAATACAGATATGCGATGTGATGGCTGGGCTCGTTGCCCTGGGCGTACTGGCCTATCATGCCCGTCATGTCGGCCACTTTCCAGGCTCCGCCCGTCTCGCTAGAGGAGCTGAACAGTTCGTCGAGCCAATCCTCCATCGAATTGTCGCCGCCGCAGGCGTCGACCAGTCCGTTGACATCCTGCTGCACATGGAAGGAATACTGCCAGGAATTGGCTTCGGTGTAGTGGACGTTGACATCGGAAGGATTGAAAGGTTCGAGCCAGATGCCGTTCACGCGGGGACGCATGAAGCCCGTGGACCGGTCGTAAAGGTTGCGCCACGACTGTGCCCGCTCCAGATACTCCTCCTCGACGACAGGGTCGCCGGCCTTGGCTGCGACCTGTGCGATGCACCAGTCGTCAAGGGCGTATTCCAGGGTCTTGGACACCGATTCCGCTTCCAGGTCGGCAAGCACGAGCCCGTTGTCGCGGTACACTCCGATGCCGAATTCGTCGCGGTTCGACGTGGCTACGAGGGCCTGCAGCGCTTTCTTCAGGTCGAAGCCGGTGATGCCCCTGGCCACCGCGTCGGCGATCATGGGAGCGGAACTGTAGCCGATCATGCAGTTGGTCTCATAGCCGCAGAGTTCCCAGACCGGCAGTTTTCCGGCCTCGTCGTAGATCGACAGCATGGACTTGATGAAATCGACGGTGCGCTCCCTCTCAATGATGTTGAGCAGCGGGTGGAGGGTGCGGTAGGTGTCCCAGAGGGAGAAGATATGGTAGCGGTCGAAGTCCTTGGCCAGATGGACCTTGCGGTCCATGCCCCGGTACTCGCCGTTGATGTCGGAGTAGAGGCTGGGGGAGATGGCGGCGTGGTAGAGCGCGGTGTAGAACACGCGCATCGCCTCGGGATCGCCTTCCACCTCGATCTTCGAAAGGAATTTCTCCCATTCGCGGTGCGTCGTCTCGCGCATGAGGTCGAAGGCGAAGATGCCCTGCTGCTTCCATGAGCTTTCAGACTCCAGGTTGGCTTTGGCATTGGTCTTCGACACGGAGGATATGCCAGTCTGCACCACCAGCTCGCGGGCACGCGAACGTCCCTGGCTGGGGCCGAAGGTCAGGATCGCAGTGGCGCCCGTCGGCTTGTCTTCGATGCGGCATTCGACTATGGGGCGGGAGAAGGTCATGTAGAAGTAGACCACCTGGTCGTTGGCCCAGGATTGGGAGTTGCGGTGGCCTTCGACCGCGAATTTGCCGGCCTGCAGCAGGCTGGAGGAGAGCACGCGGTCGCGGGGGCCGAGATCGATGACCAGCTGCGGGGTGGCGTCCTTGGGATAGGTGTAGCGGTGCATGCCCACGCGGCGGCCCACCGTCAGTTCGGCGTCCACGTTCCAGCGGTCGAGATGCACGGAATAATAGCCTGGTGAAGCAGTTTCGCGGGAATGCGAGAAGGGTGATTCGTAGGCGGATTCCTCGACGGGTCCCTGGAATCCCGTGACCGGCATCACGCGTATGTCGCAGAGGTCGGCGCAGCCGGTGCCGTTGAGGTGGGTGTGGCTGAAGCCCTTGATGACGGTGTCGCTGTAGTGGTAGCCGGAGCATCCGTCCCAGTTGTCTTCGCGGGTGTCGGGGCTCAGCTGCACCATGCCGAAGGGGTAGGTCGCCCCGGGGAAGGTGTGGCCGTGGAAGTCGGTACCGACGAAGGGATTTACGTAATCGGCATATTTCTTGTTTTGAGTGCGTGCCGGAAGAAGCATCGGTACGCAAACCAGGATTGACAGTATGAGGACGAGCTTTTTCATAGGTTGTAAAATTAGTCCTTTTTTATTAATTTTACGGAATAAATGCGACGAAAATGAAAAGAACCCTCTCCGCACTGGCCCTGGTCCTGCTCGCCATCCCTTCGCTGGCGCAGACCTCGGCCGTCATATACAGCCTGCCCCGCACCACCATCCGCATCGAGGCAGAAGCCCGGACCGACCGTTTCACCGCCGGGCCTTATGCGTCATATGCAGAGAAGTATTTCGGGGTGCCCGCCCCGACCGGCAACTCCACCACCTGCACCCTCCAGGAGATTTCCCTGACGCCGTATGTCGAAGCCGATCCCCAGGCCCGCTACACCATCTCTCTCTCGGAACGCGGTTCAGCTGCATTCCTGCAGCTTTGCTCGCAGGGTCTGGTGATGATGTCCGACAACTTTACCGGCAGGCCCGCCGCATGGCGCTTCCTTCCCCAGGAAGGAGCCGCCCCCTTTGAAGGGATCGAACCCTCGGGCAGCCTAGGCAAGGAAACCACCACCCTCTACAAGGCCGTACGTACGGACGAGGGCTATGAGCGCGTGCCCGTGACCCAGGAAGACACTGTCGAGAAATCGCCCGACCGCAAGGCCGCCGACGCCGCTGCAGCCATTGTCAGCCTGCGTGAGAAGCGTCAGCAGATAGCCACGGGCGACACCGACGCCACCTTCAGCGGCGAGGCTCTCCAGGCCGCGATCGACGAGATCAAGCGTCTGGAAGAACGCTATCTCGCCCTGTTCTACGGCCAGCATGAGATCTCCGTGGAAAAGAAGGTCTTCGACGTCACCCCGGTCCCGGGAGAGAAGGGTCTTCGCGCCACCGCTTTCCGCATCTCCGACAGGAAAGGCCTGCTCCCTGCCTCGGTAAATGAAGGCAAGCCGGTCAACATTGAATTTGTCATCGAACAGCTTTCCGAGGCCGAAGGCTCCGCCGACCGCAGCAAGGAGACCCTGGTCCACTACCGCATCCCCGCCGTCACCCGTTGCCGCCTGAGTTTCGACGGAGAACTCCTGCTCGAGAGCAGGATTCCGGTATACCAGCTCGGAGAAGAGAGTACCATCCCTCTGAACGTATTGATAGCCAGATAATAATCATAAAAAACATAAAGTCATGCCTATTCGCAAATTAGAGCCCAGGAGCGTTTGGAACAATTTCTATTCGCTCACCCAGATTCCCCGCCCGTCCGGACATACGCAGAAAGTCGCCAAATTCCTGGTCCAGTTCGGAAAAGACCTCGGCCTGGAGTCCTTCCAGGACGAATGCGGCAACGTCATCATCCGCAAACCCGCCACGCCCGGCATGGAAGACCGCAAGGGCATCGTGATGCAGGCCCATATGGACATGGTCCCGCAGAAGAACAACGACAAGAAGCACGACTTCACGAAAGACCCCATCGAGACCGTCATAGTCGAGCATGAGGACGGCCCGTGGGTGCACGCCAACGGCACGACCCTCGGCGCTGATGACGGCCTTGGCATCGCCGCCGCAATGTCGGTGCTCGAGTCCAAGACCCTGAAGCACGGCCCCCTGGAAGCCCTCTTCACTGTCGACGAGGAGACTCGCATGGTTGGAGCCAAGGCCCTCAAGCCCAACGTGCTGAAGGGCGATATCCTGCTCAACCTCGACTCAGAGACCGAAGGCGAGCTCTACGTGGGCTGCGCCGGCGGACTTGACGCCAACGTCACCATGAAATTCAGGGAAGCCCCCATGCCCAAGGGTTACGAGGCCTTCAGGATCGTCGTCACCGGCCTGCGCGGCGGCCACTCCGGCATGGAGATCAACGAAGGGCGCGGCAACGCCAACAAGGTAATGGCCCGCGTGCTGCTGCCCATGGTCCGTAAGCTCAAGGGCAAGCTGATAAGCTTCAACGGCGGCAACATGCGCAACGCCATTCCGCGCGAGGCGGAAGCCATCATCGCCCTGCCTGCTGCCAAGAAGGATACTGCCGGAAAGCTCGTCGCTGACACCCTGGCCACCCTCCGCTCCGAGCTGGCGGCCATCGACCCCAACGTGTCGATCACCTTCGCTCCCGCGCCGGGCAAACATAAGACCGTCATGGCAGGCACCGCAGGCCTCAAGCTCCTGCAGGCCATCTACGCCTGCCCCAACAACGTCGACCGCATGAGCCTGGAAGTGAAGGATCTCGTGGAGACCTCCAACAACCTGGCCATAGTCAAGACAGAAAAAGGCGTTGTGGAGATCAAGACCCTGCTGCGCGGTTCGACCGACTCCCTGAAGGATGACCTGGCCGAAGCCGTGCGCTGCGCCTTCGAGCTTGCCGGCGGCAAGGTGTTCTTCGACGGTGGCTACTCCGGCTGGAGCCCCAACATGAAGTCGCCCATCCTCAAGACCATGAAGGAGCAGTACAAGAAGCTCTTCGGCAAGGAGCCGGCCGTGATGGCCATCCACGCCGGTCTCGAGTGCGGCATCCTGGCGGGCGCCTACCCGCAGTGGGACATGATCTCCTGCGGCCCGACCCTCAAGTCGCCCCACTCCCCGGACGAGCGCGCCAACATCGCCTCAGTCGACAAATGGTGGACCTTCATCCAGGCCGTCATCGAAGACGCTCCAAAGAAATAAGCGGAGTAAATAAACTTTAAGCAAGGCTGCCGCCAACGATGTCCAGCAGTTCGCTGGTAATTGCCTGCTGGCGGCGCTTGTTGTATTCGAGGGTGAGCTGCCCGATCAGCTCCTCGGCGTTGTCGCTGGCCAGCTGCATGGCCACCGTGCGGGCGGCCTGCTCTGCGGCAAAGCTGTCCATCATCACGGTATACAGCTTGAGCAGCAGTACTTTGGGCAGCAGCGACTCGACCACTTCCTTGCGTCCGGGCTCCACTATGAGATCCTCTTCCGAGGCCCTGGCGGAGCTTTCAGGCAGCACGAGCGGGAGGTAGGTTTCCCGCACCGGCGGCTGCGCAGCGTTCGACTTGTAGTGGTTGTAGAGCAGGACTACGCGTCCGATCTCACCTTTGACGAAGCGTTCGATAAGCTGCTGCGCGAGCTGTGCGGCAGGTTCGTATGCAGGCTTGTCGAGAAGGTACGAGGCGTCGAGCAGGGGCTTGACGCCCACCTTCCTGCAGGCCTCGGCTATCTTCTTTCCTATGGCATAGACGTCGATCTGTTCGCGGGTGATCCCTTCTGCCTGGAGGGCGTCAAGCTCGTTCAGGAAGGATTTCACCGCGGTGGCGTTGAAACCGCCGCACAGGGATGCGTTGGAAGAGAAGGCCACGACTGCCACCCTCGGGCTCGTCCCGGTGTTGAGGAGCGGCGATTCCAGCGAAGACCGGACTCCTTCTCCGGCAAGCAGGTTGCCTAGGATGCCGTGCAGCTTCTCATGGTAGGGAAGCATGCCGGCTATGGCCTGCTGGGCGCGGTGCAGCTTCGCCGCCGCGACCATCTTCATGGCCGAGGTGATCTGCAGCGTGCTCTTCACGGAGCCGATCCGGGTCTTTGTTTCCTTGAGCGAGGGCATCGGCTGCTAGGCGTTGAGGGTCTTTACGATTTCCGCGGCTACACTCCGGATGGTGTCGGTGATTACGTCGTTGATGACGCCCCTGGCCAGCGGGTCGATCACGTCGGCCCTGTGGTCGGAGCGCATCTTCTCGAGGAAGCGCTTCTGGAATTCAGGTACCTGGGACACGGAGATGTCCTTCATCAGGGCATTGGTGCCGCAATAGAGTATGGCCACCTGCTCGCCCACCGGCATCGGGGCGTATTGCGGCTGGATGAGCAGCACGTTGTTCTTGCGGCCCTTGTCGATGGTCAGGCTGGTGACGGTGTCCATGTCGCTCGAAAACTTGGTGAACGATTCGAGCTCGCGGTACTGCGCCTGGTCGATCTTCAGGGTACCGGCCACCTTCTTCATGCTCTTCACCTGGGCGCTGCCGCCTACACGGGAAACGCTGATACCCACGTTGATGGCGGGGCGGAAGCCCTGGTTGAAGAGGTCGGTCTCGAGGAATATCTGGCCGTCGGTGATCGAGATCACGTTGGTCGGGATGTAGGCCGAAACGTCGCCGGCCTGGGTCTCGATGATGGGAAGTGCGGTGAGCGAACCGCCGCCGCGCACCTTGCCCTTCAGGCTGGCTGGCAGGTCGTTCATGGTCTCTGCCACTTCCTGCTGCTCGATGATCTTCGCTGCACGCTCCAGCAGGCGGGAGTGGAGGTAGAAGATATCGCCCGGATAGGCCTCGCGGCCGGAGGGGCGGCGCAGGATCAGCGACACCTCGCGGTAGGCCACTGCCTGCTTTGAGAGGTCGTCGTAGACCACGAGGGCGTGGCGGCCCGTGTCGCGGAAATACTCGCCTATGGCTGCGCCCGCGAAGGGGGCGTAATACTGGAGTGCGGCGGGTTCGGCTGCGGTGGCGGCGACCACGATGGTGTAGTCCATGGCTCCCTTCTCGCGAAGGACGTTGACTATGCTGGCTACCGTGGAGCCTTTCTGGCCAATCGCCACGTAGATGCAGTAGACAGGCTTGCCGGCTTCAAAGTTGGCTCTCTGGTTGATGATAGTGTCGATGGCGATGGCCGTCTTGCCGGTCTGGCGGTCGCCGATGATCAGTTCCCTCTGGCCACGGCCGATGGGGATCATGGCGTCGACGGCTTTCAGGCCCGTCTGCAGCGGCTCGTTGACCGGCTGGCGGAAGATCACGCCCGGAGCTTTTCGCTCGAGCGGCATCTCGACCAGGTCGCCGACTATCTCGCCGCCTCCGTCGATGGGGACGCCAAGCGGGTTGACCACTCGCCCGACCATCTTCTCGCCCACGTTGATGGAGGCGATGTGGCCGGTGCGGCGGGCGGTCATGCCCTCCTTCACCTTTTCTGTCGATCCGAGCAGCACTGCTCCTACGTTGTCCTCCTCGAGGTTCATCACCACTGCCATCACGCCGCTCTCGAACTCGATGAGTTCTCCGGCCTCGGCATTGGAGAGTCCGAAGAGGCGGACCACGCCGTCGTGGACCTGCAATACCTGTCCCACCTCTTCATAGCGGGCTTCGATGTTGATGTCGTGGAGTTGTTTGAGCAGCAGCTCGGATATTTCACTTGCTTTCAGATTGTCAACCATTGTTGCGGTTTTTTCGGATTTTGTTTTCCAGCTCCCTCTTCACGTGCTTGAGCTGGGAGGCGATAGAGGCGTCAATGCGCTTGTCTTCTACCTGGACTATGAAGCCGCCGATCAGCGAGGGGTCGACCTTGGTCTTGAAATCTATCTCGGTAAACCCCTGGGTAAGCATGATCTTCTCCAGGCGTTCCGCCAGAACGGGGTTTTCCCTGGCCGTGGTAAGCCATGCGCGGGTGATGCCGTACTCCTGGCGATAGAGCTTGCGGTAGGCCAGCAGCATCTGGGCGAGGTATTCGACCCTTTTGTTATGGACTACCAGGGCTACGAACTTCCTGAGGGGCCCTGGAGCGCTTTCGATGCTCGCGGTCAAGTCGATTTCCATGCGTAGCGCAGCCAGGATGGTCCATGCTCCTTCGTATACGCTCGCCTCCTCATGCGTCTCCCGGGCAAAGCTCAGGAGCGCATTGGCGTAACGGGATGCAATCAGACCTTCGTTCATCGGATTCGGATTCAGTTGACGGATTTATGGGATGCGCGTGCTTCTTCGATCAGGCGGTCGATGAGTTCGCTTTGCCGCTCGTCGGAGTCGAGATGCCCGCGCAGGAGCTTCTCCGCCACCTCTACCGAGAGGGTGGCTATCTCGTTGCTGATCTGGCGGCGGGCGGTGTCCTGTTCGATGCGGATTTCCTCCCGGGCCTTCTCTATCATCGCGGCGGTCTGCTCCCGGGCCTGCTGCTTTGCTTCGGCTACGATCTGGTCGCCTGTGGAAGCGGCCTCGTTGAGTATGCGCGACTGCTCCTTGCGGGCCTCCTCTATCATACGTTTGTGCTCTGCGGCAAGCTCCTTAAGGGCTTTCTGCGCCTCTTCGGCGTCGCGGAGCGACTGCTCGATGCGCTCGGAACGCTTCTTGACCATTCCCGTGATGATGGGGAACCCGAACTTCGCCAATATGAAAAACACGATGGCGAAGATCAGCGTCATCCAGAAGAAGAGTCCGAAATCGGGCGTGATGAGCGACATGGCCTAGCGGATGATGCCGAGCAGGCAGACGAGGATTGCGAACAGGCAGGCGCCTTCGATGAGGGCTGCGATGATGATGGCGGTGGTACGCATTCCGCCTGCAGCTTCCGGCTGACGTGCCGAGCTTTCGAGTGCGGACTTGCCGATCTTGCCGATGCCGAGGCCGGCAGCGATGGCTGCGATGCTGGCACCGATTGCGGCACCGAATTTTCCGAGAGCCGCACCTGCAGCGGCTTGTAAGATGATAGCTAACATAGGTTTGGATTTATTTGGTTGTTTCTATTTGTCGGGTTTCTTCTTCCGGCTCCTGTCGCGACAGGCCGATGAACACGCTCGAGAGCATGGTGAACACGTAGGCCTGGATAAAGGCCACCAGCAGTTCCAGTACATCCATGAAGATACCGAAAATCACTGCGATGAAGCTGAGCGAGCCGTTGAGCATGGGGCCGAGCTTCGCGGTCAGGAAGATTACGGCCACCACGCCGAGTATCATGATGTGGCCCGCCAGTATATTGGCAAAGAGCCTCACCATCAGCGAGAAGGGCTTTGTGAACAGGCCCACTGTCTCAATCAGTGGCATTAGCGGAATCGGGGCCTTGAGCCATGTCGGCACATCGGGCCAGAAGATATCCTTATAGTAGTGTTTGTTGCCGAAAAGGTTGACTGCCAGGAAGGTGCATACCGCCAGGAAGAGCGTCACGGCGATGTTGCCGGTGAGGTTGGCTCCGCCCGGGAAGAAGGGCACTATGCCCAGCAGGTTGTTGAGGAAGATGAAGAAGAATGCCGTGAGCAGGTAGGGGGCGTATCTCTCCCATTCCTTTCCCACACCTTCTTTGATAATGTCGTCGGTGACCATCGTGATGAGCATCTCCATCAGGCCGGGCAGGCCGCGGGGAGCTTCCTTCAGCGGGTCGTGGAGCTTGTACCAGCGCGCCGAGAGCAGTACCAGCACCACCAGCAGCACCGAGCTCATGATCAGGCTCAGCACGTTCTTGGTGATGGATATGTCGACGGGACGCTCTCCGGTCGAGGCGTTGACGAGTTTCCCGTTTTCGTTCAGGGTATAGCCGTTCTCCTCGATGTTCCTGGAAGAGAATACTTTCAGGCCGTCATCGAAGACTATGCAGAGCAGGGGGATGGAGATGTGCTTCCCGTTGATCGAGGTGATGTGCCACTCGTAGGAGTCGCCTATGTGCCCGAAGATGTAGCTGTTCATGTCGAGCTCGCCCGGGGCGGATTCGCCATGGGTGTCATGCTCCGCTGCACTTGCGGGGAGCAAGGCCATCAGGCACAGGGCGATGCAGGCAATGGTCCTTATCCGATGCATACGGTCACGGTGTTGGAGCGGACTTCCACGAAGCCGGGCTCGCATTCTATTTCATTGCTTTCTCCCCCCTTCACGTAGCGGATGCTTCCCTTTTCCAGCGAAGAGATAAGGGGTGCATGGTCGCGCAGGACCTCGAAGCGGCCCATCGTACCCGGGAGCTCGACCAGGTCGACGTCTTCGGAGAGCACTTCGCGCTGCGGGGATATGATTTTAAGGGTGATCATCGGCTCTCAGGTCATTTGCCGGCCTGGGCGAGGAGTTTCTCGCCCTTGGCTATGGCTTCTTCGATGGTTCCGACGTTGAGGAACGCCTGTTCGGGGAGGTGGTCCACCTCGCCGTCCATGATCATGTTGAAGCCCTTGATGGTGTCTTCTATCGATACCATCACGCCCGGGACGCCCGTGAACTGCTCCGCCACCTGGAAGGGCTGCGAGAGGAAGCGCTGTATGCGCCTTGCGCGGGAGACCGTGAGCTTGTCCTCGTCGGAGAGTTCGTCCATGCCGAGGATGTTGATTATGTCCTGGAGCTCCTTGTTGCGCTGGAGCACCTGCTTCACCTTCTGCGCGGTCTGGTAGTGCGCCTCGCCCACGATGTTGGGGTCGAGGATGCGGGAGGTGGAGTCGAGCGGGTCGACGGCGGGATAGATGCCCAGCTCCGCGATCTTGCGGCTGAGCACCGTGGTGGCGTCGAGGTGGGAGAAGGTGGTGGCGGGGGCGGGGTCCGTCAGGTCGTCGGCGGGCACGTAGACCGCCTGGACGGAAGTGATGGACCCGTTCTTGGTGGAGGTGATGCGCTCCTGCATGCGGCCCATCTCCGTGGCCAGGGTGGGCTGGTAGCCCACGGCGGAAGGCATGCGGCCCAGCAGTGCCGACACCTCGCTGCCCGCCTGGGTGAAACGGAAGATATTGTCGATGAAGAGCAGGATGTCCTTCGGATCGTCTTCCTTGCCGCTGTCGCGGAACGATTCGGCGAGGGTCAGGCCGCTCAGTGCCACGGAGGAACGGGCTCCCGGCGGTTCGTTCATCTGTCCGAACACCATCGCCACCTGCGACTTCTTCAGTTCTTCGGCGTCGACCGTCGAGAGGTCCCAGTGGCCTTCCGCCATACCCTTGTCGAATTCCTTGCCGTAGCGGATAACTCCCGACTCAATCATTTCGCGGAGCAGGTCGTTGCCCTCGCGGGTACGCTCGCCCACACCTGCGAACACCGAGAAGCCGTTGTGCTTCTTGGCGATGTTGTTGATCAGCTCCTTGATGAGCACTGTCTTGCCCACGCCGGCGCCGCCGAACAGGCCGATCTTGCCGCCCTTGAGGTAGGGCTCCAGAAGGTCGATGACCTTGATGCCGGTGAAGAGCACTTCCTGCGAGGTGGTCAGTTCCTCGAACTTCGGAGGTTCCCTGTGGATGGGGAGGGCGCCCTTGCGGTCGAGGGGCTCCATGCCGTCGATGGTGCCGCCCACCACGTTCATCACGCGGCCGCGGATCTGCGCGCCCACCGGCATGGTGATGGTTTCGCCGGAGCACTCTACCGTCATGCCGCGGCGCAGGCCGTCGGTAGAATCCATGGCCACGGTGCGGACAGTGTCCTCGCCGAGATGCTGCTGCACTTCGATGGTCAGGAGCGACCCGTCGTCGCGCTTGACATAAAGGGCGTCATGGATGGAGGGGAGAGTTGTGGGCTGGTCTTCCGAAATGTTGAAATGGACATCGACCACGGGGCCGATGATCTGGGAGATACTTCCGATGAGTTTTGCCATCGCAGGTTTTTTTTCCGATTAACGAAATAATCCGCAAAAGTAGTGATTTTTTGGCCGAATTAGCAAATTTGTAGAGGACGCTACTTCTTTGGGATTTTTTTGTTAACTTAGCAGACCGTTTTTGAAAAAAATCAATTTTAACCTTTTTTATATGTCAAAAACCAATACTAAACAAGGCACCAACATGGTCGCCATCGTCACGATGATCTTCCTCTTCGGAATGATTTCCTTCGTGACCAACCTGGCCGCGCCTATCGGCAACATTTGGAAGATGCAGCCGCAGATCGCGGGATCCAACACCCTGGCCATGATGGGCAACATGATGAACTTCCTGGCCTACCTGTTCATGGGTATCCCGGCCGGCAACATGCTCACCAAATTCGGTTACAAGAAGACCGCCCTGATCGCAATCGCGGTCGGCTTCATCGGCGTGTTCGTGCAGTTCCTCTCGGGTGTCGTCCCCGGCTTCCCGATGAACTTCATCACCTATCTCCTCGGCGCATTCATCTCCGGATTCTCCGTCTGCATGCTCAACACCGTGGTCAACCCGATGCTCACCCTGCTGGGCGGCGGTGGCAAGAAAGGCAATCAGTACGTACAGATCGGCGGTACCTTCAACTCCCTCATGGGAACCCTGACCCCGATGCTCGTAGGTGCCATGATCGGACAGCTCATCGCCGGCAAGACCGTGATCAGCGACGTCAACCCCGTGCTCTTCACCGCCATGGCGATCTTCGCAGCCGCTTTCATCATCCTCAGCTTCATCAAGATCCAGGATCCCGAGCAGGTCGCCGACGCGGCCCATGCCGAAAGCCCCTGGAACTACCGTCACTTCGTCTACGGCGTGATCGCCATCTTCGTCTACGTGGGCGTCGAGGTGGGAATCCCCGGAACCCTGAACCTCTACCTGGCCGATCCCAACAACCCCGCCGGCATGCTCGACGCTACCAGCGCCGCGGCCGTCGCAGGCTTCGTGGCCGGAACCTACTGGTTCCTGATGCTGATAGGACGTTTCGTATCCAGCCTCATCTCCGGCAAGGTCTCTTCCAAGACCCAGCTGACCTGCACCGCTCTGGTGGCACTGATCCTGGTGATCTGCGCCATCTTCGCACCCGCCACCGTCAAGGTCAACATGCCCGCCTTCACCGGCGCCAGCTTCGCCATGGTCAACGTGCCCCTGTCGGCTCTGCTGCTGGTGCTCTGCGGCCTCTGCACTTCCGTGATGTGGGGTGCGATCTTCAACCTCGCGGTCGAGGGCCTCGGCGCCGCGACCAACAAGGCCTCCGGCCTGTTCATGATGATGGTAGTCGGCGGCGGCATCATTCCGCTCCTTCAGGGCTACCTCGCCGACCATCTCGGTTACATGGCCAGCTACTGGCTCATCGCTCTCGGCGTGGCCTACATCCTCTACTTTGCCGTCATCGGCTCGAAGGTCTCCAAAAGAGTTAAATAATTCCGATATATGTCAAAAGAACTCGTAATGGGCATCGACGTCGGCGGTCAGAGCACCAAACTCGGCGTCGTCAATGCTGAAGGCGAAATCATCGCCCAGACCGTAATCTCCTCACTGCAGGACAAGCTCATCGACTACATCACCGACCTTACCAACGCCATCAACGACCTCATCGCAAAGACGAAAGATACCGGAGAGGTCAAGGGCATCGGCATAGGCGCCCCCAACGGCAACTACTACAACGGTACGGTGGAGCATGCTCCCAACCTCAAATGGAGCTACGACAACTCCGGCAACCCGACGGTAGTCGACCTGGCCAACCTGGTGCGCAGCTTCACCAACCTGCCCGTCACCGTGACCAACGACGCCAACGCAGCCGCGATGGGTGAGATGGCCTACGGCGTGGCCCGTGGCATGAAGAACTTCATCATGATCACCCTGGGCACTGGCGTGGGCAGCGGTATCGTCATCAACGGCGAGATAGTCTACGGACACGACGGTTTCGCCGGCGAGCTCGGCCACACCATCGCCATCCGCGATGGCCGCCAGTGCAACTGTGGCCTGAAGGGATGCCTTGAGACCTACTGCAGCGCCATGGGCGTGCGCCGCACGGCCCAGAAGCTGCTCATGACCAATCCCGACAAGCCCAGCAAGCTGCGCGAACTCGACCCGGAGAAGATCTCCTCGAAAGACGTGTACGACGCAGCCGAGATCGGCGACGAGATTGCGCTCGAGATCTTCAAGACCACCGGTGAGATCCTTGGCCGTTCGCTGGCCGACTTCGTGAAGTTCAGCGCTCCCGAGGCCATCGTGCTCTTCGGTGGCCTGGCCCGCGCGAAGAAGTATTTCCACGAGGAAATGGTCGCGGCCATGGAGGAGAACCAGCTCTCGATCTGGAAGGGCCGCATCCGCGTGCTCTACTCCGCCCTCAAGGACTCCGACGCCGCAATCCTCGGCGCCAGCGCCCTTGCATGGTAGAATAGCCATCGTCATCCCGGACTCGATCCGGGATCTGAACGTCACCCCGGACTTGATCCGGGGTCTCGTTTTTTATGGCAGGAACTGAACGCACACCGGCGCCCCGACCTCTATGCTTTTGCCTGTGGGCGTGAGCGCTCCGCTTTGGGTGTCGACCGAGTAGATTTCTATGCGGTTGTCGTCGCGGCAGGCGCAGAGCAGGTAGCGCCCATCGGGAGAGAGCGCGAAATTGCGCGGGTGCTTCCCTGTCTTTTGGTAGCCTGCGGCCTTGACCTTTCCGTTCCTCTGGTTCACCGAGAAAACGGCGAGGCCGTCTTGCTTCAGCCTGTGGCTGGTGTAGAGGAAACGGCCGTCGGGCGAAAGGTGGATGTCGGCGCTGCCGTGTCCTTCTCCGGCGTATGCCGTAAGAATCTGGACGGGCTTGAGATTGCCGTCGCTGTAGTTGAACACCACAAGCTTGTCGCCCAGCTCGCAGAGCAGGTAGGCGAAGCGGCCGTCGGGGCTTAAGACCATGTGCCTGGGGCCGAATTTCTCCCGGCTTCGGTTCTTCCATGCGATGCTGGCTTCCCCGAGCGGCATGCCGTCGGTCCCGAGTTCGAAGCGGTGGACGCAGTCGTTTCCGAGGTTGGCCGCAAAGATGTATTTTCCGTCAGGCGAGAGCACGGCGCAGTGCATATGGGCGCCTTCCTGCCCGAAATGCTGCGTCAGCTCCCCGATACGGCCATCTTCGCCAAGCCGGAAGGCTGTGAGCGTCCCGCCTGAATAGTTGGAGCTCAGGAGGGCGTCTCCCGTATTGAGCAGGTTGCAGGGGTCCGCTCCGTCGACCTTGTCTTTGGGAATGGTGACACTGTTGAGCAGGGCTACGGTGTCTCCGTCGATGGTGTAGGAGCTCAGGCCTTCGCGTCCGTCGTTGAATTCGTTGACCGACCATGCCTTCTCTCCGTCAGAAGAGGCTATTACGAAGGAAGGGTTTCCGGAAGCTGCCTTGGAAAGCAGGGTGTATTCTCCGGTCTCCAGGTCTATGGAATAGAGATATACTCCTTCGGCGGGAGTCCCTTCGGTGTAGGTGCCCACGAGAATGCGGGTGGGCTGTGCAATAG
Source organism: uncultured Bacteroidales bacterium (assembly GCA_905235995.1). GTDB lineage: Bacteria > Bacteroidota > Bacteroidia > Bacteroidales > UBA932 > Cacconaster. The sequence continues at coordinate 50,138 of CAJONI010000043.1, forward strand.
CTGACAGTGTCATCGAGAGTGCGAGTATGGAGGCAAGTATCCTGGTCATGTCGTGAATTTTAGATAAAGTGACGCCTGAGGAGTTCTTCTGCTATCTGGACGGCGTTGGTGGCGGCGCCTTTGCGGAGATTGTCGGACACGCACCAGAAGTTCAGGCCGTTCTCGACAGTGAAATCGCGGCGTATGCGGCCTACGAACACCTCGTCGCGGCCTTCGGCGTAGAGGGGCATGGGATAGACGTTCTTCGAAGGGTCGTCCTGAACGACCACTCCGGGGGTGGCTTCCAGCAGTTCCCGGACTTCCTCGAGTTCGAACGGACGTTTGAACTCGACGTTGACCGACTCGCTGTGGCCGCCGCGCACGGGGACGCGCACCGTCGTGGCCGTAACGGCGATGGCCGGGTCGAGGATCTTATGGGTCTCGTTGACCATCTTCATCTCCTCTTTCGTGTAGCCGTTTTCGAGGAATGAGTCGATGTGCGGCAGGAGGTTGCGGTCGATGGGATAGGGATACACGGCGGGGTACTCGCCCCAGGCCTTGCCTTCGCGTTCGGCTGCCATCTGCACTACGGCTTTCTGGCCCGTACCTGTGATGCTCTGGTATGTCGATACGACCACTCGCTTGATGATGAACGCTTTATGGAGCGGTGCGAGAGGCAGGAGCATCTGTATCGTGGAGCAGTTGGGGTTTGCTATGATCCAGTCGTCGACGGTCAGGACGTCGGCGTTGATCTCGGGTACGACCAGTTTCTTGTCGGGGTCCATGCGCCAGCAGGAGGAGTTGTCGACCACCCGGCAGCCGGCTTCGGCGAAGCGGGGCGCGAGCTCGCGCGAGGCTCCGGCGCCGGCGGAGAAGATGGCCAGCCGGGGCTTTCTGGAGATGGCTTCGTCGGCGCTGACGACCGTGTAAGGTTTGCCCCGGAAGGTCACGGTCTTGCCGACCGAGCGTTCCGATGCGACCGGTATGAATTCGTCGACAGGGAAATTCCGTTCTTCCAGTACTTCAATCATCCGGGTGCCAACCAATCCCGTGGCCCCCACTACTGCTACTTTCATATAACATTCATCTTTTGCGGGCTTTGCGGCTCTGGTGTTGCGACGCCTCGCAGAAAAATGCTCGGCTTACGCAACACCACCCGCCGCTACGCCCTTATCGCCAAATATAGTTCATATCGATAAAATATCAGATAGTACGCCGGCGGCGGTTTGGCGGGGGCCGGCGCCGGCGCCGCCGATCACCAGCGGCGAAGGATAGTCATCCGTCTTGATGACAGCGCAGTTGTCGGTACCCGTCAAAGCGAAGAGCGGACTTTCGGCATCGACAGCCTTAAGGCCTACCTCGGCCTTCCATACATCGCCCTCACGCTTTAGCGAAGCCACATAACGCAGCCTCCTGCCCTTGGCCGACGCATCCTCATACATGGCCTGAAGCTCCGCCTCTTCAGGGAAAGGCGTCAGCGCCACGTCGGACTCTTCCAGTGCCATGCCCGCCACCCGCGAAAGAATCAGCGTCTTGCGCAGCACGTCGCGGCCCGAGAGGTCGGCCCTGGGATCAGGTTCCGTGTAGCCCTTGGCCCTGGCATCTTCCACCAGCGCTGCAAAATCATGCCCCCCGTACTGCGAGCAGAGGTAGCCCAGCGTGCCGGAAAGCACGGCTTCCACCGAAACCAGCCTGTCGCCCGAGACAGCCATCCTCTCCAGCGAAGCGAGGATGGGAAGGGCGGCCCCGACCGTGGTCTCGTAGCGCAGGCCCACGTGCTCCCTAGCGGCTGCCGAAACCAGCGCAGAGTAGCGCTCGTAAGTCCCCGCGAAAGGTATCTTATTGCAGGCCACCACGTTGTATCCCGCCTTGAACAGTTGCGGGTAGCGCAGGCCCGTCTCCTCGCTTGCCGTGCAGTCGACCAGCACCGAATTGCTGAGCGACAGGTCGGCCAGCGCATCGAAGAACGAACCAGCAGTGCCTTCGGGCAGCGAGGCAGGATCCACTCCCGCAGTGTCGACCACGTAGCGGCGGCTGTTGGCCAGGCCGCAGATCCTCAAGTCCTTGCCCGTACGCGCAGCGATGGCGTCATGGTTTTCGCGTATCATCTCTACCAGCGTCTTGCCGATAGTGCCGTAGCCCGCGATGAAGAGGTTGACCGCCTCCAGAGGGGAACGGTCGAAGATTTCGTTGTGTATGGCCCTGATGGCCTCCTCGGCGTCTTTCGAGGCCACGATTACTGAGATGTTCCTTTCGGAAGAGCCCTGCGCCGTGGCGCGCACCGCTATGCCTCGGGCTCCCAAAGCTGCCAGCATGCGACCCGTGGCGCCGCTGTGCCCCAGGATGTCGTCGCCCACCAGGCAGACTATGGAATAGCCCTTCTCGACCTTGAGAGGCTGCAGCTTGCCCAGCGATATCTCGTAGGCGAAGCAGGTGTCGGCGGCTTGCTTGGCCGCAGGTGCGTCAGCCTCGGCGATGGCGATGCACATCGTATGGACGGAGGATGCCTGGGTGATGAGGATGATGTTGATGCCGGCGCGGGTGAGGGCGTCGAAGAGCCTTGAAGAGAAGCCGGGAATGCCAACCATCCCGCTGCCTTCCAGCGAGATGAGCGCGATCTTGTCGGAGTTTGCTATGCCCAGCAGGGCCTCTTCGCGACGCGGCGGATTCTTTTCCACCAGCGTGCCGGGATCGTCGGGAGTGAAGGTATCCTTCACGTAAATAGGTATGCCCTCGTTGACCACGGGCTGGATGGTCGGCGGGAAGATGACCTTCGCGCCGAAGTGCGAAAGCTCCTGTGCGGCGCGATAGGAGATGTTGCGTATGGTCCTGGCCGTGGGCACGGTCTTGGGGTTGGTGGTCATGATGCCCGGCACGTCGGTCCATATCTCCACCAGGCGGGCGTGTACGCCGACGGCGTATAGGGAGGCCGTATAGTCGCTTCCTCCGCGTCCCAGGGTGGTCACGCGACCCTGCTGGTCGCTGGCTATGAAGCCGGGCACGATGAACAGGGAAGTGTGGGGATGCGCGTCGATGGCTGCCGCAACTCCTGCGTAGGTCGCGGCCGTGTCGACTATTCCTCCGTTGGTGCGGACTATCTGCCGCGAGTCGAGCCATGCGCAGGGGATGCCCAGTGCGGTGAACTTTGCTGCCAGGATCTTCGTCGAGAAGAGCTCTCCGTAGCTTTGCACTGCGTCGAGGCTGGCGGGACTCAGTTCGCCCAGCAGGAACACCCCGTGAAGGATGCCGCGAAGCGATTCGAACAGGCCTTCCACCGTCTCGCGCACTGCCGCTACGCGGTCGGCGGGCAGCAGGCCTTCGATCATTTCCACATGCCTCAGCCAGAGGGCGTCGAGCTCGGCGAGATATTTTTCGTCGCGTGCCGCCGCCAGGTTTCCCAGGCGGATGAGGGTGTCGGTGCAGCGGCTGATGGCCGAACAGACAAGGATGGTACGGTCGCGTTCGAGCGAACGGACCACTATGTCGACGATCTTTTGGGGCTGGGCGACCGAGGTGCCGCCGAATTTCAGGACTTGCATAGCAGGGGGGTGAGGATATGGATCAGCTGGGCGGTCTCGAGCAGGAAACCGTCGTGGCCGAAATGCGAGTTTAAACGTTTATAAACGGCTCCGGGGATATACGGAGCCCAGGTTTCTATCTCTGAGGGAAGGAAGATTCCGTCGGTGTCGATCGACGCCACGAGCACGTTTGCCTGTATGCGTCCCAGCGCTGCTGCCACACCGCCGCGCCCGCGCCCGGCGTTGTGGCTGTCCACCGCGTTGCACAGATAGTGGTAGCAGTAGGCGTCGAAATTGCGCCTGACGAGCTTCTCGCCCTGGTAGCGCTCGTAAGATGCGGCCCTGGAGGCGAAGAGCGTGTCGTCGTCGGGTTCGGCCTGGGTGAGGCCATAACCCTCGAAGCAGCGGTAGGTCACGAGAGCCTGGGCGCGGGCGCAGCGCAGCCCGAGGGCTCCGCCGGCAAGCGACTCCGCGGCGCGGAACGAAGGGTCGGCTTCCAATGCCATGCGCTGGGTCTCCATGGTGGCGGAGAGCCAGGGTGATACGCGCGGGGCGGTGGCGATGAAAGCGGCATTTACGAACACGTCGGGCTCGGTGATAGCCCATTCCACTGCCTGGAACCCGCCGATGGAACTGCCTACGAGCAGATCTATCTTCTTGATACCTAGCGCCAGCCGCACTGCGCGCATGGTGGCTACCATGTCGCGGACCGTCACCGCCGGGAAATCGAAGAAGAAGGGCCTGCCGGTCGAGGGATCGAGGGAGGCGGGGGAGGAGGAGCCGTAGGGCGAGGCCAGCATGTTTACGCACACTATCCTCTGCTTCTCGGTATCGAAGAACTTGCCGGGGCCCACCATCTCGGGCCACCAGTCTTCCGGGTCGCTGTTGGCGGTCAGTGCGTGGCAGATCCAGACGACCGGGCCGTCCTTGGCCTCGGAGGTATGGTATACGACTTTTACCTGAGGGAGCCGTCCGCCCGCCTCGAAGCTGAAGTCGTCGATATAAAGTTCGTGCCTTGTCATGCCTTGTGGGCGGCTTCCAGGGCCTGGGCGATGTCGTCGATGATATCATCCGCATCCTCCAGGCCTATGCTCAGGCGCATAAGGTCGGGCGCGATGCCGGCGGCGCGCAGCTGTTCGTCGCTTAGCTGGCGGTGGGTGTGCGAGGCCGGGTGCAGGATGCAGCTGTGGCAGTCGGCCACGTGCGTCTCTATGGTGATGAGACGGAGCGAGTCCATAAACTTCTCGTCGAAGGCGCGGCCTCCCTTGAGCCCGGCGCACATCACTCCGCAGGTGCCGTTTGGCAGATACTTTTGCGCCTTTGCATAGTCGGCGTCGCCGGGCAGGCCGGGATATTTCACCCACGCCACGTCGGGATGTTGGGAGAGGAATTCCGCTACCTTCTGTGCGCTCTGGCAGTGTCGGGCCATCCTCACATGGAGCGACTGCAGGCCGAGGTTGAGGTAGAAGGCGTTCTGGGGGCTCTGTATTGAGCCGAGGTCGCGCATCAGGTGCGTGGTGGCCTTGGTGATGTAGGCTGCGCGGCCGAAGGCCTTGGTATACACCAGCCCGTGGTACGATGCGTCGGGGGTCGTCAGGCCGGGGAACCTGTCGGCGTGGGCTTCCCAGTCGAAGTTGCCGCTGTCTACGAGTGCGCCGCCCACAGCTACGCCGTGCCCGTCCATGTATTTGGTTGTGGAATGGGTCACGATATCGGCTCCCCATTCGAAGGGCCGGCAGTTGACGGGGGTGGGGAAGGTGTTGTCCACGATCAGCGGCACTCCGTGCTCATGGGCGATGCGGGCGCATTTCTCTATGTCGAGCACTTCCACTCCGGGGTTGGAGAGGGTTTCCGTGAAGAAGAGCCTGGTCTCGGGGCGGAAGGCCGCGGCTATCTTGTCTTCCGGATCGTCGGCATTGATGAAGCTCACGTGGATGCCCATTTTCTCGAGGCTGACTCCCAGCAGGTTGAAGGTGCCGCCGTAGATATTGCCTGCGCTCACTATATGGTCGCCTGCTTCGCAGATGTTGAGGCATGCGAAGAGGTTGGCGGCCTGGCCTGAAGAGGTCAGCATGGCGCCCACTCCGCCTTCGAGGTCGGCGATCTTGGCGGCCACGTAGTCGTTGGTGGGGTTCTGGAGCCTGGTGTAGAAGTAGCCGGTGTCTTCGAGGTCGAAGAGCCTGCCCATCTGCTCGGAGGTCTCATATTTGAAAGTCGTGCTCTGGATCACCGGGATCTGCCGGGGTTCGCCTTTGCCGGGCTTGTAGCCTGCATGTACGCAGCGCGTGCCTATGCCTTGTTTTTTCATCCCTCTTTTTTTGAGATGCAAAGATACGTCCCTGCAATAAAATGCGCAATAGCCTGTGAAAAAACGGAAAATATTTCTATATTTGCCAATAATATCGTTAATAATAGAATATTATTCTAAAATGCTTGATGAAATAGATAAAAAAATTCTCAGGCTCCTGCAGGAGGATGCGCGGAGGACCACGAAGGAGCTGGCGGCCGGGGTAAATCTCTCCACCACTCCGGTTTTCGAGCGTCTCAAGCGTCTGGAGCGGGAGGGCTACATAAAGCAATACGTGGCCATCCTCGACGCGGAGAAGCTGGACCTGGGTTTCGAGGTGTTCTGCTCCGTGAAGCTGAAGCAGATGACTCGCGACGTGGCCCGCAACTTCACGCGCCTGATCCGCGACATCCCGCAGGTGGCGGAATGCTACAACATCTCCGGCGAATACGATTATCTACTGAAGATCCGTGCCCGCAGCATGAAGGACTACAACGAGTTCCTGATCAACACCCTCGGCACCATCGACGCCATCGGCAGCGTCCAGTCGTCCTTCGTGATGAACTCCATCAAGCACAGCTACGGCCTGTACCTCTGACCCGGGGTCCCGCTGTTTGCGGGCTCCGCTTTGGCGGGCTTTCCCGTCGCGCGGCAGAACCTTCTGCGGGCTCCGCGGCTCTGGTGTCGCAACGCCTCGCAGAAAAATGCTCGGCTTATGCGAACACCACCCGCCTGCTACGCCCTTGTCACCATCGTTGGTGCACCATTGTCGCCATCGTTGGTGCACCCCTTCCGTCATCCCGGGCTTGACCCGGGATCTC